>DASYJS010000094.1:0-3014 GCA_035996225.1 Mycobacterium sp. | reverse complement strand
AACTGCGGCCCCCGGGCGAAGGCGACGTCGAGATTCGAAAAAAACGTGGTTAGGTCCCTGCGCAACTCGCCTACGCCCGCACGAAAATCCTCATACGTCGGCAAATCATCACTTCTGGACGGAGACGGAGATTCTGGATCGAGTGGCATGACGTTACCCTTCCTCAAGGACTGCGGAACTGCCGGTCTGGATACACAACGGCGGCCAACCCTGGACGGTTCACACCCGATCGCGGTAGGGACCGCCCTCGCGGGCGGCCCCCCGCACAGATCCCAGCGAGCGGAATTACCGCACTGGGCTCCTGCCTCGGGTTCTGGCGTCGAAGCGCACATCGGGGACGGGATGCCTTACACGGGCGGGAGGTAGCCATCGGTTTGCGAGGCGGTTCATCCGCGTCCAGGTCAAACGCGTGCGCTGGCTGCGGCGCCGCAGCGCCTTGAACCAGTGCCGAGTCACCTGGGTGCGAAAGGCCGCCACCGCATCGGTGTTGCCGGGAACGGCGTAGTAGGCGAGGTGCCCTTGCACCACGCTTCGTAGCCATCGCCCCTGTGCCGGGACGGGCTCGTGCCGGCGACGCTTGAGATCCTCGTTGACCTCTCGCAGTTTCGCCCGCACTCGCTTCGAGATCGTCACACGTCGCAGCCAGAACCAGCCCTTCCTCGACTTCGCACACTGGTGCGTAAACCCGAGGAAATCGAAAGTCTCAGGCTTCCCAAGGCCCCGGGCCGCTCGCCGCCGGGCGGCATGCCGTCCGAACTCGATCAGCCGGGTCTTGTCCGGATGCAGTTCCAGCCCGAACTTCGCGAACCGTTCGCGGAGATCGGCAAGGAACCGTTGCGCGTCTTCCTGGTACTCGAAGCCCACGGTGAAGTCGTCCGCGAAGCGGACGGTGATCACATCACCGCGTGCGTGGTGGCGACGCCACCACTGTGCCCACAGGTCGAAGACGTAGTGGAGGTAGACGTTAGCGAGCAACGGCGATGCCGAAGCCCCCTGCGGTGCACCCTCCGTGGTCTTCGACCATGTCCCATGCTCGATGACCCCTGCGTTCAACCACTTCTGGATGAGCCGCAGGATCCTCTTGTCCGCGATCCGGTGCTCCAGAAACTTCGCCAGCCATCGATGGTCAAGCCTGGTGAAGAACTCGCGGATGTCCGCGTCGAGCACCCAATTCACATTCCTCCGTTTGATTCCGACCGCGAGCGCGTCCAACGCATGATGCGGGCCGCGCCTCGGCCGAAACCCGTAGGAGAACCCCAGGAAATCCACCTCGTAGACCGCGTTGAGCACCTCGACGACGGCCCGCTGGAGGACTTTGTCCTCCAGCGCGGCGATGCCGAGCGGCCGCTGCCGCCCATCCGCCTTCGGGATGTACGCCCTGCGCGATGGTTTCGCCTGGTAACGCCCCGCGTGCAGCCGCCGGTGCAGGTCAGCGAGGTTCGCCTCCAACTCCTGCCCGTACGCCTGCCACGTCACCCCGTCCACCCCCGGCGCGGCCTGCGGGCGGATCGCCCAGTAGGCCGCCCGCAGACGGTCCAGATCGACGTGGTGCAGCAGCGCCGTGAATCGTGCCTTCCTATCCTGTCGTGCTGTCTGGCGCACACGATCCAGCCCGTTTGGCACGCCTTGCCCGGCTCTGTGTCCGGGGCGTGTCGGCCCGGTCGTGTTCCCCTCGGCCAGCCCCCTTTCCTCCACCCTCTCCGCCCCCGCGTTCGCGGCGTTGTTCGACGGCTTCGCAGGTACTACGGGGCTGTCTGACCTCCCACGCTCGTGCATCTCAGGCGTACCGCCTCAGCGTTTCCTGAGCGGCCCGCCCGGCCATCACCCGGAAGGGCGAGCGTGGGATCTCCCGGTTCTCGCGCGTGAAGATTCCGTACATGCCCTGGTTCTCCGACCGCGCGGGGTCCGCTGACGGCTCGCGTGTAACGCCGTCCGCGATGTGGCCTTCCGCTTTGGACAACAACGTCGGCACCCCGTTCTCGTTGATTTCGCGGCTCAATAGCCCGGCCTGCACGTACCCCTGTCCACGCTTCGCCTGCGCCCTCACGGACGCCCACGCAGGACTCGGGGCCATCGTGGGTCGCTAGCCCTTCGACGTAGAGCGCTCTCATCTCCTTCTTCACGCCGGTTTATCCCGGCGCACTGTCCATTCACGGTCGGCGACCCGTGCGGGATGTGACTACGCAGCGACCGGCCTGGGTAGCCAGGGAGTAACTGGATAGGTCCCTGAATCAAGGTGCGCGGGAGCCGTGCGTAGTCCTGTTGGTCAGGCGGTGGTGGGGATCCAGGGGTTGCCGGAGGCGGCGGTGATGAGGGCGTCGAGCATGCCTATGCCATGTCTGGTGGCGGTGGCGGTGTAGCTGCGGATCGCGGCGAAATGTTCGGCTCCGGTCAGGGTGCGCATGCTGCCGGAGACTTTGGTCCGCAGTTTCGGCATGCGGATGGTCTGCTCTGGCGGATTGTTGTCGAACGGGACGCCGGGGTTGGTGACGAAGCGCAGGTAGTCGTCGCGGCGATTTTGCAGCCGGATGAACAGGGCGTGGTGGTTGCGTTCCACCTTGCTGGCGCGGTTAGCGGTGGCTTGGGCGCCGAGCACGACCGCGCTGCGTAGCGGGTGCAGGTGGTGGGCGAGGTCGGCCTTATCGGGTGCATCGCTGGCGGTGTGCGCGGTGCCGACGAGCCGGTTCAGTTGCCGCAGGGCACTGATGGCCTGGTCGGCGAGGTCGGCGACCTGTCCGGTGGCGGTGTCGGTGACATAGATCAACTCTCGTAGTGCGTGGGCGTTGCACAGAGCGTGGACCGCGTCGGTGTAGGTGTCGTACGGCGCCCACGCGTCATGCACCGCGACCCCGCGAAACTGCGGGAGGAATCCCGATGGCGTCCATCGCTGTGGTGCCGCGTTTCGGATGCACTGCCAGCAGCACATCCGTGCTGGTAGAGGCGGAGTGCAGCCAGGCCAACCGACCGGCGGTGCGCATCCCGGCCTCGTCGAAATGCGCTACCGGCGCGGCGGC
>DASYJS010000093.1:0-7427 GCA_035996225.1 Mycobacterium sp. | reverse complement strand
GAGCCGATGTTGACCACTCGCCCGAAACGCTGCTGGGTCATGTGCGCCAGGGCGGCCTGACTGAGGAAGAACGCCGACGAAAGGTTCACCGCGACCTGTCGGTGCCAGTCCTCGGGGCTGACGTCGCTGAGGCGCTGCTCGTTGACCATGCCGGCGTTGTTGACTAAATAGTCCAGCCGCCCGTGCTGCTCGAGAACCTCGGCAACCAGCTCCTGGCAGGATGTCGGCTCCCCGACATCGGCCTGATGCAGGGTCACGGTGGCCCCGCACCGCGAAGCCTCGTCGTGCACCGCGTGCGCGGCGATGTCGTCGCGGGCGTACGCCGCGGCCACCGCGACGCCGGCGTGCGTCAGCCGCTCGGTGATGGCACGGCCTATCCCCCGGGTTCCGCCCGTGACTAACGCGACACGGTCCATTACGGGGTCCTCGCGTTCTTGGCTGCCACTCGTGCGCTCAGCCGCTCCAGCAGGACGCGATGCTCCTCGGTGTCAAAGCACTCGCTTTCGGCGCGAGCACAATCTGGCAGTAACGCGGCAAGCCGGTCGATATGGAAATTCAGCAGCTGGCGCGTCTGCCGGACGGCCTGCGGCGGGAGCGCGCTGAGGCGTTTGGCGAGCTGCAGCGCCTGCTCCAACACGTCGAGGGCGGGAACCGCGCGGTTCACCAGCCCCAGGCGATGGGCTTCGACGCCAGTGACCCGGTCTCCCAGGAGTAGATGTTCCTTGGCTGCGGACAGACTGGTGAACAGCGGCCAGAGCAGCAAACCGCCGGCGCCATCGAGCAGTCCCAGCGAGACACGCGGGTCGCTGAGGAAGGTGTCTTCGGCCATCACCACCAGGTCGCACAGCAGCGCCACCGTGACGCCGGCACCGACTGCGGCGCCATTGACGGCGGCGACAGTCGGAAACGGCAGGCGCATCATTACCCAGAACAGCTCCTGGTGGGCAGCCAGCACCGCTTCGCGCAGGTCGCGGTCATCGCGCATTGCGCGGATGGTCTCGAAGTCCCCGCCGGCGCTGAACGCGCTGCCCTGACCGGTGAGCACCATCGCGTGCACGTCAGGGTCGTCACGCAGTGCCAGGACCGCCCTGAGCAGGGCATCGGTGATCTCGGCGTCCATGGCGTT
Source organism: Mycobacterium sp. (assembly GCA_035996225.1). GTDB lineage: Bacteria > Actinomycetota > Actinomycetes > Mycobacteriales > Mycobacteriaceae > Mycobacterium. Next base: position 6,301 of record DASYJS010000093.1, on the reverse strand, counting down.
AGCCTTCTCGGGCCGTGCCAAGCTCACGCGCGCCACCGACCCAAGCCGGTCGACGACGACGGCCGGATGCGCATCCGCGCAGGACGGATCGCCGCCGCTCACAGGTCTACCAGCCGGGGTATCGTCCCGGCCGAAATCAAATGGGCACCGATCACCGTGGGCAGTTCGCTGGCCGAACCCAGCACCGTATCCAGCACCAGTGCGCGGGCCAAGAAGCGGTGGAAGGGATGCTCGGCGGTGAACCCGATGCCGGCCAGCACCTGCTGGCACTGGGTGGCGGCGATTCGGGCCGCACGCCCCGCCAACGATTTCGCCAGCAGACCCGCCAAAACGGCGTCGTCCGCGTCCCAGGCCGACGCGAGGGCCGCGGCGGCGCCCTCACGAGCGACGTGTGCATCGGCCAGACGGGTGCGTACCGCTTGAAAGGAGCCGATGGGCCGGCCGAATTGCACTCGGCTGCAGGCATGGTCGACGGCAAGGTCGATCATCTGCCCGACTGCTCCGATGATCTGGTATCCCAGTGCCAGCCGGCCTGCCGTCGCCACTGCATGCCAAGCCGCAACGGCCTGCTCGCCCGCCACGATCACGTCGGCCATTACGTCGATGCCGGTGACTTCGGTCATCGCCAATCCCGGATCAAGACCATCGATCCGCCGCGTCGAGACCCCCGAGGTCTCTTGCAGGCGAATCCAGACCAGCTCACCGCGGATTGCGACCGGCGCCAGAAATGTCGGGGCCGGGCGCGTCCCGATGACCAGGCCGCGTAGCGCCAGCAGCTCGCCAGGGGTCGCGCCGACTAGGTCGGCGCCGATGCCGGGCAGGACGACGTTGCAGTCTGTTGTCGCCCTCGGCAGGTATTCGGCCAGTGGCTGCAGCAGCACATCCTGCAGCGATGTCGACATCGATCCGGCTCGACCCAGCGCGGTGAACAATACCGACACCGCATCGCGGGGCGCCTCGGCGAGTAGGTCGGCGAACCCAAACGCCTCGAGTGCCTGCGCAAGCTCGATCCCGTCGAGTTCCTCGGCGAGCCCGCGCAGCGTCGTCGACATCAGCGTCCGCTCAGCGACGTCGATGGTGTGGGCTTCAGTCATGCGCTTCTCGGCAATCCGAGCAGCCGCGATGCCACGATGTCTTTCTGAATCTCACTGGTGCCCCCGTAGATGGTGGCCGCTCGCGAATACGCCCACTCGCGTCGCCACGCCCGGCTGCGCGCGGTGTCACCGGTTTCCATGTCGCCGCCCAGCAGAGCGCGCGCCGCATCGAACACGGCCTGGTCGGCGGCGGCGATCATGATCTTGTCCACCGAGGCTTCAGGGCCGGGCAGCTCACCCGCGGCGATGCGGTCCTGCGTGCTCTTCGAAGTGGCGCGGAAGGCCCACAACAGTTGATAGGCCTCGCCGAGCGCCGACGCGGACGGTCCGCCGTGCGCGGTGTCCAGGAGCAGACCGAGATGGTGGGCGAGCCAGGCACCGCGCTGCCAGAAGATCGGGCCTCGTTCACACGACAAGATGAACTGTGCGACCCGCCAGCCGGCGTCGAGCTGACCAAGCAGACGCTGCGTGGGGACCTCGACGTCGACGAACGACGTCGAGCAGAATTCGTCGACGCCGGCCATCGTCTCTAGTGGGCTCGCCGTTACCCCCGGTGTGTCCATGTCCACCAGAAAGGCGCTGATACCGCGCGACCCGGCGCCGCCGGTGCGGGCCAGCACGATGCACCGGGTGGCGTGGTGCGCCCAACTGGTCCACAACTTTTCGCCGTTGATCACCCAGCCGTCGCGGTGGGGACGCGCGGTCGTGCGCATCGATCCCAGATCGCTGCCCGCCTCGGGCTCGGAGAAGCCCTGACACCAGAATTCCTCGCCGCGCAATAGCCGCGGGAAGATGTCCTCGACGATTTCGGGCCGGCCGAACTCGGCCACCGCCGGCCCGAGCACCTCGTGCATCGACCAGGACGTGGTGTGCACCAGCGCGCGGCTGGTGAGCTCCTCGCCGAGGACGGCGCGCAGGATCGGCGACCCCCCCAGGCCACCGATCCGCGTCGGCCATCCCCAGCGCATCCAATCGGCGTCGAACAGCAACCGCTGCACGCGACGCTGGTGGTTCAGCTGGGCGTCAACACTCTGGTCCTCGATCGCAGGGACCAGAGTCTCTCCGACCTCGTCGATCCAGGTCCGTACCCCGGCGCGAAATTCGCGCACCTCCACGACAGCCGCCCGTTCTCAGGACTCGATGAACCCAGAGGCGACGTAGGCCTGGCGGATCGGCGGCTTCAGATCGTCGGGGAACGCAGTCTGCGGGGGTCGGGCGGGGTGGTCGCCGATGGGCAGTCCGAGCAACGAGGCGCCGAACTTGAATCCGGCTCCCCAGTGAGTGAACATCCCGGGTCGGGCCGGATGGCACTGGTAGCGGCGGCTCGCCTCACGCATGGCGGTCAAGCCGGTCTCGGCAGCGAAGGTGTCGGCGCGCTCGAAATCGCCTTGCACCAACAGTTCTCGCCATTCGCTGAACAGCAGTGCGCCCGGTTTCTCGTAGAGGTAAAGCGCCGAACCGAGCGCTCCTGGGTGGGGTATCCCCAACCGGATCCCGGCCTCGTCGGCCGCTTCCCACAGCACCATCTCCGGAGCCAGCTCATGGATTGCCAGGCTGTGCTGCGCGTCGAGCAGCCCGTTCTTCAGCCCGCACAGCGCGGGGACCTCGTGGTAAAGCTCGACGCATTCCTCGGGGGTCAACACCAGCCCTGTCGAGTGCGAGTTGAAGAAGCCCAGCGGCATATCGGTGCGGTCGGCGACATAACGCACGTACTCCAGCACACCGGGCTTTCCGGAGCACTCGAAGTAGGGCGTCAGGATGTAGCAGATGTCGGCGCCCAACTCTTGGGCGTTCAGCGTGAGCTCGACGGCCTGCTTAGCGGTATCGGTGCTCGACATCACCTGCACCAGCGCGCCGGGTTTGACCCGTCGGGCCTCCTCGATGGCGACCCGGACCACTTCTTTGAGTTCGTCGGTGGTCAGTGACCAGAATTCGGCGATGCCGCCGGTCAGCCAGATGCCGTCCTGGTCCAGCTCAACCAGGCAGTGCCGCACCAACGCGCGTAGCGCCTCGTAGTCGATTTCGTCGCCGTCGAGACCGCAGAACGGGGTGTAGAGCGAACTGCAATTGCCCCACAGGTGTTCGGACGCCCAGTCCTTCGCCTCTTTGCCGGTGACACCTGTGACCACAACCGACTCCTTCTGCATTGTTGCCGGACGCGAGTTTCTCGGGCCAGGTGATGACTATCGCGTACGCGTCATGGTAGAACGATATCTGCATCTATTGCAAGGAACAGGTGCGCTGATGATGCACACCGATCCGCGTATTTCGATAGGGCCGAACCCGGCAAACATGAGGAGCGTGATGTCGCAGAGCATGGAGGGCCGGGTCGCCGTGGTCGCCGGCGCATCGAGGGGCGTTGGTCGGGCCACCGCAATTCGCCTCGCGCAGGACGGCGCGACGGTAGTGCTGCTGGCCCGGCGCAAATTGCTGCTCGACGAGGTCGTGGAGATCATCGGGCCCAGCGCCGTGCCAATCGTCACCGATGTCACCAACAGCCACGACGTGCAGGCCGCCTTCGATCAGATCGCGACGCAGTTCGGCCGCATTGACGTCCTGATCAACTCTGCGGGTGCCAGCCGGATTCGGCTGATCGAAGAAGCCAGCGACGACGACATCGCCGTCACGGTCAATACCAACCTGATAGCTCCCATCTACACCACCCGCGCAGCCATTCCGCTGCTGCGCGCGGTCGGTGGCGGCGACATCATGAACATCTCGTCGGAGATCACCCTCGACGACATGCCGATGATGACCCTTTATGCCGCCACCAAGCGTGGCCTCAACGCTTTCACCGGAGCAATGAGCAAGGAGCTGCGACGAGACGGCATCCGGGTGACCCTGGTCATCCTCGGCGCGGTTGGAGATACCGGAATCGACGAGAACTTCGGCCCGGGCGACATCGAAAGGGCCTGGCCGTTGTGGGAAGCCGACGGCTACCTGACCCGAATGAGTGGCACCCACTTTCTCACTTCGGCCGCCGTCGCCGACGTGCTGCACGACGTCATCACCCGGCCCCGTGAAGTGATGATGGACGTGATCCACGTCCGCCCGGCGAGCAGCTGAGTACCGCCACCGCGAACGGGCCCATCCCGGACCGGAAACTGAAGCCGCATAAGGAGATAGAGTGATCCGACCGATGGACGGTTTCCGGGTACTAGAGGTGGCACAGTTCACCTTCGTCCCGTCCGCGGGTGCGGTCTTGGCCGACTGGGGCGCCGACGTCATCAAGGTCGAACACGCCGAAACCGGCGACGCCCAGCGCGGCCTGAGCGCCGTGATGGGCATGGCGGTCGGCAGTGGTTCCTTCGCCCCATTGATGGAACACCCCAATCGGGGCAAGCGCAGCATCGGCCTGGCGCTGGAGCAGCCCGGCGCGCTGCAGGTCCTGCACGAACTAATCCGCACCAGCGACGTGTTCTTGACGAACTTCCTGCCCGCCGCGCGCCGACGGCTGGGCATCGAACTCGACGATGTCCGCAAGATCAACCCGGACATCATCTACGTCCGGGGATCCGGGTTCGGCGCCACCGGCCCCGACAGCGAGAAGGGCGGCTACGACAGCACCGCCTTCTGGGCTCGGGCCGGTGGCGCGGTAGGGGCCACGCCGGCGGAGTTCGATGGCCTGCCCAAGATGCCTGCCGGCGCCTACGGTGACTCGCTGGGCGGCATGACCATCGCCGGAGGCATCGCCGCAGCGCTCCTGGCGCGCGAACGCACCGGCGAAACGTCGGTGGTCGATGTCTCCCTACTCGGCGTGGGTGCCTGGGCCAGCGCTCTCTCCGTAGGTTTGGCGCTTCTCGAGGGCGGCCCACCCGCGCCCCGCGCACCCGGCAACACCGCGCCGACGAACCCGCTGGTGGGCAACTACCGAACCGCCGATGACCGTTGGCTCGTGCTGGCGATGCTCCAACCCGGGCGCTATTGGCCTGAGTTCTGTCGGCACATCGACCGCGAGGACCTCCTCGACGACGAGCGATTCGCCAGCGCCGAGGCACTCATGGGCAATACGCCGGCTGCGGCCGAGATCGTGCAGGAGGTACTCGGCGCGCGGCCCCTCGCCGAATGGGTCACCCGGTTCGCCGGTATGGAGGGCCAATGGGCCATCGCGCAGGATCCATGGGAAGTGGGCCAGGACCCGGCGTTGCGAGCCAATGGAATGATCGCCGAAGTACTCGACATCGACGGCACCCCCCGGGAACTGGTCGCCAACCCGGTGCAGTTCGATGAGAAGCCCGTACAGATCACGCGGGCGCCGCAATTCGCCGAGCACACCGACGATATTCTGCGGGCGCTCGGCAAAACCGACGAAGAACTGATCGATCTTAAGGTCAGCGGCGCGGTGACCTGAGGAAAGCCGCCCCGGGTGTCAGGTGGTGCGCAGGATGGCCGCCGAGCAGAACGCCCACAGGTCATCGACACTGGTCGACCGCCCACCGGACAACACCGCGGAGTGCGAGGTCGCCAGCAGCAGTTCCTGAAGCAGCGCGGCCTGGGTGGCTAACGGAACGTCGTCCCGGAGCAGGCCTGCCTCGGCAACCGCTTCGAGCAGCTCAACGATGAAGGAGTGCAAGGGTTCTAGGGCGTGAGCGAGGTCATTGGGGCGCGACTCGGCAAGCCGCAGGTGCAGGACACTGAGGCCGCGCGCCAGTCGGGCCGGCATCGCGGTGATTTCGGACAGGGCCTCCATCAGGGTCCGCAGCCGCAGCACGGGATCGGTGATGCCCTCACACCGCTCGCGCATCATCGGCATCGCCGTGGTCCGCAGGATCGTCTCGTACACCGCCAACAGCAGGCTGTCTTTGCCGTCGAAGAAGGTGTAGAACGTCCGCTGCGACATGTTGGATTTGTCGACGACGTCTTGGATGGTGAAGTCGCTCTCGTCTCGCTCCCCGAGGAGTTCTATCGCCGCCGAGACGAAGCGGTCGCTGCGCGCCTGGGCACGTGCGCGGGCGTTGCGCAGCGACCTGTCGACACTGTCCTTCTGCCAGCCCGGTACATGCGGCTCCGCCGGCTGATGATTCTTCTTCGCCTTCAGCTCAGTTGACCGTGCCATGGCTCCCCGCTCTCTCAAGGTCGACTTCGGCCAGGAAGTCACGCATGACTCCCCTGACCGTATCCGGGCATTTCTGGTGGGCAGCGTGCGCCGCGCCCGCGATCTCGACATACCGCGCCTGCGCGTTGAGTTCGGCGAACCGCCGACCCTG
>DASYJS010000092.1:0-11459 GCA_035996225.1 Mycobacterium sp. | reverse complement strand
GACTCACGCTCAAACACCCAAGGCGGGCTCACCCTCCAACAAGCACAAGCCTCACTAGGTTTCGCCGTATCCGACCTTTGCCCCGACGCCGCTCCGACCCAGATCACCCACTAGCTCGGAACGTGCCCACACGGTGTACGCCAACCCCACCCGATAAGACAGCAGCCGAGATCGGCGGCCAGGTGCACGAAGTCGACGGGAGGTAGCCCGAAGACGCTGATGAATTCGATTCACGCATGAGCGCGTCCGGCAGTCCCCTACCCGCCCACCATCATCAGGCCGCCGTCCACGGCCAGCAATTGCCCGGTGATGAAGCTCGAACCCAAACCGGCCAGGAAAACCAGGATCGGGCCGACATCGCGGGCCGGATCTCCCAATGCCCCACCGAGCGGAATCATCATCTTCATCTGTTGGTCGATCAGCGCGGCGGCGTTCGGACCGAGGAAATTCCGGAGCCGGTCAGCACCAGGCGTCTGTACCGCGGGCGCGAGAGCGTTGACGGTGACATGGTCGGCAGCCCAGGCCTTGGCGGCCGACCGCGTCCAGGCCTGCACTGCTCCCTTGGTCGCGGCATACACAGCCGAAATCGGGCTGCCCATAACGGCTTCGGAGGACCCGAAGTTGATGATCCTGCCGCCCTTGGGATCTTGATCTTTCATGACGGCATACGCGGCCTGATTGGTCAGGATGGTCGCCTTGACGTTGGTGTCCAGCAGGAACGAAATCTCGTCGGCGCCGATATAGCCCGGTATCCCGGCCTGCCACAGCCCCGCGGCGTTCACCAGGACATCGAGCCCGCCAAGCTGCTCGGCGGTTTGGTGAACCATCGCCGAGACGGCATCGGCATCGCGCACATCGCACTGCGTCCAGGTGGCCGCGAGGCCGTCCGGTGGCGGCGTCTGGTGATAAGTCGCAACGACGTCCGCCCCCGACGCGGTGAGAACCGCGACGGCGGCCGCACCGATTCCGGTCGCTCCACCGGTCACCAGGATTCGTCGGTCTTTGAGCGGTGCCGTCACGTCTGACATGGCCGAAACGCTATACGGCCCGGGCAACCGCCACTGCACCGCCTTGAACGAGGTGAGCGCGCTATGCGCGCACCGCGATGGTCGACAACAGATCGGCGAGGCGGTCGGGCCGGTCCACCATCGAGAAGGTCCGCGCGCCGTCGATGACTTCGAGGCGGGCGTTCGGGATGGTCGCGGCCAGTCGTTGGCCGTCCTCTTGGGCAAAGAACACATCGTCGGCCGACCACGCGACCAGGGTCGGCTTGTCGATCTCAGCCAGCCGGGCCGCGACGCCCGTGGCAACCTCGGTGCGCAGCGAGAGCGTGAACTGGCGCAGGTCTTCGGCGACCGCCGGGTCGGAAAGTGCTGGCTGTACCCAGATCTCGGTGAGATCGTCGATATTGCGATGTGCCAGGCCGTCATACGCACGCTTGCGCGCGATCGGCGCCCGCATGGCCTGTATAGCCGTCCGGAACAGCGTCTTCGACTTGGCCACCATGATCACGGGCTTGAGGATCGGCGGCGGAAAGTGTTCGAACGCATCGCAACTCGTGAGCACGAGTGCGCCAAGCCGTTCGGGATGGTGCACCGCGACGAGTTGTGTGACCAACCCGCCGGTATCGTTGCCGACCAGCACCACGTCCTCGAGGTCGAGGGCGGCAAGCCCTTCGGCGACGATGCCGGCGACGCCGGTGATGGTTCGGTCGGCGCCACGGCGCAGCGGCTCCGCGTGCGCGCCGAACGGCCAGGTGGGAGCGATGCACCGCAGGCCGAGGCCGGCGAGCCGTTCGCTCACCTGGCGCCACAGTTCTCGGCCCATCATGTAGCCGTGCACGAACACGACTGGCCTGCCGTTCTCGGGTCCGGTTGCTTCGTAGTGGATGGTTCCGGCGCTAATGTCGATCGTCGACATAGATGACTCCTACTAGGGATAGTGTTACAAACAGGCTGTCTGTTCGTAAGTTACCAACAGGTTGTATGGAAAGCAAGAGACGCACTCAGGAAGAGCGCTCCGCGGCGACCCGCGACGCGCTGATCTCGGCTGCCCGCCGACTGTGGGGCCAGCGGAGCTACGCGGAGGTGGGAACGCCCGAGATCGCGACGGCCGCGGGCGTTACGCGCGGGGCGATGTACCACCAATTCGCTGATAAGGCAGCGCTATTCAGTGAGGTTGTCGAGGCCGTCGAGCAGGATGTCATGGCCCGAATGGCCACCATCGTGGCCGCCTCGGGAGGGACATCGCCGGCCGACGCAATCCGCGCTGCCGTCGACGCCTGGCTGGAAGTCTCCGGCGATCCAGAGGTACGTCAGCTGATCCTGTTGGATGCGCCGAGCGTGCTCGGCTGGGCCGGCTTCCGCGACGTCGCCCAGCGATACAGCCTGGGCATGACCGAACACTTGCTCGCCGAGGCCATCAAGGCGGGCCAGCTGGCTCGGCAACCGGTGCGGTCGCTGGCCCACGTACTGATCGGCGCGCTCGATGAGGCGGCCATGGTCATCGCCACCGCCGACGACCCGAAACGCACCCGCCGCGAGACGGCGCAGGTGCTACACCGGCTGATCGACGCGATGCTGCACGACCCGACGCACTGATCAAAAGGCTTGGCAAGTTGGGGGTTTCAGTCGCCGCGAACCTGAGCGACTCCCGCGATGACGCCCTGGATGAGCCGGTCGAGGTGCTCGGCGCTGTCGACGACCGGTTGGCCGGCAACGAACGTCATCATCACCCCGTTGATGTATGTCAGGGTGGCCAGCGCTTGGTCCTCGATCAGCGCCGGATCCGGTGTACTTCCCGCGGGATGCCATTGGGTGACAACGTCGCGCGCCAGCGTGTAGAGCCGGTCGGAAGCCTCGTTGAGGCTGGTTGCCAATTCGGGATCGCGGCTGGCGAGCAACATCAGTTCGTAGCGCGCCTTGGCGCGGGTCAGCCACGGTTCGCTGTTCACGTACATCACAATCCGGGCCAGGCCCGCGGTGCCGGTGAATTGCGTTGACTGCGAGCCGGCCAGTTCGGTCATCAACGAGAAGTCGGCGACGTCGAGCTCGGCCAGCCGCTCCGCGACCGCATGGAGTAGTGCTCGGCGGGTGCGGAAGTAGAACGATGTGCTGCCCGCGGGCACGTCGGCACGGTCGTCGACCTTCGGATGGCTGACGCCGTGGACACCGTTGTGGCCCAGCAACTCGATCGCGGCGTCGGTGAGGTGTCGACGCCGCTCGGGTGCGTTGTGCTTCCTGCGTGCGCTGGTCGCCATGGCGATCTCAATGTTATGAGCGAGTTAGAACTGACCGCAGTTTGGTGCGGTGGGCTCGTCGTTGAAGCGGGCGGCGATCCACTGCATCGCCGGTTCACCGTCGACGAGCATCGGCAGCGCGTGGTTGATGATCAGTTTGTTGAGGAACGCTGGTTCCTCGTTGGTGCGAAATTCCACGTCGGCGCCCTGGGCGCACCAGTCGCGACCGAGTTGGATGGCCGCGGTCCACGGCACCAGCGGGTCGTAGCGGTTGCTGTTGATCAGCACCGGCGTCGTGGGTTTGTAGCGTCCGAGTTTCTGCTCTTCGAACAGCGTGTTGAAGGGTTCTTCGTTGACCAATTGATAGATGTCTTCGGTGAAGTAGGGCCGCAGATGGCGAAACATGAAATCCAGCAGGGTCTGTCCGACGCACTGGCGCGACGCCGATTCGAGCATCGCCAGCCCGCGGGGTGTCATTTTGGAGCGGATGACGTCGGCGAACTCGGGATATTCGGCCATGACACCGTTGAGGGCGTAGCCGACGGCGCCGACCAAGACGCTGCCGTCGGCGTAGGGCAGGAGTTCCTTCAGGTCGGCCGTAGGCGCCCCGGCATAGGTGCCCACGATGTGCAGCTCCGGGGCATACGACGGGGCAAGCTCCGCTGCTGACGCCGTTGCTCCGCCACCTTGCGAATAACCCCAAAAAGCCACGGGCCCGTGCGGATCCAGTGAGGTGCCAGGCAGACGCATTGCGGCGCGGGCGGCATCGAGTACGGCCTGTCCCTCCGCTACGCGACCCACATACGTGTGCATCGACGGGGTACCCAGGCCCTCGTAGTCGGTCATCACAATGGCGAAACCACGGGCAACCATCGTCGCGACGAACAGCTCCTCGTAGTTGAACATGATGTCCCAGCCGCCCGAATAGTGGATGCCCTGGTTGAACATTCGCGACGGAGCGCATTGATTGCCCTGGCCTTGAGTGCCGGGTGCATAGCTGATCAGGGGGCGTGGACCGTGGCCCGGCCACGCGTTGTAGGGCTCGAAGTAGGTGCCGGTGACCGCGATCGGGTTACCGCGAGTGTCGGTGCTGCGGTACATGATTCGGGTGCCGGTGGCCATGATCGCGCCGAGCTGGCCCGACGGCTCCAGAACCAGCCGCGACGGCTCGGTACGGATCAGGTCACCCGGCTGGCCAGACGGCAGCGGATCGGGCGGGGTGTAGAACTCGGCATACTGCGGCTCATCCCCGCCGTCGGCTCGCGCAGTACCGACGCAGATCAGGGCTGAAGCGAACACGAGAAGTATTGCGAAGATTCCCCCACCCCGGCGCATCACGAAACGGTAACAATGTACGAGCCGCCAGCGGAAGGGGAATCTCTAAAATTTTAGAGATTGGCACTGGCGAACGGTTTTACTGGTGGCTTCATGATGTTGTTGTCAGCGGAATCCACTGCATGACCTCAGGAGTCGAAAGGTGCTAGCCGCACGGCCAACGGCAATCCGCAGCGGACGAGGAGGCCCATGCGGCCCGCCGGCACCGCTGCGGCCTCCGCGCGGATCATGTTCACGAGTTCGCGTTTGAAATCGCCTCGCGGGTAACGGCGCAGGGTCTCGGCTACGTCGCCTGCAGTGATGTCCCAGATGCGCAATCCAGCCCCGTCGGCCATCGCGCCCCATTGCAGGTAGCAGCCCGTCGCGCCATCGGCGTCCACCTGGATTCCCGGTGTTGCGTGTACACAAATACCGTCGGCCAGCAGATCCGCACGTTGGTCATCCACACCCGCGGCCTGCGCGCAGGCGAACATCCGGTCGGCGCTGCCGAGCGTGAAATCGCGGTTGGCCGTTGGGTTGACGATGCCGTAGTCGTGCAGCAGCGCCCCGCAATAGAAGAGCTCGTCGTCCAGCTCGCACCCGTCGACCGCCGCGAGCGCATGTCCGAACAACCAAGTGCGGTAGGAGTGCCCCAGCAGGGCCGGTGGCAATTCGGCGCACGCCTCTTCGGCCTCCCGCGCGAACCCGGAATCAGGTACCCGCAACGCGTCGAGATCAACGCGCGCGGCCGCCGCCGGAACCCGACCCAATCCGAGCTTGATCCGTCCCACGGCGTTCGTCCATTGCCCCACCGCGGTTGCGACCAGGAGACGCCGGCGCTCTGTACGTGATAACCGACCACCGGTGCGACGTGCCCAACCGATGCCGCCGAGCCGCTGCGGATCCGGGGTGTGCGCGGCCAATCGTGTTGTCGCTAAGGCGTTCTGATGAACACGTCGTTGAGTGTGACCGTTCGGAGGTTTCGGTCGCGGATGGTGTCGATGAGTTGGGGATACACGTGTGTGACGGGCAGGTGATTGAGGTGACCGATCACGATGGCCTGCGGGGTGAAGTACTCGTCGGCCATCTTGAGGATGTATTCCTCGGTGATCAGCGTGGAATCCGACAACGAACCTGACCATAGTGTCGGGACGGTGTAGCCGAGGTCGGCTGCGACCGTGTCGACGGTGGCGTTGCGCTTGGCGTAGGGCGGCCGATAGTACGGTTTAGCGCCGACGCCGTAGGTCTTCTTCAGGAACTCGTCATTGCGCTTGAGCTCTTCAACGACCTTGCTTTGCGGCACCGTCGTCAAATCCGGGTGCGACCAGGTGTGGTTGCCGAGCTGGATCTGCCCGGACTCCACCAGCGGCCGCAACAGATCCAGATTTTCGGTCCACGAGTCGTAGATGCCGTTGACGAAAAATGTCATCCGGGCACCAGTGTCCTTGGCGAGCTGCGTATAGGCACGCACCACGTCGCTGTTGACACCGTCATCGAGGGTCAGGGCGAGCAGGTCACCGTCTCCGGGGATCTTCATCAGGGCGCCACCGCCAGGCAGCGGGATGCGAGCACTCAGCGGTGGGGGTGGCAACAAACCGACCGGCGAAGGGGCGACCGGGCCGGAGGTCGCGGCCGAGTCCAGCGGCACCTGGGCAAAAGTTCGCGGTTGCGGGTCAACGATCAGGCGTGCCGCGCCCACGGCGGCAACGGTGGCCGCGGCCAGCGAGCCGAGGAATCGACGGCGCTTCATCTCTGACTGCTCGGCGGTGCGGTGGACTACCCGCGATGACTGCCGCCTGTTTGCCGCGCGGTGGCCGCCAGGCGATCCCGCGTACGGGTCGCCTAGCTCGCCAAACTTCGCAGCCACAGCAGCGAACCGTACCATCGCCCACCCCAATACGTCGGCTTCGTTACGGGAGGGTCAGCTGTGAATTCCCATTGAAAATGGCGCAGAGCTGCCCCGGCCACCGATGCGGTCTGGGCAGCCACCGCATCAGTGCGGTTCCCCGCTGCCCCGTTGCGGTAACTGCACCGGCTCGAGGTGGGGGGTTCCCAGCGTCGCAGCGAGCCATGGCAACGATGCGGCGAACGCCTGGGCGGCGAATGGCCAGTCGTGTTTGCCGGGTTGGGTCACCACCGCGCAGCTAATCCCATTGGCCTCGGCGATGGTGCACAGCGAGTTGGCTGCAGCGTCTTGGCCCTCCGGGTTCGCCGCGGTGGTACTCCCGAGGGCGGGGTTAGCCGCTTGGGCGACGCTGTGTGCACCGGGCGGCGCGGGGATGTCGAACCATCCCGACAACCCGGTATAGCGGCCGTGCCGAGTCATCACGGTCAGTGGGTCGTACTCCGCCCACGCGGCGGTATTGCCGCCGAACAACTGGGCGATGGTGTGTTCCTTGCTGCCGATGTTGGGCCGGAAGTCGCCGGCGATGTCCACGAAGGCGCTGAACAACTCTGGATGCATGACGCTGAGGGTGACGGCGCAGGTACCGCCCATGGACCACCCGGCGACTCCCCAATTCGCCCGGTCGGCGCTGACGCCAAAGTTCGAGACCATGAACGGGATCACATCTTTGGCCAGGTGATCGGCGGCGTTGCCGCGGCTCCCATTGACGCACTCGGTGTCGTTGTCGAACGAGCCGGTGGGATCGGGAAACACGAACACCGGGGCGAAACCGTGGTGGCTGGCGGCGAAGCCGTCGATGGCGGTGAAGGCGCCGCCGGGCCCTAGCCAGTCGGAAGGGAGGTTGAACGCCGAGCCGATCATCATGACCGTCGGCAGGCGGGGCGGCGGGTTGGTGTTGAACCACGCCGGGGGCAGGTAGACGAGTTCCTGACGGTGCGGAAAGTGGGAGGCGTCGGAGTCGATGTTGACCGGCACGACGACGCCTTTGTCCGGCTTGGTCCCGGCAACCTGCATTGCGGTGACGCGCAGGCGGTCGATCTGATCGGGCAGGGGCTCGGAAGTCAGCTGATTCCAGGCGGCGAGCACGGTGGGGAAATAGCCGACCCAAAGGTTCAAGGACATGCTCGCGCACAACGCACACAGCGGGACCGAAAGAAACGCGAGCGCGCGACGCCACCAGCGGGCGCCCCTCCACCCCAGCACCAGCACCGCGGTGGTCAATCCGCTCATCGCGATCCACAGCCACAGGGATTTCGGTGCCGGGTCCCCGGCTACTCCGAGCGAGGCGATGTACCAGTACGCCAGGGCGGTCACCGCGACCGCGGCGACCAGCGCCACCGGCAGCGCGCGCTGCCACCAACTCCGCCTGCGCCAGTCGATGACTATCAGCGCCACGAGCAACGCGAACACTTGCGTAGCGAGTGGCAACCAGCCGTGCAGCAAGGACAGCTGTCCGAGGAATGGGGGCAAACGTCGAGACCTTAAAGCTATGGAACCCGGTAGGCCAGACCTAAACTATCCCATATCGTCCGAACGGATCGTGCTCGTGAAGGAGCGCAGCCGCAGACTGTTGCCGACGACGAACACGCTGGAGAAGGCCATCGCGGCGCCCGCGAGCATCGGGTTCAGCAGGCCGAGCGCGGCGAGCGGGATCGCGGCGACGTTGTAGCCGAACGCCCAAAACAGGTTCATCTTGATGGTGGCCAGTGTTTTGCGGGAGAGCCGGATCGCGTCTGCGGCGGCGCGCAGGTCGCCACGGACCAGTGTCAGGTCGGCGGCTTCGATCGCCACGTCCGTACCGGTGCCCATCGCAAGACCCAGATCCGCGGTGGCCAGCGCGGCGGCGTCGTTGACCCCGTCGCCGACCATCGCGACAACCTTGCCGTCGGACTGCAAACGCTGAATCACAGCGACCTTGTCGGCCGGCATGACCTCGGCGATGACGTGCGCAATTCTGAGCTCGCCGGCGATGCGGTTTGCCACGTTCTCGTTGTCACCCGTCAGCAGGACCGGCGTCAGGCCAAGCCGCTTGAACTGCCGGATGGCCTCGGCGCTGGTGGGCTTGACGGTGTCGGCGATCACCAGGATCCCGCGGGCGCTACCGTCCCAGCCGACGGCAACGGCGGTTTTGCCTTCGCTCTCGACACGAACTTTCGCCTTCGAAAGGGCCGGGGAAAGAGCAGGGGTCAACGTCGGGTCGAGGTGCTGAGCCCAATCGGCCAGCAGGCTCTCGCGGCCGACGACGACGGAATGGCCGTCCACAATGCCTTGCACGCCTTTGCCTTCCACGTTCGCGAAGCCGTCAGGCGCCGGCAGAGAACCGAGTTCCGCGGTGGCGGCCTTGGCGATTGCCTGGGCGACGGGATGTTCGGAGGCGTCCTCCAGCGCTCCGGCGTAGCGCAGCAGCGTTGCGCGGTCCGTGTCTGGCACGGTGATGACCTCGACGAGGGTCATCTTGCCGGTGGTCACGGTGCCGGTCTTGTCGAGCACGATGGTGTCGACCCTGCGGGTGGACTCCAGCACCTCGGGTCCCTTGATGAGCACGCCGAGTTGGGCCGCGCGACCCGTGCCGACCAACAGTGCGGTCGGAGTGGCCAGCCCGAGTGCGCACGGGCAGGCGATGATGAGCACCGCGACCGCGGCCGTGAACGCGGCGGCGATCGGGAACCCGGCGGCCAGCCACCCCATGAGGGTGACCACGGCGATGGCGATGACGATCGGAACGAAGACTCCGGAGACGCGGTCCGCGAGCCGCTGCACCTTGGCCTTGCCCGATTGGGCGGCTTCGACCAGCTTGCCCATCTGCGCCAGCTGCGTGTCCTCGCCGACCCGGGTCGCACGCACGACCAGACGCCCGCCCGCGTTGACGGTGGCACCGGTCACGGCGTCGCCCTCGCCGACTTCGATCGGAACGGACTCGCCGGTAAGCATCGAGGCATCCACGGCCGACGAGCCGGAGACGACGATCCCGTCGGTCGCGATCTTCTCGCCGGGACGCACGACGAACTCGTCGTCGACTTTGAGCTGGTCGATCGAGATGCGAGCCTCGGCGCCGTTTCGCAGCACCGCGACGTCCTTGGCGCCGAGCTCCAGCAGGGCGCGCAAGGCAGCACCGGCGCGCCGCTTGGAGCGCTTCTCGAAGTAGCGGCCGGACAGGACGAACAAGGTCACACCGGCGGCCACTTCAAGATAGATGTTGCCCGCGCCGTCGCCGGGTGCAGTGGTCCGTTCGAAGGTCAGCGCGAAGCCGTGGCGCATGCCCGGCTCCCCCGCCGTCCCGAAAAACAGGGCATACAGCGACCAGAGGAACGCCGATAGGGTCCCGATCGAAATCAGCGTGTCCATGGTGGCGGCGCCGTGCCTGAGGTTGGCCCAGGCGGCTGCATGGAACGGCCTGCCCGCCCACACGACCACCGGCGCGGCCAGCGCCAGTGACGCCCACTGCCAGTAGCGGAATTGCAGGGCAGGGATCATCGCCATGGCGATCACCGGGGCGGCGAGCACTGTCGAAGTGATCAGCCGACTACGCAGCGACGCCAGCTCGACGTCGTCGCCTGTGGCGGGTTCCTCGTGCCGTTGGGGCAGAACAGCGGTATAGCCGGCCTTTTCCACCTCTGCGACCAGCGACTGCGGGTCGTATCCCGTCGGGACGGTGACGCTGGCTCGCTCCGTCGCGAAATTGACGGTGGCCGTCACGCCGTCGAGTTTGTTCAGCGCCTTTTCCAGCCGGGCCGCGCAGGAGGCACACGTCATCCCGGCGATGTCCAGCTCCAAGTTGCTGACCGCACTGGTGGTCATCGCGCTCCTTTCGATACCCCCCAGGGGTACACACCACTGGTCAACATACACCCCCGGGGGGTATTCCCGTCAAGACCTGGACGTCGCGTGATGTCAGGACGATTCTGCCTGGTCGGCGGCGTTGGCGTGTGGCCAGGCACTCCGCGGTCCTGGCGGGAGACCGTGGATTCCACCAACCTCGCCGATGGTCCCGGTCGAATTCGCTCGCGATGGCCGCCGCCGTCGACCAGGAAGGTCGTGTCTTTCAACCCGCGCATCAGACGTAACCGACGCCGATGTCGACCGAAACCTGGGTTGCGGTAACCAATCGGGATTGGTCGGAGGCCAGCCACGCGACGGCGTCGGAGATGTCTTCCGGCTGGGCGATGCCCTCGGGCAGCAGCGGCTTGTGCATGCCGCGTAGGTGCGGGTAGTCGTCGGCGGCCGATTGCAGCGCCTCGCGCATCCGGCCGGTGCCCATCGGGGTGGAGACCGCGCCCGGGTTCAGGCTGTTGACCCGGATGTTGTACCGGCCGAGTTCGGCGGCGAACGCGCGTGCCATCCCGACGACGGCGTGTTTGCTTGCCGTGTAATGGATCATGAACGACTGCATCTTGATGCCGGCGGCGGATCCGATAAGAATGATCGACCCGCCGCGGCCGCCGTCGATGATGTGATGGGCACCGGCCATCACGGTGTTCCAGGTGCCGATCACGTTGGTGTCGATGGTGTCCCGGAACGCCTGCGCGGTGATCTGATCCCACGGGGCCGGGCTGCAGATTCCGGCGTTGGCGACGATGACGTCCAGTCGGCCCAGCTCGTCGACGGCCTGGTCGACAGCGGCTTTGAGTGCGTCGAGGTCGCGGATGTCGACCGCGGCGGTGACGACCTTTCGGCCGTTAGCGGTCACCAGTCGCGCCGTCTCCGCCAGGTCGTCTGGTGTTGGCGAATCGTAGGGGACGCTGGACGGCAACGGGCCGGCGAGATCCACCGCGATGATGTCGGCGCCTTCGGCGGACAGGCGCACGGCGTGCGCCCGGCCTTGCCCGCGTGCGGCGCCGGTAACCAGTGCCACCTTCCCTGGGATTAACTGGCTCATCGGTCTTTTGAGCTCCTTTGCCTTCTAGTTGCCGGTGATCTTGTCGAGTGGGTTGGAGCGTTCGAGCATGCCATAGGCCTCCTCGCCGCCCCAGCGGTATCGGACACCCGTCTGGGATCCGAACA
>DASYJS010000091.1:0-31121 GCA_035996225.1 Mycobacterium sp. | reverse complement strand
CGTCCCGGGCCCGATCACTGGCCTCGGCGACACCGGGGAGCTTCATCAACGGGGCCAGCGGGTCTGCGCTCACAAATTGCCAACCTATCGGGGCGGGGCGGACACGCCGGGAATGGCCTCCAGCAATTGGCGGGTGTACTCGTGGCCGGGCCGGGTGAACAGGTCTTCGGTGGCCGCCTGCTCCACAATCCGACCGGCGCGCATCACCAGGACGTCGTCGGCGATCTGCCGGATCACCGCCAGGTCGTGGCTGATGAACAGATAGGCAAGGCCAAGTTCTGCCTGCAGTGTGGCCAGCAGGTCCAGTATCTGCGCCTGCACCAGGACGTCGAGCGCCGAGACCGCCTCATCGCAGACCAGCACCTCCGGCCGCAGCGCCAACGCCCGCGCAATCGCGACCCGTTGACGTTGGCCGCCCGACAGCTCACGCGGCAACCTGCTGAGCACCGACGACGGCAACGCCACCTGGTCGACGAGTTCGCGCACCGCTTGCTCGCGCTGCCTGCGGTCACCGACACGGTGGATCCGTAACGGTTCCTCGACGGCGCGAAATACCGAGTACATGGGGTCCAGGCTGCTGTAGGGGTTCTGGAACACCGGTTGCACGCGTCGGCGAAACGCCATCATCGTGTCCCGGTCCAACGCATCGGAGATCTGGGTGCCGTCGAAAACGACTGTGCCCGAGGTGGGTTGGAGTAAGCCGAGCACCATCCGGGCCACCGTGGATTTTCCCGAACCCGATTCCCCGACTATGGCCAGAGTGCTGGCCCGCCGCAGTTGGAATGACACGGCGTCGACGGCGCAAAACTGAGTACGCCTCCACGGTGCGCCGTGCGATTCCCGATAGACCTTGGTCAGCTCCGAGGCAACGAGGATGTCGTCGGCCCGGATGGCTGCCGGCGGCCGCGCCGGTGCCGAACTTCTGATCGTCAGCGACGGCGCCGCGTCCACCAATCGACGGGTGTACTCGTGTTGCGGGTCCCGCAGGATTGACTGCGCGGCACCGGATTCCACTACCACCCCGCGATGGACGACGACCACTCGCTCTGCCCGTTCGGCAGCCAGCGCCAGGTCGTGAGTGATCAGCAACAGCGCGGTGCCCAGTTCATCGGTGAGACGCTGCAAATGATCGAGCACCTGCCGCTGCACCGTGACGTCGAGTGCGGACGTCGGCTCATCGGCGATCAGCAGCTGCGGGTGACCCGCCAGCCCGATGGCGATCAGCGCACGTTGGCACATGCCGCCAGATAGCTGGTGCGGATACTTGTCGGCCTGTTTCGCCGGATCCGGCATGCCGGCCTGGGCGAGCAGCTCCACCGCCCGTCGGCGCGCCTGCCGGCCATCGGTGTTGGCCCGCAACGCTTCCCGGATCTGGAAGCCAACCTTCCAGACGGGATTGAGGTTCGTCATCGGGTCTTGGGGGACGTAGCCGATGCGACGGCCTCTGATCGACCGGAGCAGCCGGCGGTCAGCCTTACGATCGGCCGAAGCGATGTCGAGCCCGTCAAAAGTGATGCGGCCGGCTGTGATTCGCCCACCGGGCGGCAGCAGCCCAAGGATCGCAGCGGCCGTGGTGGATTTCCCCGACCCCGATTCGCCCACCACGGCGACGGTCTGTCCGCGCTTGACGCTCAGATCCACTCCACTCACCGCCGGGGTGTGGTCGCCGAACCTGACTTCCAGGCCCTCGACCGACAACAGCGGCAGTTCGCCGGTGCGGGTCATGCCCGCCACGCTCGCGAGGCCGGATCCAGGGCGTCGCGCAAGGCGTCACCCATCATCATGAATGCCAGCACCGTAATCGCCAGCGCACCGGCAGGATAGAACAAGATTGGCGAACCGGCACGCAGCCGCGTCTGCGCAAGGTTGATGTCGCCGCCCCACGACACCACCGAGGTCGGCAGCCCGACTCCGAGGTAGGACAGCGTGGCCTCGGTGACGATGAAGGCCCCCAGCGCAATGGTGGACATCGCGATCACCGGTCCCACGGCGTTGGGCAGTGCGTGTCGTAGCAAAGTCTGAAACCTGCTCAACCCCAATGCCTTAGCCGCCAGTACATAGTCGCTGTCCCGCACCTCCAGCACCGCACCACGGGCGATCCTGGCCACCTGCGGCCAGCCGAACAGCGCCAGGATGGCGATCACCGTCCATACCGTGCGATGGTGCAGGACCTGCATCAGCACGATCGCGGCCAACAGCAGTGGCAGCCCGAAAAACACATCGGTGATGCGCGAGACCACCGCGTCGGCCCAGCCCCCGTAGAAGCCGGCCAGCGCCCCCAACGCACCGCCGACGACGAACACCAGCAGCGTGGCGCCCAACCCGACCGTCACCGAGGCCCGCGCCCCGTAGACGGTGCGCGCGTAGATGTCATGGCCCTGCAGGTCGGTACCGAACCAGTGCGCCGCCGAGGGGCCGAGCAGGCTTTGGCTGGGATCGGCGTAGCTGGGGTCGGCATGGGCGAACAGCGCCGGAAACAGCGCGACGAGAACGATAAGCAGGATCAGCATGGCGGCGGTGACGAACTTCGGCCGCCGGTGCAACCTGCGCCAGGTGTCACGCCAGAATCCGCTGCGGTCATGCTCAGCCATAGCGGATCCTGGGGTCCAGGGCCGCGTAGAGCAGGTCCACCAACAGGTTGGTGATCAGATAGATCAGCACCAGCACCGTCACTATCGACACCACGGTCGGCGCCTCCTGCCGGGTGACCGCCTGATAGAGCACGCCGCCGACACCGTGGATGTTGAAGATGCCTTCGGTCACAATTGCTCCGCCCATGAGCGCACCCAGATCGGCACCCAGGAAGGTCACCACCGGGATCAGCGAGTTCCGCAGAATGTGCACGGCGACGACCCGCGGCCGCGACAACCCTTTGGCGGTGGCGGTGCGGACATAGTCGGCGTGTGCATTGGTGGCCACGGCCGATCGGGTCAACCGCACCACATACGCGAACGACACTGAGCCCAGCACGATTCCGGGTAGCAGCAGGCGCGCAAACGTCGCCCTTTCCCCGACCGTGACCGGCGCGATGCCCAGCCGGACCCCGAACAGGAATTGGGCCAGAAACCCCAGCACGAAGATCGGGATCGCGATAATGATCAATCCGGTGATCAGCACGGTGGAATCGAATAGTCCGCCCTGGCGCAGGCCGGATAGCACGCCGAATCCGATCCCCAGTACCGCCTCTACGACCAGCGCTATCAGCGCCAGCCGAATCGTGACCGGAAACGCATGTGCCAGAACGGCACTGACCGGCAACCCGGAATAGGCGCGGCCCAAGTCGCCGTGCGCAACGCCGCCCAGGTAGCGCAGGTACTGCAGAATGAAGGGATCGTCAAGGTGGTACCGCGCCCGCAGCTGCGCAGCCACTGCCGGAGTCAGCGGCCGGTCCCCAGCGATCGCGGACAGGGGGTCACCGGGCAGCAGGAAAACCATGGCGTAGATCAGCAGGGTGGCACCGAGGAAAACCGGCACCATGACGGCGATCCTTCGAGCGATGTACCAACCCATTTCAGCCCTTCACGATGTTCTCGTAGTCGGGCATCCCGTTCCAGGTGACCGTGACTTTGTGGACCTCCGACGACCACCCCACGACGGCGATGTAGTACCACAGCGGCACAGCGGGCATGTCGCGCAACAGGATTCGTTGTGCGATGTTGACCAGCACGTCGGCCTGGGGCAGGCTGGGCGCGGCCTCGGCGGCCGCCAGCCCGGCGTCGAACTCCCGGCTGGAATATCCGACGTCGTTGGATCCTGCACCGGTGGCGTACAGCGGGGCCAGGAACTCGATCATCGAGGGATAGTCGCCGATCCAGCCGGCACGGAACGCGGTGTCGATGGTGCGGTTGCTGACCTGGGTGCGGAACCCGGCGAAGGTGGGCTGCGGCGCGCCGACGGCATCGATGCCCAGCACGTTCTTGATGCTGTTGGCCACCGCGTCCACCCACTCCTGATGGCCGCTGTCGGCGTTGTAGGCGACGGCATAGCGCCCGCTCCAGGGCGAGATCGCATTGGCCTGATCCCAGAGATGCTGCGCCCGTTCGGGGTTGAAGTCCAATGCGTAGCTGCCCGGGATGTTCGGGTCGAACCCCGGCAGAGACCGGGCGGTGAAATCGCGGGCCGGGCTGCGGGTGCCGTTGAAGATCTGCTGACAGATCTGCGGGCGGTTGATCGCCGCCGACAGTGCTAGGCGGCGCAGTCTGCCTTCCTCTCCCCCGAAATGCGGCAGCCGCAACGGCGTGTCGAGCGATTGGCTGACAGCGACGGGCCCGCTGGCGGCGTTGCCGCCCAGGTCGCGCCGGTAGATCGTCAAGGCGCTGGACGGAATCGTGTCCAGTACATCGAGATTGCCGGATAGCAGGTCGGCGTAAGCGGTGTCCAGGTTGGCGTAGAACTCGAACCTCAGACCTTTGTTATGGGGTTTGCGGTTGCCGTGGTAGTCGGGGTTGGGTTTCAAGTCGATCTTCACGTTGTGCTCCCAGGCCGGCCCGTCGGGACCGTCGGCCAGCTGGTACGGACCGTCGCCGATCGGGTTGCGCCCGAACGATGCCATATCCCGGAATGCCCTGTCTGGCAACGGATAGAACGCGCCGTGACCCAGCCGCAACGTGAAGTCGACGGTCGGCGCCTTCAGCCGCACGGTAAATTCCAAATCGTTGAGCACCTGCAACCCGGACATCGTGGTCGGCTTTCCGTCACCCGGCAAGCCGGCGACGTCATCAAATCCATCGATTGGGCGGAAAAAGTCCTGCTGCAGTTGGGCATTGGTGCTCAGCGCACCGTAATTCCATGCGTCGACGAACGAATGCGCCGTCACCGACGACCCGTCGGTGAACTTCCAGCCAGGCTTGAGAATGATCCGGTAGTTGATGTTGTCGGTGGTTTCGATCGACTGTGCCACCTCCGGCGACGGCTTGCCGTCGGCGTCGTAGGACACCAAGCCGGCGAATAGCCGGTCGAGGATCCGCCCACCAAGGCTGTCGTTGGTGCCGGTGGGAATCAGCGGGTAAGGCGGTTCCCCGCCGTTCACCACCACCAGATCGGGGCTGAGCACGCCGCCACCGCAGCCGGCCAGCAACGCGACCGTCAGCATGGCGGCGGCAGCGAAAGCCGGCCAAACCGGCCCGCCCCGCATCCAACGCATGACAGCGACCCTAGGGCCTGCGAGCGCGTCGACCGAGGAAGGACTGGTGCGCACCGTCGTGAAGTGCAGCATCCGACATCGACAACCTAGGATTTCGGCGTGGGGGTCACAGTTCTCGCGTCGGGCGGCGCCGCCTATGTGGCGGGCGAGGTGACCTTCGCGCTGAGCATTCCGCTGATCGGATTGGTCTGTCTACTGCTCGGCCTACGGGAGCGCAGAGGCAATCGTAAGCAACCGCGTCCCGGCTACCCGTACGCGCCTGGATATCCGCCGCCGATGGGATATCCGAGTAGGTACCCGGGGCCGCCCTATCCCGGTTATCCGGCCCCTGTCGCGCCGCCGCCGCGGCGTGCGAGCGGGTTGTCCACAGCGCTGATCGCAATCGGGGCGGTCGTGCTGGTGTTCGGAATGTTCGTAGCCCTCGTTGCCGCTGTGTCGGCCCTGGGCGAGAAATCCGGCACCCGCACGGAACCGCAAATGGGCCAATGCTTCACCGAATTCGATCTGCGAATGGAGTTTCACAACCGATCGCCCACCGACTGCGCTGACCCGAAGGCGACGTACCAACTCGTCGCCCAGGGTGGACCGACAGCGACATGCCCCGACGGCCAGCGGGAAGACTCGCTCTACGAGGTATTCACCAACGCGTCCTCCACACTCTGCTTTGCCGCCAACCTGAAACAGGGGCAGTGCTACACGAAGATGAATGACGGCAAGTCAAAGAAGTTGACGCCGGTCGATTGTGACGACCTGCGATTTGCGCAAATCAGAATCGTCCAGCGCATCGACGGCAGCACCGACAAGACGCAATGCCCTGCGGACGCCAAAGGAGTCAGCTATCCCATTCCCCCACGTGTTTACTGCGTGGCGGCGGCGGGGCCGTAGCCGCTACTGAACGACGGTGATGGGATGCACCTGCAATTCGCAGGCATCGATGGTCGCCGGCACGGTGAACACCATGGTGGTGTTGGGCGGATTGACGCGTAGCTCGGTGTAGTTGGGGCACGGGTTGCCCTGGCCGTCGATGGCCATGCCCTCCACGATGGCCTGGCCCTGCGTCGAAATAGAAAGGGTGACGTTAGGCGGCACATTGACGCCGCTCGGCAAACCGCCCATGTAACCGCGCAACGTGGGCTTGGCATGAATGTCCGGGCCACCGGCCCCCGCCTCGACCGAGGGATAGCCGGTGAGCGTGCACGGCTCCGCGCCACCGGCAAGGCTGAACATCAGGGTCAAGGCCCGGTGGCCGACGGCGCCCTGCGCCGGGGAGGCGGTGACAGCGACCTGCTCCGCCCAACACGGTGTCGCCTCGTCGCCCCTCTCCACCGGCAGCGCCCATGCCTGCGGCCCCAGCACGACGGCGACCGCGTAACTCGTTGCCGCCGCGGCAAAGCGCAGGAGTGGACGGCGAGCGCGCTGCCCGCGGATTTCCGGCACAACGGTGATTATGCGGTATGACAACCCGGTTTACCCCCGGATTGCAGCGCACACGTTCAACTGGCGGGGCTAGGCTCACTGACGGTTGACGAGCTCGAACACCGGTCCTCGACACAGGAGAGCAGCCAGTGACCGCCACACATACCGAAGGCCCGTCGTCGTACCCGCCGTCGGCGCGGTTCGCCGAGCAGGCCAATGCCCGTGAGGACCTCTACCGCGAAGCCGAGCAGGACCGGCTGGCGTTCTGGGCCAAGCAGGCCAACCGGCTGTCGTGGGCGACTCCGTTCACCGAGGTACTGGACTGGTCGGAGCCGCCTTTCGCCAAGTGGTTTGCCGACGGCAAGCTCAACGTCGCCTACAACTGCGTGGACCGCCACGTCGAGGCCGGGCTCGGCGATCGGGTGGCGATTCACTGGGTGGGCGAGCCGGTCGACGACAGCCGCAGCCTGACCTACTCCGATCTGCAGGCCGAGGTGTGCAAAGCGGCGAACGCGCTGACCGATCTCGGTCTGGTCGCCGGTGACCGAGTCGCCATCTACATGCCGTTGATTCCGGAAGCCGTGATAGCGATGCTGGCATGCGCGCGACTCGGCGTCATGCACAGCGTGGTGTTCGGCGGTTTCACCTCGAAGGCATTGCGAGCCCGCATCGCCGACGCCCAAGCCAAGTTGGTGATCACGGCCGACGGGCAGTTCCGACGTGGCAAGCCCGCGCCGCTGAAGGATGCGGCCGACGAAGCCGTCGGGGACCCCGACAGCCCCGTCGAGCACGTTCTGGTGGTGCGGCGCACCGGAATTGACGTGTCCTGGAACGACGACCGCGACGTGTGGTGGCACGACGTCGTGGATTCCGCGTCGCCCGACCACACTCCGCAACCCTTCGACGCCGAGCACCCGTTGTTCCTGCTGTACACCTCGGGTACCACCGGCAAGCCCAAGGGCATCGTGCACACCAGCGGCGGCTACCTGACCCAGTGTTGCTACACGGTCCACACCATTTTCGACGTCAAGCCCGAGAGCGACGTGTTCTGGTGCACCGCCGACATCGGCTGGGTCACCGGGCACACCTACGGTGTCTACGGTCCGCTGTCCAATGGCATCACCGAGGTTCTCTATGAGGGCACACCCGATAGCCCCGACCGCAACCGGCATTTCCAGATCATCGAAAAGTACGGCGTCACAATCTATTACACAGCCCCCACGCTGATTCGGACGTTCATGAAATGGGGCCGTGAAATCCCCGACGCCCACAACCTGTCCAGCCTGCGGCTGCTCGGATCGGTCGGCGAGCCGATCAACCCCCAGGCCTGGCGCTGGTACCGCGAGGTCTTCGGCGCGGACAGCCTTCCGGTGGTGGACACCTGGTGGCAGACCGAGACCGGTTCGGCGATGATCTCGCCGCTGCCGGGAATCGCTGCGGCCAAACCAGGTTCGGCGATGACGCCGCTGCCGGGGATCTCGGCCAAGATCGTCGACGATCATGGCGATCCACTGCAGCCCGACGCCGACAACGCCAAGAACGTCGCCGGGTACCTCGTGCTGGACCAGCCGTGGCCCTCGATGCTGCGCGGCATTTGGGGTGACCCCGAGCGCTACCGGGACACCTACTGGTCCAAATTCGCCGACAAGGGCTTCTACTTCGCCGGGGACGGCGCCCGTTTCGATCCCGATGGCGCAATCTGGGTGCTGGGCCGCATCGACGACGTGATGAACGTGTCCGGGCACCGGATCTCCACTGCCGAGGTGGAGTCGGCGCTCGTCGGTCACTCCGGTGTCGCCGAGGCGGCGGTAGTGGGGGTCGCCGACGACACCACCGGTCAAGCGATTTGCGCGTTCGTCATGCTATGCGCCAGCTACGAGGCCCACGACGGAACCATCGACGAGCTGCGTAGCCAGGTGGCCAAGGAGATCTCGCCCATTGCCCGGCCGCGTGAGATCCACGTGGTGCCGGAGCTGCCGAAGACCCGCAGCGGCAAGATCATGCGCAGGCTGCTGCGCGACGTCGCCGAAAACCGCGAGCTCGGTGACACGTCGACGTTGCTCGATCCGGGCGTGTTCGACGCAATCAGGGCGGCCAAGTAAGGCGGGCGTTCGGCGCGCAGAGGCTCAGGCGGGTATTGGAACGAATCCCGCGCCGGGCCGGTGTTTGGCGTTGATGTCGGCCAGGGCCGCGTTGAACGACATCACCACCGCTGGAGTGTGCAGCGGGATGTACTTGATGACGCAGGTCGGTAGGTTGTCGCTGAAGGCGCCGTGGATCATCCCGACCAACAGGTTGTCGACGGTCACCGGTCCCCCGGAATCACCGGGCTGGCCGCAGACCTGCATGACGATGGTGCCCGGATCCTGGCCGGGCCCCCAGGTGACGCCGCACGAATTTCCCGTTGTTCGGCCCTGCTTGCAGGCGATCTGACCGAACACCGGTTCCGGGCCGATGCCGTTGATCACGAAGCCGTTGTAGTTGGCCACCGGCATCACCTTGGCCGGATCGAATTTGATGACCGCATAGTCGAGGACGTCGTTGCCCGCAACCATCGTTCCCAGCACACCTCTGCCTTCGGCGGCCTCGGCGGCGACCCGCGCGCCCGGGGCACCGCAGTGCGCAGAGGTGAAACCGATGAGCTC
This sequence comes from Mycobacterium sp., assembly GCA_035996225.1. Lineage (GTDB taxonomy): Bacteria > Actinomycetota > Actinomycetes > Mycobacteriales > Mycobacteriaceae > Mycobacterium. The sequence continues at coordinate 21,917 of DASYJS010000091.1, read as the reverse complement.
ACCCGCGGCATCGCCGCCGATCGTCGTCAGGGTGCACATCGTGTCTCCGTTGATGACGATGCCCGCACCGCCGCCCATCGGGACCTTGTCGTCGGCGGCCGCGACGTTTGCAGGCAAACCCGGCTGAACCAAGAGCACGGCCAGCAGCACCACTACCAAGCACCGATGTGCCGTCTGCAAATGCATAGCTCCCATCAGCTGGCCGGGTGTCGGAGAACAGCTGCGCCAGTCTAAATGAAAACCTGAGTAGCGCTCTTGCTGTGCGAATAGCTCTGGCCGGGCAATTGGGTGCACCCGGTGGTCGCCGGCTCCCGCCGTGGTCGACTGGCCTCGTCTGGCACCGCGGCGCATGGCAACATAAACCGCGACGACAGCGACCGAGAGGACCGCCTGTGAGCAAAGTCGATCGCAAGAACGGTGTGCCGAGCACGCTGACCACGATTCCGTTGGCCGACCCGCACGCCGGCCACGGCGACCCGTCGATCGGTGAGCTGATCAAAGACGCGACGGCTCAGGCATCCACCCTGGTGCGCGCCGAGGTCGAGCTGGCCCGGGCCGAGATCGTCCGCGACGTCAAGAAGGGCCTCACCGGCAGCGTCTTCTTCATCGCCGCGCTGGTGGTGCTGTTCTACTCCACCTTCTTTTTCTTCTTCTTCCTGGCCGAGTTGCTCGACAACTGGCTGTGGCGCTGGGTGGCTTTCCTGATCGTGTTCGCGATCATGGTCGTGGTCGGGGCCGTGCTAGGGCTGCTGGGGTATTTGAAGGTGCGCCGGATCCGGGGACCGCGCGAGACCATCGAATCGGTCAAGGAGACGCGCACCGCGCTCACTCCCGGCCACGACAAGGCTGCCGCCGGGAGCAAGCAGCTTGCTGAAGCGCCCGGTAAACACGCCAAGTCGGAGAGCGGCAACCCCACCGACCCCTCAGGTTGGTAGATGGCAGCACCAGATCCATCGGTGGTCCGCATCGACGGGCCGTGGCGCCATTTGGACGTGCACGCCAACGGCATTCGATTTCACGTCGTCGAGGCGCTACCCGCCGGCCCGGGCGCACCCGGTGCGGCGGCGGCACGACCGCTGGTGATGCTGCTGCACGGTTTCGGTTCGTTCTGGTGGTCCTGGCGTCATCAGCTGCGGGGACTGAGTGATGCCCGGGTGGTCGCGGTCGACCTGCGCGGCTATGGCGGCAGCGACAAGCCGCCCCGCGGCTACGACGGCTGGACGCTGGCCGGCGATACGGCCGGACTCATTCGCGCGCTTGGGCATTCGTCGGCCACGCTGGTCGGCCACGCCGACGGTGGGCTGGCCTGCTGGACCACCGCGCTGCTGCATTCACGGCTGGTGCGCGCCATCGCGCTGATCAGCTCGCCACACCCGGCCGCATTGCGGCGATCGGCGTTGACGCGCCGCGACCAGAGTTCCGCGCTGCTGCCTCCCTTGCTGCGTTATCAGCTGCCGCTGTGGCCCGAACGCCTGCTGACCCGCGACAACGGAGCCGAGATCGAGCGCCTCGTCAGCAGCCGTAGCTCCGCCAAATGGGTTGCTTCCGAAGACTTCTCGCAGACCATCGGTTATCTGCGGACGGCAATCCAGATTCCCGGCGCCGCGCACTGCGCACTGGAATACCAGCGCTGGGCGGTGCGCAGCCAACTGCGCGGCGAAGGGCGGCGCTTCCTGAAATCGATGTCGCGACAGCTGGGGGTTCCGCTGCTACACCTGCGCGGCGACGCCGATCCCTACGTGCTGGCCGACCCGGTCGACCACAGTCAGCGCTATGCGACGCAGGGACGCTACGTATCCATCACCGGCGCAGGGCATTACAGCCACGAAGAAAAGCCCGAGGAAATCAACAGACACCTGATGAGGTTCTTCGAGCAGGTGCACTGACCCCGGATCAGCTGACGCAGTTCCCGGTGGCCACCTGTTGGGTGTCACCGATCCTGGATAGCTGACTGGATACCTCGCCGGCCGTCAACACGAACCCAGTGTCGGGATCGTCGACGGCCGCGCCGAACACCACACCAAGCACGTGACCGCTCAAGTCGATCAATGGTCCGCCCGAATTGCCTTGCTCCACATTGGCTCTGATGGTGTAGACGTCGCGGGTAACCGGTGCCGGGTCGCGGTAGATGTCGGGGCCGCTGAGTTTGATGGCCTCACGAATCCTGGCCGGGGTCGCGGTGAAGTTGCCGCCGCCGGGATAACCGAGCACCACAACATTGGTACCGGTTTTCGCCTCGGCTTCGCTGAAGGCCAGTGGCGGCGGCGGCAAGTTCGGGATGGCGAGAATGGCGATGTCGACCGACGGGTCATAGGACACCACGGTGGCGTCCAACGGATTGCCGCTGGCGTACACCTGGACACTGCTGGACCCGGCCACCACGTGCGCGTTGGTCATCACCCGATCCGGCGCGATGACAAATCCACTGCCCTCCAACACTTTCTGGCAGCTGGGGGCCAGGCTGCGCACCTTGACGACGCTGGGCGCGGTGGCCTGCACGATGGGATTGTTGGCCAGGGCGGGATCGGGCGACTCGACGGGAATGACCGGGGTGCGGCTGAACGGTTCGAGGACCGCCGGCAGCCCGGAGGTGTTCAGCAGCGCCGAAAGGCGTTTGGGGACCGTCTTCAACCAGGAGGGTGCGACGTCGTTGACCTCAGCGAGCACCCGCGAACCCCGCACCGCGGCCGCCAGCTCGGGTTGGTCTTTGGACTGGGTGAGCGGAGTCGCCAGCAGCCACGCCGCGGTGAGCACCACGACAAGCTGCACGCCCACCCCGATGACGGAGTCGGCGGTTCGGATTGCGCGGCTGTGGATTGCGCCGCGAACGGCCCGTCCCAGCACTACACCGGCGACCTCACCGACGACGACCAGCGCGAGAATCAGGAACAGTGCGGCGAACAGCTTGGCGCGCGGCGCGGCGATGTGGCTGACGATGTGCGGCGCGAGCAGCACGCCGGCGATGGCGCCCAGCAGTACGCCGATAAACGAGAACAGCGAACCCACTGCGCCCGAACGCCAACCCGAGATGGCCGCGATGAAGGCGACGGCAAGAACAGCGACATCCAGCCACTGGGACGGAGTCATCGAGTTCATCGTGCCCCGCCCTGCTTGCCGACCAGCACCATCGCGTCATCGAGTTCACGTACGTCGTTGGCGTCCCAGGGCTTTGCCCAGCCGGCGACATCGAGCACCGCAGAGATCACCTGGCCGGTGAATCCCCAAACCAGCATCTGGTTCAACAGGAATGCCGGACCGGCCCAACGGTTGCCGAGGTCGCCGCGGTAGACCATCAGCCGGTTGTCCGGATTGATGAACGCGCGCACCGGAACCCGCGACACGACCGCCGTTTCGGCCTCGTTGACCACGGTGACAGGTCCGGGATCCGGCGAGTAGGCCAGCACCGGGATGACGTGGAACTGCGACGGCGCGATGAATGTCCGTTCCATCGTGACCAGCGGGTGCAGTCGGGTGACGTCGATCCCGGTCTCTTCGTGAGCTTCCCGCAGCGCGGTGGCAACCGGCCCGCTATCGGTGGGGTCGGATGCGCCGCCGGGAAACGCCGCCTGCCCCGCATGGTGGCGCAGCGACGACGCCCGAACGGTGAGCAACAGGTCGGCCTCGTCGGGCACGCCGCCGTCGGCCGGCCCGGACTCGGGACCCGAAAACAGAACCAGCACAGCGGCCTCGCGGTCATCGCCGTGCGCAGCCGACCTGGCCGCGGTCACCATCGCCAGCACGTCGGCCGGCAGCCGGCGCCGATAGGCGTCGGGGATCTCACCCACGTTGTCCATTAACGGACGCAACCAGGACGGGCAGGCGTCGGGCGTGAGGGGAACCGTCCCATGCGCGCGGGCGGCACCGCCAGCACTCACCGGCGCCTCCTTGTCGGGTCCACCTGCCCAGCCTGTTTCGGACCGCCGAGCTCGGTCACGCGTCGTTTCCGACCGCGGCCGCGATCTCGTCGGCACTGGCGAAATCGCGCAGCAGCGTCTGCGCAACGCTACCGTCCGGTCGTAGCACTATCGTCGCGGGCACCACATTTGCGACCCGTAGCGCTGCGGGAATCAGCCGCCGCCCGTCCTGCAAGGTCGGGAGCCGAACACCCAGCTCCGCCAACCGCTGTAAGGCGGCCATCTCGTTCTCGTCTTGATGCACGGTTACCACCGTGACGTCGGACCCGACTCGTCGCTGATATTCGGCCATCGCGGGCAGTTCGGCCGCGCAGGGCGCGCACCAATACGCCCACAGGTTGATGACTACGCGGCGTCCGGCCAGGGCGCGAGCGACGTCGACGGTGGATCCGTCGGCAGCGCATTCGACCAGCACACCGCGCAATGCCGTGGGGCCGGGACCGTTACCCGGTGCGGGACAAGGCGGCAGGTTCGCCCGCGCCCGGGGCCCGGCCAACGCGGCCGGCGTGTCGGCGTCGCGGTGTTCGCGATCGGGCGACGGCCGGGTCGTGACGGTTGTCGGGGAGTCGTCGCGCAGTTGAGCGACCAGTGCTGCCGTCAGCGCCGCCACCACCGCCAAGATCGCGATGGTCCAGCGAGTTTTCGGGGTCAATGTCTTCATGCGCGGCGGCGGACGTGCGCGGTCCCGGCTGGGTTAGAGCCCGACGAGGGAGAGGAGGTGCTCGGCTTCGGGACCCTGCACGAGGGGCGCGGCCAGCGCCGGTTCGGTGGGGCCGAGGCCGAACGACGGGCAGTCTTTGGCGAGCACGCAGACACCGCATGCCGGTTTGCGGGCGTGGCAGACCCGGCGGCCATGGAAGATCACTCGGTGGCTCACCAGGGTCCATTCGCTGCGTTCGATCAGTTCGCCGACGGCGTGCTCGATCTTGACCGGGTCCTTTTCAGCGGTCCAGCGCCATCTGGCCACCAGCCGTTGGAAATGGGTGTCGACGGTGATCCCGGGAACGTCGAAGGCGTTGCCCAGGATGACGTTGGCGGTTTTGCGCCCGACTCCGGGCAGGGTCACCAGCTCGTCCATGGTCGACGGCACCCGGCCGTCGAACCGTTCGACCAGGGCTTGCCCGAGGCCGATGAGCGAACTCGCCTTATTGCGGAAGAAGCCAGTGGGGCGGATGAGGCCTTCCAGCTCGGCGCGATCGGCTTGCGCATAATCCAGCGCCGAGGAGTATCGCGCGAATAATGCCGGTGTCGTCAGGTTCACCCGTTTGTCGGTGCTCTGCGCCGAAAGAATGGTGGCCACCGCCAATTCCAGCGGCGAGGAGAAATCCAGTTCGCAATGTGCGTCCGGAAATGCTTGTGCCAGTGTGCGATTCATCCGGCGCGCACGACGCACCAAACCGACGGGGGTTTCGGAAGACCAGCGGCGGGCGAGTTCCGAATCAGGCGTGGCGGGCTTCGATTTCGAGCGCCCAGACGGCCTTGCCACGGTCACCTACGACAGAGTACTGATTTCGTGATCTCGCTGAGACCTTGGGCATGTTTACTCTCCTTGTGTCATGGTTGCTGGTGGCCTGCGTGCCGGGGCTGCTGATGCTCGCTGCGCTCGGCCTGGGCCGACTCGAAAAAGAGCTCGCCCGTGAGTCGATCACGGCGACCGACGTGGACGAGTTTCTCGAACAGGCGCAGGCAATGGATATGCACACGCTGGCTCGGGAAGGGATGCCCGAGGCGCTGGAATACCTGCATCGACGCCAGGCCCAGCAACTCGCTCTGTCCCCGCCGCCCAGCGCACACACGGGCCGCCATCGCGCCGAGTCGGTGATTGCAAGCCACGTCAACGGGCCTGGCGCAGCCGGATCACCGATGCGAATACACGCGCATTCAGGCGCAAATCCGCAATTTGGGGCGACTAGACACGTCAATCGTGTGTAGCGTTGGCACGTTGGCCTACCTCTAGACTCGTCACACGGGCAAGGTCGGCACACCCATATCACTTCGTGGAAAGCTGAAGAGGCAACGTGGACGAGATCCTGGCAAGGGCAGGAATCTTCCAAGGGGTTGAACCAGGCGCAGTCGCCGCACTGACCAAGCAGTTACAACCCGTCGACTTCCCCCGTGGACACACCGTTTTCGCGGAAGGCGAGCCGGGCGACCGGCTTTACATCATCGTCTCGGGGAAGGTCAAGATCGGTCGCCGATCACCCGACGGCAGAGAAAATCTGCTGACGATCATGGGCCCGTCGGACATGTTCGGCGAATTGTCGATCTTCGACCCGGGACCGCGGACTTCCAGCGCCACCACGATCACCGAGGTGCGCGCGGTGTCGATGGACCGCGATGCGCTTCGAGCCTGGATCGCCGATCGTCCCGAAATCGCCGAACAACTGCTGCGAGTTCTCGCCCGACGGCTGCGCCGCACCAACAACAACCTGGCCGACCTCATCTTCACCGACGTGCCGGGCCGGGTGGCCAAGCAGCTGCTGCAGCTGGCCCAGCGTTTCGGCACCCAGGAAGGTGGCGCGATGCGGGTCACCCACGACCTGACGCAAGAGGAGATCGCCCAGCTGGTCGGTGCTTCGCGGGAAACCGTCAACAAGGCGCTTGCCGATTTCGCCCACCGCGGGTGGATCCGGTTAGAGGGCAAGAGCGTGCTGATCTCGGACTCCGAGAGACTGGCCCGCCGAGCGAGGTAAGCGCGGGCGCAGTCCGGGCGCAACCGAGCGAGCATCCCACCCCGAGCGAGGTAAGCGCGGGCGCAGCCCGGGCGCAACCGAGCGAGCATCCCACCCCGAGCGCGGCAAAGCCTCTCGACGGCGGTTCAGTCGCGACGCAAATAGTCCAATTGCGCCTGCACGGACCACTCGGCCGCATCCCAGAGCTTCTCGTCGACGTCGACATAGACGTATTCGACGATCTGACGGGCGCTGGCGTCGCCGCCGAGATCCCACAATGCGGCGCGCACCTGCTCCAGGCGCTCATGGCGGTGCGTCAGGTAACCCGTGGTGGCAGCTTCCAGGTCGGCCAAGTCGGGGCCGTGCCCGGGCAACACCGTGCGCCGGCCCAGGCCGCGTAGCCGCCGCAGCGACTCCAGGTAATCGGCCAGGCTGCCGTCTTCGTTGTCAATCACGGTGGTGCCGCGGCCGAGCACGCTGTCCGCGGTCAATACCGCGTCTTCCAGTAAGAACGACAGCGAGTCTGCGGTGTGGCCCGGAGTCGACATCACCTTGATCTTCAGGCCGGCGGCATCGATCACCTCGCCGTCGACCAGCTCACCGCCGAGGCCGCGCAGGAAGCCGCTGCCCGCCGAGCGCACGGTCGCGCCGGTGAGCTCGACCAACTTGTCGATGCCGTCGGTGTGGTCGCCGTGCCGGTGACTGATCAGGACCAATGCGATGCGGCCCAGCGCGGCGATCCGGGCGATGTGTTCGTCGTCGTCGGGCCCCGGATCAACGATGACCAGCTCGTCGCTGCGCGGACCGCGCAATACCCAGGTGTTGGTTCCATCCAGAGTGAGCAGGCCGGGGTTATCGGCCAGCAGCACCGAGGCAGTGTCGGTGACCGCCCGCAACCTGCCGTATGCGGGATGAGTCAGCGGCTCAGCAGTCTCGGTCACGGCCCTTAGCCGACCTCGACGATCAACTCGACTTCCACGGGCGCATCCAGCGGTAGCTCGGAGACCCCGACCGCCGAACGCGCGTGCGCGCCTTGCTCGCCGAACACCTCGGCGAACAGGTCGGAGGCCCCGTTGACGACGCCGGGCTGGCCGTTGAAACCGGAAGCCGAGGCGACGAACCCGACCACCTTGACCACCCGGGTCACCGCATCGATGCCCACCAGCGAATTCACCGCGGCCAGCGCGTTGAGCGCGCAAATCCGCGCCATGGCCTTGGCGTCTTCGGGGCTCACCTCGGCGCCGACCTTGCCGGTTCCCGCCAACTTTCCGTCCGCGATCGGCAGCTGGCCAGACGTGTAGACCAGATTGCCGGTCCGCACCGCGGGAACGTAAGAGGCCAGCGGCGCAACCAACTCCGGAAGCGCGATGCCGAGCTGCCCAAGCCGGGCCGAAGCGTTCATGAGGCCGAGTCCTCTTACTTGGGGCGCTTCAGGTAGGCGACGTGTTGCTCGCCGGTGGGGCCGGGCAGCACCGCCACAAGCTCCCAACCGTCGGCGCCCCACTGGTCGAGGATCTGTTTGGTGGCGTGCGTCAGCAGCGGGACCGTGGCGTATTCCCACAGGGTCGGTTGGCTCATGACGCGAGCTTATCGGTCGCACTTGAACCACACTGGCCAGCCCGGTAGCCCGCAAGAGATGTAGGTACCCGATTTGCGGGGACCGCGAAGGGCTCGGGCTAGCATGCGATGGTGGCAACCATTTCTAGCGGCAGCGCGGCCGTCGGCTGGCCGGCACGCTTGTCGAAGGCCCGCCTGCACTTCGTTACCGGCAAAGGCGGGACGGGCAAATCGACGATCGCGGCCGCGCTCGCGCTGACCCTGGCGGCGGGGGGCCGCAAAGTCCTCCTCGTCGAACTGGAAGGTCGGCAAGGGATTGCGCAACTCTTCGACGTCCCGCCGCTGCCCTACGAAGAGGTCAAGATCGCGACGGCCGAACGGGGCGGCCAGGTCAACGCCCTGGCGATCGACATCGAGGCGGCGTTCCTCGAGTACCTCGACATGTTCTACAACCTCGGTCTCGCCGGACGCGCGATGCGCCGCATCGGTGCGGTCGAGTTCGCCACGACGATCGCACCGGGCCTGCGGGACGTGCTGCTCACCGGCAAGATCAAAGAGGCGGTAGTGCGCGTCGACAAGAACAAGCTTCCGGTCTATGACGCAATAGTTGTCGATTCACCACCGACGGGTCGGATCGCACGCTTCCTGGACACCACGAAGGCGGTGTCCGACTTAGCCAAGGGTGGTCCGGTGCACTCGCAGGCCGCCGGCGTGGTGAAGTTGCTGCACTCCGAACAGACCGCCATTCATCTGGTGACTCTGTTGGAAACCCTGCCGGTGCAGGAAACGACGGAGGCCATCGAGGAACTTTCCGAGCTGGACCTGCCGATCGGCAGCGTCATCGTCAATCGCAACATCCCGGTGTATCTGGAGCCTGGCGATCTGGCAAAGGCCGCCGAAGGCGATGTCGACGCGGACTCGGTGCGAGCCGGGTTGAAGATGGCCGGAATCGAGCTCAGCGACAACGACTTCGCCGGCTTGCTGACCGAAACCATCCAGCACGCCATCCGCATCACGGCACGCGCCGAGAGCGCGCAACAGCTCGACGCCTTGAAGGTGCCGCGGCTGGAGTTACCAGCGATCTCCGACGGCGTCGACCTGGGCAGCCTGTATGAGCTGTCGGAAACTCTTGCACAGCAAGGAGTTCGATGAGCGTCAAGCCGAAAACACTTGATATGGCCGCAATCCTGGCCGACACCTCAAACCGCGTTGTGGTGTGCTGCGGTGCCGGCGGTGTAGGCAAGACGACCACCGCGGCAGCGATGGCGTTACGTGCGGCCGAATATGGCCGCACTGTTTGTGTTTTGACGATTGACCCGGCCAAGCGACTGGCCCAAGCACTGGGGGTCAACGACCTCGGCAACACCCCGCAGCGGGTCCCACTGGCGCCCGAGGTCTCCGGCGAGCTGCACGCGATGATGCTCGACATGCGGCGCACATTCGACGAAATGGTAATCCAATACTCCGGCCCAGAGCGGGCACAAGCGCTTCTGAACAACCAGTTCTACCAGACCGTGGCGACGTCGCTCGCCGGCACGCAAGAGTACATGGCAATGGAGAAACTCGGTCAATTGCTGGCGCAGGACCGCTGGGATCTGATCGTGGTGGATACTCCGCCGTCGCGCAATGCGCTGGATTTCCTGGATGCGCCAAAACGGTTGGGCAGCTTCATGGATAGCCGACTGTGGCGGCTGCTGCTCGCACCGGGCCGGGGCATCGGACGATTGGTCACCGGCGCAATGGGTTTGGCGATGAAGGCGCTGTCCACCATTATGGGTTCGCAATTGCTCAGTGACATCGCATCTTTCGTGCAATCGCTGGAAGCCACGTTCGGGGGTTGGCGCGAGAAGGCGGATCGCACCTATTCGCTGCTGAAACGGCGCGGGACCCAGTTCGTGGTGGTGTCGGCGGCAGAACCCGACGCATTGCGCGAGGCATCCTTCTTCGTCGACCGGCTGTCGCAGGAGAGCATGCCGCTGGCGGGCCTCATCTTGAATCGCACCCACCCGATGTTGTGCGCATTGCCGGTGGAGCGGGCAATCGACGGCATCGAGTCGTTGAAGTCTGACGCGGACTCCGATGCCACCTCGTTGGCCACGGCCGTGCTCACGATTCACGCCGACCGGGGCCAGACCGCCAAGCGGGAGATTCGGTTGTTGTCCCGGTTCACCGGGGCCAACCCGAGCGTGCCGATTGTGGGCGTTCCGTCGCTGCCCTTCGACGTATCGGACCTGGAAGCCTTGCGTGCGCTCGCCGACCAGATCACCGGCGTCGGCGACGATGCGGCCCGCTCTGCGGAGCGCTGAGCGGTCGCCAAAAATCGGACCGGTGGGCGACAGATGCGGGCTGCACAGGCCGCTGTAGCGCGGCCAACTGGGCAACAAGCCCAGCTACCGTTGCGAATTGTCATCGGGCACAAGCTAGTTCACGTTAGAATTGTTATTGGGCATGCGCTCAACGGAGCCGGCGCTGTAACAGAAATGTAATAGTGAGGCTCGGCCTATCAGTGCGTCTCGACGAGCCGGCCCACCGGCAGTCGAATCGTCAGCTGATGCCGCGGTTCCTGCGCTTGTCGAAGAAATCCGACCATGACATCACCTCGGGGTGCTGCTTGAGCAGGGCTCTGCGCTGCCGCTCGGTCATACCGCCCCAGACGCCGAACTCAACCTTGTTGTCCAGTGCGTCTGCTCCGCATTCCTGCATTACAGGGCAATGGCGGCAGATCACCGCGGCCTTACGTTGGGCGGCGCCCCGAACGAAGAGTTCGTCGGGGTCAGTGGTCCGGCATAACGCCTGGGACACCCAGGCAATTCGTTCTTCGACTTCAACACTGCGAAGCACCCCCTGTGCTGCCGCAATGTTGGTTCGGCGTGCTGCCGGTCGTGTTCCTGACACGAGCTGTTCCCTTCCTCCCGGTCGCTATTTGCGACCGCCCTCCTCGGGTGGCAGACCATCGCTGCGATCTGCGCCACACTGTGCCGATCGGTGTTAGCTGAATCTCACCGTCTGTATAAGTTAGGTGGTCAGGGGCCAATTGCGCAACAGTCTGATAACACTTTTTTTGGGACGGGCGTGCCGTCTTGTGATTGAGCGTAGGCGGAGTCACGGAACTGAGTACCCCTTTTGGGTAGCTGATGTGTAACGCCCGCGAAAACTTCCCGTCCCAGTGCTCAGCAAAGCCGCTGGTCACGACATCTTGGTCCGCTCTGCGGATCGACGGCGCGATCGACATCAGGGGGCGGTTAATGTAGTACGCATGTCTGACCGCCCCCCGGCAGCTCTCACGATTCTTAAGCTTGCCGGATGCTGTCTGCTGGCCAGTGTGGTCACTTCGGCGCTGATGTTCCCGCTAGCAGGCGGGCTGGGACTGATGTCCAACCGGGCCTCCGAAGTGGTCGCCAACGGCTCGGCCCAACTTCTTGAGGGACAGGTTCCCGCGGTCTCGACGATGGTCGATGCGAAGGGCAATACCATCGCGTGGCTGTACGAGCAGCGACGGTTCGAGGTACCCAACGACAAGATCGCCAACACGATGAAGCTGGCGATCGTCTCGATCGAGGACAAACGATTCGCCGAACACAACGGTGTGGACTGGAAGGGCACGCTGACCGGGCTGGCCGGCTACGCCTCCGGTGACGTCGGCACCCGAGGCGGCTCGACGATCGAGCAGCAGTATGTAAAGAACTACCAACTGCTGGTAACCGCCAAGACCGACGCCGAGAAGCGCGCGGCCGTCGAAACAACCCCGGCGCGCAAGCTACGCGAGATCCGGATGGCGCTCACGCTCGACAAGACGTTCACCAAGCCGGAGATCCTGACCCGCTACCTCAACCTTGTCTCCTTCGGCAACGGCTCGTTCGGTGTGCAGGACGCCGCACAGACCTACTTCGGCGTCAACGCCGCGGATCTGAGTTGGCAGCAGGCGGCGCTGCTGGCGGGCATGGTGCAGTCGACCAGCACGCTCAACCCGTACACCAACCCCGATGGTGCGCTGGCCCGGCGGAACCTGGTCCTGGACACGATGATCGACAATCTGCCGCAGGAGGTGGACGCGTTGCGGGCCGCCAAGGCCACGCCGCTGGGGATATTGCCACAGCCCAACGAGCTGCCTCGCGGCTGCATCGCGGCCGGCGACCGCGCTTTCTTCTGTGATTACGTCCAGGAGTACCTGTCCCGCGCCGGGATCAGTAAGGAACAGGTGGCCCGGGGTGGCTACCTGATCCGCACCACGCTGGACCCGGACGTGCAAATACCGGTCAAGACCGCCATCGACAAGTTCGCCAGTCCGAACCTGCCGGGCATCTCGAGCGTGATGAGCGTGATCAGGCCGGGCAAGGATTCGCACAAAGTGATGGCCATGGCCAGCAATCGCACCTACGGGCTCGATAGCGACGCCGGTCAAACCATGCGACCGCAGCCGTTCTCGCTCGTCGGCGACGGCGCGGGGTCGGTGTTCAAGATCTTCACCACGGCCGCCGCGCTGGACATGGGGATGGGCATCAACGCCACACTCGACGCGCCGCCGCGGTTCCAGGCCAAGGGGCTGGGTAGCGGCGGGGCCAAGGGTTGTCCGAAGGACACCTGGTGCGTGATCAACGCCGGTAACTACCGCGGGTCGATGAACGTGACCGAAGCACTGGCCACCTCGCCCAACACCGCATTCGCCAAGCTGATCTCGCAGGTCGGCGTGACGCGCACGGTGGACATGGCGATCAAGCTCGGGCTGCGCTCCTACGCCGATCCCGGCACTGCCCGTGACTACAACCCCGACAGCAACGAGAGCCTGGCCGACTTCGTCAAACGGCAGAACATCGGGTCGTTCACTCTCGGCCCGATCGAGGTGAATGCGCTGGAGCTCTCGAATGTCGCGGCCACGTTGGCGTCCGGCGGTGTGTGGTGCCCACCGAACCCGATCGACAAGCTGATCGACCGCAACGGCAATCAAGTCGCCGTGACCACCGAGACCTGCGATCAGGTCGTGCCCGAAGGCTTGGCCAACACGCTGGCCAACGCGTTGAGCAAAGACGCAGTGGGCGGCGGGACCGCAGCGGGTTCGGCCGGGGCCGCGGGATGGGACCTACCGGTGTCCGGCAAGACCGGCACCACCGAGGCCCACCGCTCCTCCGGGTTTGTCGGCTTCACCAGTCGCTACGCGGCGGCGAACTACATCTACGACGACTCCACCACGCCGACGGATTTGTGCTCGTCCCCGTTGCGCCATTGCGGCGAGGGTGACTTGTACGGCGGTAACGAGCCGGCGCGTACCTGGTTCACCGCTATGAAGCCGATCGCGCTGAGCTTCGGCGATGTCAAACTGCCACCGACGGACCCCCGCTACGTCGAAGGCGCACCCGGCTCACGAGTGCCGAGCGTCGCCGGCATGGACGTGGACGCGGCGCGCTCGCGCATCAAGGACGCGGGCTTCCAGGTCGCCGACCAAACCAATTCCGTCAACAGCACCGCGAAGTTGGGCGAGGTGGTCGGAACGATGCCCACCGGCCAGACGATTCCGGGATCGGTCATCACAATCCAGGTCAGTAACGGCATCCCGCCGCCTCCGCCGCCGCCGCCCGACGGTGCGCCGCTGCCGATCGGTTCGCAGGTCGTGGAAATCCCCGGGCTGCCGCCGATCACCATTCCGCTGCTGGCACCGCCACCACCGCCGGGACAGCCGCCTCCCTAGGCTCGCTCACACCCAAGATGCGCTGTGGGTTCGCAGCCGGCAGTAAACTGCGCGCATGGCCGATGTTTTGCCCACCCTGATACGCGCCGGCGCCGTCGCGCTGGGCTCGACCGTCGCCGGCATCGGTTACGCCGCGGTCGTCGAGCGCAATGCGTTCGTGCTGCGCGAGATAACCATCCCCGTCTTGTCGCCGGGGTCCACACCGCTGCGAGTGCTGCATATCAGCGATCTGCACATGCTGCCCAACCAGCGCCGCAAGCAGGCGTGGGTGCGTGAACTGGTCGGCTGGGAACCCGACCTGGTCGTCAACACCGGCGATAACCTGGCGCACCCCAAAGCGGTCCCCGCGGTCGTCCAGGCCCTGGGCGATCTGTTGTCGCGCCCGGGTGTCTTCGTCTTCGGCAGCAATGACTACTTCGGGCCGCGCCTGAAGAACCCGTTGAACTACCTGACGAACCCGTCGCACCGGGTAAAGGGTGAACCGCTGCCGTGGCAGGATCTGCGGGCGGCGTTCACCGAGCGCGGCTGGCTCGACCTCACCCACACCCGCCGCGAGTTCGAGGTGGCTGGCCTACACCTCGCCGCGGCGGGCGTGGACGACCCACACATCGACCGCGACCGCTACGAGACGATCGCGGGTGCGGCCAGCCCGGCCGCGAATCTGCGGCTGGGACTGGTCCACTCACCGGAGCCGCGGGTGCTGGACCGCTTCGCTGCCGACGGCTACCAGCTGGTGATGGCCGGACACACCCACGGCGGCCAACTGTGTTTGCCGTTCTATGGCGCGCTGGTGACCAACTGCGGCCTGGACCGGTCCCGGGCGAAGGGGCCGTCACGGTGGGGCGCCAATACTCAGTTGCATGTTTCTGCCGGGCTTGGCACCTCCCCGTTTGCGCCGGTGCGGTTCTGTTGCCGTCCCGAAGCAACCCTGCTGACGTTGGTCGCCGCCCCGATGGGTGGGCGGGATTCCAGGAGCAACCTGGGTAGCTCGCATCCCGCGGCCTCGTTGCGTTGAACGATCGGTCCCACATCGCGGTCCGCAGTCTGCCGCGCAGCTGGTCCGACAATGCGATCCGCCTGATCGAGGCCGATGCCCGTCGCAGCGCCGACACCCATCTGTTGCGCTACCCACTGCCGTCGGCCTGGTGCACCGACGTCGACATCGCGCTGTACCTCAAAGACGAGTCGACGCATATCACCGGCAGCCTCAAGCACCGGCTTGCGCGCTCGCTGTTCCTGTATGCGCTGTGTAACGGGTGGATCGGCGAGGGCACCACGGTCGTCGAGGCATCGTCGGGTTCGACTGCGATTTCCGAGGCGTACTTCGCGTCCCTGCTGGGTCTGCCGTTCGTCGCCGTGGTTCCGGCGAGCACCAGTACCTCCAAGGTGGCACTGATCGAATCACAAGGCGGCCGTTGCCATTTCGTGGATAAATCCAGCGAGGTGTACGCCGAGGCGCAGCGTGTCGCCCAACAGACCGGCGGCCACTACATGGATCAGTTCACCAACGCCGAGCGCGCCACCGACTGGCGCGGCAACAACAACATCGCCGAGTCGATCTTCGAGCAGATGCGCGACGAGAAGTACCCCATCCCGGAATGGATCGTCGTCGGCGCAGGCACCGGCGGCACCAGCGCGACGATCGGCCGCTACCTGCGCTACCGGCGGTACGCCACTCGGCTGTGCGTGGTCGACCCGGAGAACTCCGCGTTCTTTCCCGCCTACGCCCAAAAGCAATACGACCTGGTGATGCCCGCGTCGTCCCGTATCGAGGGAATCGGCCGGCCGCGGGTCGAACCGTCGTTTCTGCCCGACGTCGTCGACCGTATGGTCGCGGTGCCCGACGCGGCGTCGATCGCCGCTTGCCGCCACGTCAGCGCCGTACTGGGACGGCGCGTGGGGCCATCGACGGGAACCAACCTGTGGGGCGCTTTCGGCCTGCTCGCCGAGATGGTCGCCGCGGGCCGCAGCGGTTCGGTGGTCACGCTGATCGCCGACAGCGGCGACCGCTACGCCGACACTTATTTCAGCGACGAGTGGGTCGGTGCTCAGGGGCTCGATCTCACCGGTCCGGCCCAGGTGCTGGTCGAATTCGAGAGCAACAGCAGCTGGATCTAGCCGTCAGCCAGCGGTTTGGCGAGGCGGTGGGCGGGTGCGATACGCTGTCGTGGCTTCACGCGGGGTGTGGCGCAGCTTGGTAGCGCGCTTCGTTCGGGACGAAGAGGTCGTGGGTTCGAATCCCGCCACCCCGACTCAAAGGGCCTGGTAACAGGCCTGTAGAGGATGTTTGGCAGTTTGCCGCAGCGTACCGGCCGTCCGGGCTTCGACGTGCGCTCGCCAAGTGAGTCTGCGCGTGGACCTGTTTGTCTCGGAAATGTCTGCTTTGCGAATCCATTGCGAAAACTGCTCAGCGACAGTCCATTTCCCACTCTGCCCGGCTAGAGCCGCCAGCCCCTCGGACCAGCGGCGGGCTGGGGCGAAGGGAGTTTTTCCCCTCCGAACTGAGCGGCGTAGGCATTAAACGCGTCGAGGGCGGCCCGTTCTTGTGGCGCCGCTTGCGCCACAATGCTGGGGACCTCAGTCTGCTTCCTGCCGCACATGTCGGCGCTGGCGCAAGACATGGCATCGAGCGTGTCCGCGAAGGCTACTGCTTCCTTCTGTAAGTGGGTTAACAGTTGCTGGTCATAACAGCCATAAACCCGCGGACTGTCGACCAGCTTGGCGTCCGCCCGTATTTCGGTGCCCAGAGCACCTGCCGCTTGGCCAATGCGCTGAGTATCAACGGATACGACGGCTGAATCGTAGATTTTCAGTCTCTCTTTGAGGGGACTTGCCAGATCATTCGCGTAGTGCTGCTGATAAAAGTCGGGAGACTCGACGTTCTGGGACACACGTCCCTTACATGTCTCGCCGCCCGCAAGCGTCGTGACCACGCCGGGCCGAGACGTAGATGACCCCGCCGGTGTCCCCGAGGAACTGCACGCGGTCACAGCCAGCACAACACCCAGAACGGCCAATCGAGAGAGCACATGCCCGTGCGACGTCTGAGTCTGCGAGCTCACTCCGCTCAACGCTCCCCCTAACCCGCCTGCCGAAGGTTATCCGGATGAACGTTTCTCGCGCAGCATATTTGGGCCGACAGGATGAAGTGATACCGGGTCTACCAAGGCGTGACTGTCCGCCGCACGCATGATCTTGTGACGATTCGACGCGCCGCAGCGGCTTCGCAGCTCGACTCCGATGCTTCCTCAGCGTTGGCTCAGCGACCAATCTGTACCGTCGGGCGCCGTGAGCCAGACAACGCATTCGACCGCCGTCAGCACTCCCCGCGTGATGCTCAGCAAGGTTCCTGAGGTCACCGTGTGGTTCTGGATCATCAAGATCCTGTGCACGACTGTCGGGGAGAGCTTCGCGGACTGGATCAGTACCACTGTGGGCCTTGGCCTTAGCGTGACGGCGCTCATCTTCACCGTCGCACTGGTGGTGGTTTTGGGCTGCCAGTTGCTCCTCAAGCGCTACGTGCCGAGCGTGTACTGGCTGGCGGTTGTCGTGGTGAGCATCGCGGGCACGCTCTACACCGACCTCCTGACCGACAAGCTGCGCGTACCACTGGCGGTCAGCACCGCCGTGTTCGTGATGGCGTTGGCCGTCGTCTTTGCGGTCTGGTACACGCGCGAACGCACCCTGTCGATCCACAGCATCGTCACGACGCCGCGGGAGTTGTTCTACTGGCTGGCGGTGTTGGTCACCTTCGCCCTGGGTACCGCCGTAGGCGACTGGACGTTGCAGCTCACCGGCTGGGGGCCGGGCACCTCAGTGCTGCTGCCGGCAGGCCTGATCGCCTCAATTGCGATCGGCTGGCGGGCGGGCGCCAACCCGGTGCTGTCTTTCTGGCTGGCCTACGTTCTGACCCGCCCGCTGGGCGCCAACCTCGGCGACTGGTTGGCCTCCTCACCGACCAACCACGGTCTGGGATGGGGAACCGCCATCACCAGCGCGCTCTTTTTGGCCGCGATCCTCGCCGCGGTCGGGCATCTGACGGTTAGCCGCAGCGACGTCATCGACGACGACCACCACCAAACCCGCGGGGCGACTGTCACGTCTCCGATGCGCGAGCGGATGATGCTGGGTTACTACGCGGCGGTGGCAACTGCCGGCGCAGCGCTGCTGGTCTGGGGCGGGCATGACCATTCCGGCGCCGCCGAAAGCGACGAGGAAGCCAACTCGATCACCGCTCCCGCCACCGTCGCGCGCGCCCAGCCCGGACAACTCACCTCGGCCTTCCCGCCCGCCGAGGTTGCCAAATTCCGATCCATCACCCACGACACGCTTTCCAAGGTGCAGGCCGGCGACCAGGCCGGTGCCAGGGCCCGGATCACCGACCTTGAAACCGCGTGGGACGACGACGAGCCGAAGCTAAAACCGATGGACCAAAACGCGTGGCACACCCTCGACAAGCAGATTGATGGCGTGCTGACAGCCTTGCGGGCCCAGATACCAGACTCGGGCACCGAGACGCAACGGCTGACCGCGTTGTTGACGGCGCTGGGCTAGTGCGGCCGCCGACTCCGTAGTCTCGAGCGGTACGGAGGAACCATGTCACATCGGCGCAAGCGGGTTGGTCGGTGCTGATGGCAGATTCAGGACGGAAACTGACGCTGTTGCGCCCGCGAGTTCGGAGCATCCCGGCCCGCTCGGCGCTGGTGTCGGCCACCGTCATTCTGGTGGCGCTCACGCTGGCCGGTGGGATCCTGCTGTCGGTGTTGTACTTCTCATTGCTTTCGGCGGTCGACGACGCGGCGGCAACCCGCCTCCGCGACATCACCAAGACGCTGCAGTCAGACACCATCCCCGATCTCGATCCGCCCCTGCTGGCCACCGACCAGCGCGTCGTCGCCGTTCAAATTTTCGACGGTGCCGGGCATCCGGTGGCGCAGTCAACCCCCGCACCCCAGTCCCCGTTGATCGAGCTCAACAGGCTCGAAAGCAGCCCCCGAATCGGCATCGCGGGCGGCGCAGTCAGGGTGCGTGACGTGCGGGTATCCGGCCAGGTGCTCGACACGCCAACGGGGCGTTACGCCGTACTTGTCGGCGCCGGCACCGAGAATGTGGAGACCACTGTGTTCGCAGCGGCGATCGGCCTAGCCATAGCCGCGCCATTGGTGATCGCGGCCGCGGCCCTGGCCACGTACGTCCTGGTGCGACGGTCACTGCGTTCCATGGAGGCGATTCGCTCCCGGGTGGCCGATATAAGCGCCTCCGATCTGACAGAACGCGTGCCCGTGCCACCGCACCGCGACGAGATCTTCACGCTGGCAACCACGATGAACGAGATGCTTTCCCGCCTCGAATCCGGCCAAGCGGCCCAACGTCGGTTTGTCGCCGATGCATCCCATGAACTTCGCAGCCCGCTGTCCACGGTGATCTCGGCCCTCGAAGTCGGCGTCGCCCACCCCGACCTACTCGACGATCGACTCGCTGTCGACACACTGTTGCCCGAAGCGCGTCGGATGCAAACTTTGGTGGAGGACCTGTTGCTGTTGGCCCGCGCCGACGAACGAGGATTGGCGCTGCGCCGCGCTGACACCGACCTCGACGATCTGGCCCTCACCGAGGTCACCCGGCTGCGGCGCGTGACGGCGCTGGATGTGCACGCCGAACTTGCTCCGACGCGGCTAATAGGTGACTCGAGCGCGCTGTCGCGCGTGCTGCGCAACCTTCTTGACAACGCAGCTCTACACGCAACGTCGCAGGTGGAGGTGGCGGTGCGATCCGAACACGGTCAAGCGTGCCTGACCGTGGCCGACGACGGTCCCGGGATCGCGCCGGCCGATCGGTTAAGAGTGCTCGAGCGGTTCGTGCGACTGGACACCAACCGCTCCCGCAGCGGCGGCGGCACCGGGCTGGGACTGGCTATCGTGTTCGAAATCGTTGCCGCGCACGGCGGCAGCGTGCACATCGATGACCGTCCCGGCGGCGGCACCGCGGTGGTCGTTCAGCTGCCGCTGGTCGCGCCGACGCCGGCGTCGTCCTCAGCTTCCAGCCGGTAGCCGACCCCACGTACTGTTTCAATTGTGTTGGTGCCGAACGGGAAATCGATCTTGCGCCGCACATAAAAGACATAGACCTCGACGAGGTTGTCGTCCCCGGAAAAGTGCGGATCCCAAACGTTATGCAAGATGTCGGTCTTACTCATCACCGCACCCTTGTTGCGCATCAGATAGTGCAGCAGCCCATACTCGCGCGGTGTCAAGGTGATCGTGTCGGCGTTGCGCCGCACGATGCGCCGCGCCGGATCTAAGGACAAGGTGCCCGCGGTCAACACGACCGGCCGCTGGGGGGCGCCGCGGCGAACCAACGCCCGCAGCCGCGCGACCAGTACGATGAATGAGAACGGCTTGGTCAGGTAGTCATCGGCGCCCAAGTCGAACGCGTCCGCCTGCTCATAGTCGCCGTCCTTTGCAGAAAGCATCAATACCGGTGTCCAAACCTCTGCTGCGCGCATGCGTCGCAGCACCTCGTAGCCGCTCAACCCCGGCAGCATGATGTCCAAAATGATTGCGTCAAAACGGTTCTCAGTGGCCTCCCACAACCCATCGGAACCGTTGTCGGCAGTCGTCACTACACATCCCTCGGCGCGCAAGCCCATCGTCAGCGTCGCCGCTAGCCGCGGCTCGTCCTCGACGACAAGCACCTTCACCCGGTTGACCCCTCCGTCATCGTCACGTCATCGCCTCGGGATGCCCCGTCGCCCACATCGGCGCGAGTCCGGTGAAACCCCAAGGCGATCATCCTCCGCCTGTTCGCCGACGTCATCCCCCGAACGTGGCGGTGGCCGGGGCCCATCGGACCACCGTGGCACGGGAACGCTGAGAAAACGCTTAGGCCGGCGGAATCGCCAGTCTCAGCGTCCTCTCAACTCGGCTCAGCAAGGATGAAGACCGCACCGGCAGACGCCGGCGCGTGGTGTCAGACGCCTCAAAACCCAGCGGTCCGCACATCGACAGGTGAGCATCCATGAGCGATATGACAAAACAAGCACTGACCAAGGTGCCGGCGGTCACCCTTGGGTTTTGGGTCATCAAGGTTTTAGCAACGACGCTCGGCGAGACGGGCGGCGATACCGTCACGATGACGTTGGACTGGGGATACCTGGCCGGGGTGGCACTATTCGGCGGCGCCCTGATCGCACTTGTAGTCGCACAGATTTTTGCCAAGCGCTTCCACGCGGTTCTTTACTGGCTCACGATCGTCGCCTCGACGACATTCGGCACCGTGTTGGCCGACTTCGCCGACCGCTCGCTCGGGATCGGATACACGGGCGGATCGCTATTGCTGCTGTTCTGCTTGTTGGCAACCCTTGGGCTCTGGCGTTGGTCGCAGGGAACGGTTTCGGTGAATACCGTCTCGACGCCAAAAGTCGAAGCGTTCTATTGGGCCACGATCACCTTTTCGCAGACTCTGGGCACCGCCCTCGGCGATTGGCTCGCCGACGACGGCGGGCTCGGTTACGAAGGTGGTGCGCTGGTATTCAGCGCCGGGCTGCTCGGGGTCGCAGCCTTGTACTACTGGACGAGCGTCTCGCGCGTCACCCTGTTTTGGGTCGCGTTCATCCTGACCCGGCCCCTCGGCGCGACCGTCGGCGATTTCCTCGACAAGCCGGTCGACCACGGCGGCTTGAACCTGAGCCGCCCGCTGGCTTCTGCGGTGATCGCCGCCGTCATCGTCGTCCTGATCATCGTCCTGCCGCAGCGCCCGGGCCGCCATCCCGGTGCGGAGCACGATGCCGAGGCGATGGAGACGGAGTCAGAGGCGGTCCACGAGGCCTCGCCTGATACCGGTCCCGGTCACCGTCCGGGTGGCAGCTGACTAACATCGGCGCGACTCCGGCAATCCCAGACTTTGGGTGGTTATTGGTTCCCGCCGTCCCCGGCGCCGGGGTTGCTATCGGCGAGCCGTTCGGGGCAGTAAACGGTGGCGGCGGCGTTGGCGAACTTGGCGGCGCTGGCCATGGTGAATGAGGGGTTGAGGTCTCGGATATCTCTGACGATGTCGAGCTGTGATGTGCCCGAGTTGGCCAGGTCGCAGACT
>DASYJS010000090.1:0-8611 GCA_035996225.1 Mycobacterium sp. | reverse complement strand
CTTCGCTCTGCATCGTCGCCGGCGCGGTCATGAGCGCGGCTCCTTCTCATCGCTTCGCTCTGCATCGTCGCCGGCGCGGTCATGCCACATCCAGGCAGTTACGCAGCCCCCGCAACGCGTCACGGATGCGCGATTTGATCGTCGACAGATTGGCGGCCAACCGCTGCGACACCTCGGCGTACGTCAGCCCGCCGTAGTAGGCCAGCTCGATGCACTGCCGCTGCGCGTCGGTCAGCGAGCCCAGGCAGTCGGCCACTCGGCGGCGCTCGTCACCGGCGATGGCCGAGTCGGCGACCACATCATGGTCGGTATCGACGTTGGCCGCGCCGTAGCGCGATTCCCGGCGGCTGCCCGCCTGCTCGGAGCGCACCCGGTCGATGGCCCGCCGGTGTGCCATGGTCAGCATCCACGACAGTGCGGAGCCTCGGGCGGGGTCGTATTCCGACGCGGACCGCCATACCTCGAGATAGATCTCCTGGGTGGTTTCCTCGCTGTAGCCGGCGTCCCGCAGCACCCGCACCACCAGCCCGAACACCCGGCTTTTGGTGAGGTCGTAGACCGCTGCGAAGGCCTCGGAGTCCCCACGCGCGACTTGACGCAGCAACACATCGAGGTCGCTGCTCATCTGCGCCAGACCGGTCATTGCCAAATAGCCTATCGTTCCCGGCCCGGACCGCATCGGCGATGGTTATCGACGTGCTGGTCGCGGTGCCTCGGGAAGAAACGCGCCGTCCTTCGCTGGTATTCCTCGAAGCCCGGACGGCCGGCCATCAACTTCTCGGTAAGCCGGGCGCCGGTCACGTAGACCAGGAAGTAAGTCATCAGCAGCGGCGAACCGACGGTGGCCAGCGGCCACCACCCGTTGATGGTGATCAGCCACAACCCCCACCACACGGTTGCGTCGCCGAAGTAGTTGGGGTGACGCGTCCACGCCCACAGGCCGCGCTCCATCACCACACCGCGATTTGCAGGGTCGGATTTGAAGACGCGCAGCTGCCGGTCGCCGACGGCTTCGAAGGTGACACCCACCAGCCACACGGTCACACCCAGCACGATGACCGCGGTCAACGATTTCGGCGTGGCCCCGGTCACCGCCGACAGCTGCAGCGGGATGGCGACGAACCAGGTGATGAACCCCTGCAGAAGAAAGACTTTGCGCAGCACCCGGCCGGGTGTGGCGTCGCGCAGCATGGCGGCGTAGCGCGGATCCTCGCCCTTGCCGGCGGTCTTGCGCTGGATGTGCCAACTCAGCCGCAGGCCCCAGATGGTCACCAGCGCCAACAGCAGCCATCGCCGGGTCGGGTCGCCATGGCCGAGCGTCGCGGCCACGGCGGCGATGCCGACGAAGCCGATGCCCCATGCCACGTCGACGACGTTGTAGCGCCCGATGCGCCTGCCGATGGCGAAGGTAACCGAATGCACCACGGCGAGAACCAAAACCGAGGCGCCCGACACCTGGGCCAAGTCCTGGGCAAAGCTTACGTTGCTCATCAGCATCCCTCGCGTGCGAACGTCCACTGGTAGACGTTCAGATAGCCCGACCGGAAGCCCGCCTCCGAATACGCCAGGTACAGCTCCCACATCCGCTGGAACACTTCGTCGAAGCCCAAGTGTGCCAGCCGATCTCGCTGCTGCAGGAACCGCTCGCGCCAGAGCCGCAGAGTCTCGGCGTAGTGCGGGCGAAGCGAGGTCATGTCGACCGTGCGTAAACCCGTGCGCCGCTCGGTAATTGCGGAGATGGCTTGAGTGGACGGCAGTAGTCCGCCCGGGAAGATGTACTTCTGGATCCAGGTGTGTGTGTTGCGGCTGGCCATCATCCGGGTGTGCGGCATCGTGATCGCCTGGATCGCTACCCGTCCGCCCGGTCGCACCAGCCGTTCGAGCGTGGCGAAATATCGCAGCCACGCATGGAATCCCACCGCCTCGATCATCTCGACCGACACCACCGCGTCGTAACACCCGTCGACGTCGCGGTAGTCGCAGAGGTCGATCGCCACCTTGTCGGACAGCCCCGCCGCGGCAACCCGAAGCCGCGCCAGCTGCTGTTGCTCGGCCGACAAGGTCACCGAGCGGACCTCCGCTCCGCGGGAGGCCGCGCGGATGCACAGTTCTCCCCAGCCGGTGCCGATTTCGAGAACCCGGCTGCCCTGGTGAACTCCGGCGAGGTCGAGCAGCCGATCGATCTTGTGCCGTTGCGCCGCAGCCAAATCCGACGACGACGCGGGCAACCGGTCGAACAGCGCGCAGGAGTACGTCATGGTCTCGTCGAGGAACTCCGCGAACAGGTCGTTCGACAAGTCGTAATGCTCGGCGATGTTGCGCCGGGCGCGATCCCGGCTGGCGCCCCACCACCGCGGCCGGAAGGCCGGCGCGATCGGGCGCAGCCATTGCAACGGGCGCGGTACCAGCTCGCCCACCGAGGTGGCGAACACCGTCAACACCTCGCTGAGATCGTTCGACGACCATTCACCGGCCATGTAGGACTCGCCGAATCCGATCAGACCGTAGCGTCCGATCCGGCGCGCCAGGGCTTCCGGTTGGTGGACGACGAGGGCCGGTGCCGTCGCGTCGGCCGCACCGATCACCGTGCCGTCGGGGTAGGCCAGTCGCAGCGGGAGGCGAGCAGTCGCGCGTCGTAGCAACCGGTCGGCAGCCGCGGCCGCCGCCGCGCTGACGGGCCCCGACGGCACCCTTGCGATTGCCGGCCAGCGTCTGGAATCGATTGCTGCCGACGGTTTTCCGATGATCGATACGGTCATCGCGGTACCAATGGAACTCGACGTAACCACAGTTTGATCCCCTGAATTCGGATACGTGCGGCCACCACCAGCGGTGCTAGCGGCGAAACGATTTGCATGATCGCGACCTGCCGGTTGGTCGCCGGTCGCCGTTGTCCGCGCAGGTTGGCGGTGAACGCCGGCGCACGATCGCGGCGCAGCTCGACGGTGATGTCGACTTCGCTGTCGGGCCGTGGTGCTTGTACCAGGTAGTAGCCGTCCACCGCATTGAACGGCGACACATAGAACTTCTTCGCGGTGATCACCGGTAGATCGGCCGGGGGCAACAGGTAGGCGTGGCGCTCGCCGTAGGTGTTGTGTACCTCCGCGATCACATGGCGCAGCCTGCCGTCACGGTCGTGGCACCAAAAGACGCTCAGCGGATTGAACACATACCCGAACACGCGTGGCTGCAGCAGCGCGGTGATGCGGCCCTCGGGGGCGGCCAGGTCGCGGTCGGCGAAGAAGACACTGAGCCGGTCGCGCAACGAACCGTGCTGCGGGTTGGCGAAGTGGTCTGAAAAGTGATCCGAGGCGCGGAACCCGGCGAACGGCCGCAGCCACCACGCCAGCCGCGGCAGATCGTCGACGTCGACATACCAGCTGTAGCTTCGGTATTCGAACGAATGGCGCACCGGGGCCTGCCGCGAATGGCTGACCGTGGTGCGGTAGATCGCGGGCGTCAGCATCGGGCCACCGCCTCGCGCCGGGTCGCCGTGGGCCAGTCGGCACCGAGGCGCCGGGCCGCGGCCAGGCCCGAGGCGGCGCCGTCCTCGTGGAAACCCCAGCCGTGGTAGGCGCCCGCGAATACCACCCGATCGTCGTCGAGCGTCGGCAACGATGCTTGGGCCGCAACAGATTCCGCTGTGTACAAGGGATGGCTGTAGGTCATCTCGGCGATCACCGACGCCGGATCGATACGGTCAGCACCGCCCAGGGTGACCAGGTACCGGCGGCCCTCCAGCCGCATCAGTCTGCTGACGTCATAGGTGACCACCACATGGTCCTTGCCCGGGGTAACCAGGTAATTCCACGATGCGCGCGCACGGCGATGCCGGGGGAGTACCGATTCGTCGGTGTGCAGTTGGGCCCGGTTGGTCGAGTAGGGAATCGCGCCCAGCACCGCGCGCTCCCAAGGCGTCGGATCGTCGAGCAGCAGCAGTGCCTGGTCGGGGTGCACGGCGACGACGGCCGCGTCGAAAGATCGCGGCGCCGTGTTGCCCGTGCGCACCAGCACGCCGTCGGGTACCCGGCGCAGCGAGTGCACCGGCGTCCCGGGAAACACCTCGGCGAGGCGAGCGGCAACGGCCTGCACGTAGCGCGCCGAACCCCCGGTCACGGTGCGCCAGGTGGGGGAGCCGAAAACCGAGAGCATGCCGTGGTGTTCGAGGAAGACGAACAGATAGCGGGCCGGGTAGCGCAGGGCGTCGTCGCCGGCGCACGACCACACCGCAGCCACCAGGGGGGTGATGAAGAAGTCGATGAAATACGGCGAGAAGCGGTGCCGGCTCAGGAAGGCTTCCAGCGTCTCCAGGTCGTCGTCAGCGGTGGCGTCCTCGCGCAGCAGTCGCTTGGCGGCGCGGTGGAAGCGGATGATCTCGCCGAGCATCAGCAGGTAGCGCGGCCGCAGCGACTGCGGGCACGCGAACAGCCCGCCGGCCCCCAGAGCGCCGGCGTATTCGAGCCCGATGTCGTCGGCGCGCACCGACATCGACATCTCGGACTGCTGGGTGGCCACCCCGAGTTCGTCCAGCAGCCGGCACAGCGTCGGATAGGTCCGGTCGTTGTGCACCAGGAACGCCGAGTCGACGCCAATGAGATTCGGGTCCCGACCATCACCGTTGTCCACGACATGGGTGTGTGCGTGGCCGCCGAGCCGCACATCGGCTTCATACAGGGTCACGCGGTGACGGCCAGACAAGACGTAGGCGGCGGTGAGGCCGGCCACGCCACTGCCGATGACGGCCACCGACCGTGCGCGTGACGAATCCACGATTGCTATTCGGAGCCGCCGACCTGGCGGATGGGCGGCTGCGCGCTTACCGATGCCTAGCCGAAAGTGAACGAAAACACCTGCAAGCCCTTGCTGACCTGCATGTCGAGCTGATCGCGATGCGCGGCGTCATCGGCCACAATCTGGTGCAACGTGGGAGGGCCGCCGATCGGGGTGACCGTGGTCTTCCCGTCTCGGGTCACGGTGATGGTTCCGGTGCCGCCGACGACGGCGTAGACATTTTTGCCCGTGTAGTTGAGGCGGATGGCGGCGTCGTCGCTTTCGGCGGTGACACCCTGGTCATCCAGGGTCCACCGGCCGCGCAACGCGAATTTGTCGTTGGCCAATTGCGCCGGCAGGCTGAACCCGGCAGTACCCGCCTGGTAGCTGCCGTCTCCTCCGTAGGTGGTGGCCTTGTCGGGCGCCAGGTAGGTCTCGGGTGTGAGGTTGGTCTTCGGGGTGGTGTCGATGCCGTTCACCGCCGCCGGCAGCCGGACATTCGGATTGGCGTCGACCAGCAGTTGGCGGATCAGTTTCTCGGTGCCGTCGTAGTCGCCTTCGCCGAACTTGGTGTGCCGGAGGGATCCGTTCGCGTCGATCAGGTACTCGGCCGGCCAGTACATGTTGTTGAAGGCGTTCCAGGTTGCGTAGTCGTTGTCCAGCGCGATGGGGTAGTCGATGTGCAACCCGGCGGCACCGCTGGCCACGTTGGCGGCAACCCGTTCGAAGGCGTACTCGGGGGTGTGCACCCCGATCACCACCAATCCGCTGTCGCGGTACCGGTTGTACCAATCGACCACGTGCGGGATGGCGCGTTGGCAGTTGATGCAGGAGTAGGCCCAGAAGTCGATCAAGACCACCTTGCCCCGCACCGAGGCGGGGTCGAGCGGTTTGCCGTCCGGGGTGTTGAGCCATTCGGTGATGCCGGCGACGGCGGGTGCCGGCCCGCACTGTTGCAGCTCCGTAGAACCGTCGGTGCAGTTGCTCGGTAGGCCGTTGCTCGCGTTGCCTTCACTTAGCTGCAGCACGCTGCCTGCGCTGGCCGTGGTCGGATGCTGCGTGCTGCTCGAGTTCAGCGTGCGCTGGATATCGTTGGCGCCGAGGCGATTCTGCATCGCCGTCGTGTAGTCGGGTACGGCGCGCTGCAGCATCGCGGGCAGGTTGAACACCAGCCCGACCGCCAGCACGATCATCGCGATTCCGCCGACGATCTGAATCTGGCGCTGCCGACGGCGGAACGCCGTTACGCGTTCGGCGACGCGCCGCCCGGCCAGCGCGAAAGCCAGTAGCGGCAACGCATTGCCGAGCGCGAACGTCGCGGTCAACACGATCACGGACGGGCCCAGCGATGCCGTGCCGCCGGCGACCACGATCGCGGCCAGCACGGGTCCCGCGCACGGCACATACAACGCGCCCAACGTCAGGCCCAGTCCGAAACCATCTGTACTGCTACCGATTTGGCGCTGTGGCAGAAATGCGAACGGCCGCTCGATCAAGTGTTGCAGCGGCGGGAAGATCAATCCCAGGCCGATGAGGATCAGCACCACCAAGGCGGCCCAGCGAATGGCGTCCTGCGGCAGATGCAGCGCCGCGAGCAGCGCGGACCCGATCAGCGTGGCCAGGCTGAAGCTGCACACCAGGCCCGCGACCACCAGGTACGGGCGCGTCACCGAACGCATACTGCGGCTGCTGGCTCGGGTGCCGCTGTCCATGCTGGACAGAAAAATCACCGGAAGCACGGGCAGGATGCACGGCGAAATGCCTGTGATCAGGCCGCCGAGGAAGCCGATGAGTGCAATTGTCTGCATCAGTGTTATTCGTGGCGGCCAGGGTTACGGACGGGATGGCTAAAGCTCACGACTCCCAACGGTAACCGCACCGCGCAAAGCACATAATGTGCGTTATACAAATCACGTGATGTGCGTTAATCTCCCTCAGTGGCGCAACTCACGTTTCAGCGCGCCCGCACGGAAGAGAACAAGCGCCGACGTGCGGCGGCACTCGTCGAAGCCGCGCGCTCCCTGGCCTGCGAGGCCGGCGTCGCGTCGGTGACGTTGACCGCGGTCGCCAGTCGCGCCGGCATTCACTACTCGGCGGTGCGTCGCTACTTCACTTCTCACAAAGAGGTTCTGCTACACCTCGCCGCCGAGGGCTGGGTCCGATGGTCGGGCACGGTGTGCGAGGAGCTGGCCGAGCCGGGTCTCATGTCGCCGGCGCGGGTGGCCGAAACGTTGGCCAACGGGCTGGCGGCCGATCCACTGTTTTGTGACCTGCTCGCCAACCTTCACCTGCACCTCGAGCACGAGGTGGAGGTCGAGCGGGTTGTCGACATCCGGCGAACGATCTCGGCCGCCGCGGTCGCCCTGGCCGACGCCATCGAGCGCGCGCTGCCCAAGCTCGGCCGCTCCGGCGCGTTCGACAGCTTGATCGCCGCCTACTCGTTGGCCGCCGCGTTCTGGCAGATCGCCAACCCGCCGGAGCGCCTCACCGACGCCTACGCCGACCAGCCGGAGGCTGTTCCGCCCGAGGAGTGGAACATCGAATTCGCCCCCGCCTTGACCCGGGTGTTGACGGCCACCTGCATTGGCCTTATTTCCGAATCGCCATGAGCAGAAAGCAGATTGGTATGTGCGGACGGGGAGCGGTCGAGTTGAGGCCGATCCTGGAACTGACCGCGGCGCGCGCTCGCACAGGATACTTAGCGCACCAAAGCAACCGGTGCGCAATGGGACGGGCGGTCGGCCGCTCGGTTAGCGGAAGGTGATCGGGTGGCAAAGGCTCCTGTTGCCAACGCGGTGAAGAAGATATGGATCGTATTGGTCATCGCCTTGGTTATCGCTGTGGCGGGGTTCTGCGTCCTTCGCCTCCGCTCGTTTTTCGGCAATCACGACACTTCCGGAATCGGTAACAGCAGCCTGGATGACATCAAGCCGTTCAACCCGAAGCACGTGGTCTACAAGGTCTACGGGTCTGGAGCCACCGCTGACATCAACTACCTGGACATCAACGCCCAGCCGCGGCGCATAGACCACGTGCCGCTGCCCTGGACGCTCTCGGTCACCACGACGCTGCCGTCGGTGAGCGTCAATGTGGTCGCGCAGACCGACGGAGACCAGATCAGCTGTCAGATCATCGTGAACGACGTGGTCAAAGACGAAAGGTCGATCACCGGAGTAAACGCCGAAACCTTTTGCATAGTGAAGTCCGCATGAGCGACCAACAGGCCGCCGGGCTTCCCCACATGCCGCTTTTTGCGCGCACGGTGCACAAGTTCGCGCTGCTTATCGTGCTGGGCTGGATCGGGATGGTCGTATGCCTCAGCATGTTCGTTCCCGACCTGGAGAAAGTCGGCAAGGAACACACGGTGCCGATGAGCCCGAAAGAGGCGGCATCGATGCAGGCGACGCAGCGCGTCGGCAAGGTGTTCAACGAGTTCGAGAGCGACAGCGCGGTCATGGTCGTCCTGGAGGCTAGCCAGCCGCTCGGCGACGACGCCCATCACTACTACGACGGGCTGATCAAAAAGCTCGAGGCGGACACGAAACACGTCGAGCACGTCCAGGACTTCTGGGGAGATCCGCTGACGGCGGCCGGCTCGCAGAGCACGGACGGTAAGGCCGCCTATGTGCAGGTGTATCTCAGGGGTAACCAGGGCGAGACCAAGGCCAATGAGTCCGTCAGGTCGGTCCGCAAACTGGTGGACGACACGCCTGCGCCGCAGGGCATCAAGGCCTACGTCACCGGCGCGGCGGCGCTGACTGCCGATCAATCGGCCGCCGGCGACAAAGGCGTCATCCTGGTCACGATCCTCACTTTCGTCGTGATCATCTTCATGCTGCTC
>DASYJS010000089.1:0-18634 GCA_035996225.1 Mycobacterium sp. | reverse complement strand
CGCTTTGCCTGCTCCCGGGCGATAAACAGCAGGTCGAACGGGTACCACAGGCCAACCCACGCCACGACGAGGAATACGCCGTTTCCCAGCAGATCGTGCGCAAATTCGCCCATCACCGGTCGCGTGAACGTGTACGACAACGCGATGCCCACAGCGAACAGCAGCGAGCCACTGAGCAGCGACCGCATGCCCTGGCGCCAGATCAGGTCCTGTTCGCGGTTGGCTCGGCGCATTCGCAGCTCGCAATAGAGCCGCAAGGCCGCCACCACCTCGGCGGCCAGTTCGTCGGAGCACTTGCTGGCGATGTACAGAACGACCCGCTGGTCAGAGGCGATCCCTTTCTGGGCCAGTAACCGCTCCACCAGTTCGTCCATGCCGCTATCGATGCGGTGCGTGCCGGCGAGCAGGCCGCGGGGATCGGCCGCGAACAGCTCGGCGGCATTATCTAGCTCGATCACCACATCGGTCGGCGGCGCTCGCCTCTTGCGTCGCAGGTTCACCAAATAACCCCCGCCTGGCACGTAACTGGCCGGCCGGCAGTGGATCCAGCGTGGAACCAGTCAAATTCGCACCGTTCACCAACGGCACTCGGGAATACTACGTACGAAGGTGTCTGCAATCAGCCGGATCGGCGCACTCGTTGGGTATCGGCATTCCAGCGCGGCACTGCCCGAGTTGATCCAGCGTGCACCGTGGCCCATTGCCTCGGACTCATAATCCGTTGGTCGCGGGTTCGAGCCCCGCCCGCCCCACTTTAAAAGGCCTGGTTAAGGCAAGATTGGCCAGTGGTCGGCTCGGCGTGATCGCGATTTACCGGCGTTTTACCGGCGGGTGGGCGAGTACGCCGAGGCGCTTAGCTAGTTTGGTTGTCGGCGTTTGGCGGTCGCCACGCGACACTCCCGGGCTTCGTCTGGGACTTGAAATATCAGTCTGCGCTGGCGCGTTTCACGAAGGCATGATGCCCTCACCCGATGAAGTGGTCACCAGATTCTGCGCGCTGTGGTCCAAGCCGGATCTTGATGAAATCGCCAGCTGCTTCACCGACGACGCGGTATATCGCAACATCCCACCGATGCCCTCGGTAGAGGGTCGAGAAGCCATCAGAGAGTTCATTGCCGAGTTCTTGACGGCGCTGGACGGCATTGAGTTCATCGTGCATCGGCAGATCAGCGACCACGGTGTCGTGATGCATGAACGTACCGACGTGCTACGCCGTAAGGACGGTGTCGAGATATCGGTGCCTATCATGGGTGTCTTCGAAATCGCCGACGGCAAGATCGCAACATGGCGGGACTACTTCGACACGGCCATCACTAGCGCCTTCAGCAGTTAGTAACCCACCTCGCGGGTAGGGGTGGTCACGCTGCGGACGCGGCCGCCCTTGCTACCCCGGAGACCGCGGCGACGAAATCCTGCACGTCGTCGTTGGCGACGTCGAGGTGCCGGCAGACCGTTTCACCGGCTCGAGTCAGCTTCCCAAGCTGAATACGCGGGTTCGATTCCCGTCATCGGCTCCCACGAAAAGCCACGTCAGCGGGACTCTGACACTCCCGGTCGTCTCTCAACCGTCGTTTGACCGTCGTTTGACCGTCACCCGGCTTGCGTTGGCGAGTGCTGAGCAGCAAGCGTTCCGATCCGCACAGGCAGATCGCCGTTGTGCGGAATAGGCGACGTGCACGAATGGGTTGTTCGCGACATGCCGACCGGGATCAAGCTAGGTGCACGTGCGAACGCTGCCAACGTCGTCGATGACGTCGTCTCGCAGGCGAGGCGCGCCCATGAAATCGGGGTCCGCCAGGTCTGGCTGGCGCAGCAGTTCGACTACGAGGCGATCGCGCTGGCAGCACTGGTCGGGGCCGCGGTGCCCGGGCTGGGGGTGGGCACCTCGGTGGTGCCGATCAATCCACGGCATCCGCTGATGATGGCTTCGCTGGCGCAGACCGCCCAGGCGGCCTCCCATGGCAACTTCAGCCTTGGGCTCGGTCTCGGCGCCCACTCGCCGGAACGCCAAGCGTTCGGAACCTCGTGGCCGAACACCATCCAGCGGCTGCGTGAACACCTGACCGTATTGCGGTCCATTTTCGACGAGGGGACCGTCGACTTCCACGGCGACGAGTTCACGGCGAGCCCTGGGTGGCCGGTCGCGGTTCGCGGCGGCGCACCGGTTCCTGTCTATGTGGCGGCCATGGGTCCTAAGGCATTACGGGTCACCGGCGAACTCGCCGATGGCACACTGCCGTATCTCGCGGGGCCAAGAACCATCGCGGAGTTCATCGAGCCGACCATCGCAACAGCGGCGGCCGATGCGGGCAGGCCGAAGCCCCGAATCATCGCGGCGGTGCCGGTGCTGGTGACCGGCGACAGTCAGAACGACATCGACGCCGGGCGAAACCTCGCCGCCGAGCAACTGAGCTTCTATGAGACGATCCCGTCCTACCAGAGGGTGATCGCACGTGAAGGCGTGGACAACGTCGCTGAGCTCGCGGCCGTCGGAAGTTCCGATGTTGTTGCGCGGCAGCTGCAAACCTATCTAGACGCCGGGGCCACGGACGTGGTCCTCAGCCCCCTGGACCGTTCGGGATCTGCCGACCGCGAAGCTGTTTGGGCCGTCGCTGCTTCGATGTAGCAAACTGCGAACGTCGGACTACTGCCGCGAGAATGACCTAGAGACCCACAATGCGCCGAGTGTTCTCAAGCCCCAAGTCCGTGTAACCGTATACATCGCGAACCACACCACCGTCACGCGTAAATCGGTCGTCGTTTATTCGACGCCAATGACCCGGAATCGACCGGAATTGGCCGGTTTTGGCCGAGCTCGTTGGGGCGACCAATCACCTTATGAGGCCACAAAAGATATGAAACAACCGGACCTATCCAGACCTATGGGTCGCTAATCCGTCACCATGCACACCGTCGCCGCAGACACCGACCCGCGGCTGCTGCCCGACATCGTGGCGAGCTTGTAGACCGTAACGAGCGACGACGCACCCAGCGCGCACGCGCATGGCGCCGCGAAAGTGCCCAAACTCGAGCGCGTCAAGCTGCGTATCAACGCTTCGCCACCGCC
This sequence comes from Mycobacterium sp., assembly GCA_035996225.1. Classification (GTDB taxonomy): domain Bacteria; phylum Actinomycetota; class Actinomycetes; order Mycobacteriales; family Mycobacteriaceae; genus Mycobacterium. The sequence goes on along the minus strand of DASYJS010000089.1, from coordinate 15,567 downwards.
AGACAGCAGGCGGCTGCGCGTGAACGTGGCCGAACCAAGAACTATGGGTACGAGCGCGAATTATCAACGAGCAGTGGATACTGTCGTTCCGCCGCAATTGTGTTTCACAAGTTGTCCTTGGCGAAGCAGCGACGGCTCAGGGGAGCGTCTGAGTTCGCGGACGGCTCAGCTCGGGATGTGAAGTCGGACCATCTCGTTGTAGGTTAGAGTGCCTAAGCTTACCTCTAAGCTAATTAGTTGAGTAGCCTTCGCCCCTGGTTAGGAAAGCGCCCATGACGACCACCGAGCCACGGAGAGAGTCGCGGACTCCTACGGTGCCCGAGGAAAAACTCGGCCCACACCGCGCCAAGAAGAAGGGGTTGCTGGGCCGTTTTTGGCTGGTGCTCACGATCGTGGCTGTCGTCGCGCTGTCCGGGTTCGTCGTGCACCGGCTGCATGACATCTTCGGCGTCCACAGCGGTTCGTTCGGTGGTGGCACGTCGGGCGAGGTCCTCGACCAGTTCAACGCCAAGACCATCACGCTCGAGGTCTGGGGCTCACCGGGCAGCACGGCAACCATCAACTACCTCGACGAGAACTCCCACCCGCAGCAGGCCCTCAACGTCCCCTTGCCCTGGAGCACAGTATTGAAGTCAACGAAGCCCGGCATCCCGGCAAACCTGGTAGCGCAAGGAGACGGGAGTTGGATCGCCTGCCAATTCGTCGTGGACAACCACGACGGGCGCGGTGAGGTGATCAAGGGTGCTAATCAATCGCCCGCCAACGAAAACGTCAATGCCTTCGTCTACTGCCTGGACAAGTCCGCATGAGCGAGACCACCAAGGCTGCGCCGCGCGTTGATCAACCACTGATCCCGCCGTTCCTTCCGCGGATGATCCATCGGCTTGCGTTGCCGATCGTCTTGATCTGGCTGGGCATCGTCTTCGTCACCAACACCGTGTCGCCGCAACTGGAGGTCGTCTCCAAGAGCCACTCGGTGTCGCAGAGCCCGAAAGACGCGGTGTCGTTCCAGTCGATGATGCGCGTCGGATCGACGTTCAAAGAGTTCAGTTCCGACAGCTCGGCAATGATCCTGCTGGAGGGCGACAAACCGCTGGGGGCGGAGGCCCACCGCTATTACGACGAGATCGTCAAGCGACTCGAGCAAGACAAGAAACACGTTCAGCACATCCAGGACTTCTGGAGTGATCCCCTGACCGCCGCGGGCTCCCAGAGCCACGACCAAAAAGCCGCGTACGTCCAGGTCTACCTCGCCGGCAACATGGGCGGTGGGTTGTCCTCCGAGTCCAGCGAGGCCGTCCGCAAGATCGTGGACTCGGTGCCGGCGCCGCCGGGGATCAAGGCCTACGTCACCGGGGCGGCTCCGTTGTTTGCCGACCAGTCCCATGCGGGTCAGAAAGGCGTCGCGACAGTCACTCTGATCACCCTCCTCGTGATTGTGGTGATGCTGCTGATCGTCTACCGCTCGATAAGCACCGTTCTGATCATGCTGACGATGGTCTTCATCGAGTTGGCCGCGGCCCGCGGTGTCGTCGCGACGCTCGGAAACTACAACATCATGGGGCTCTCCACGTTCGCCAATAACATGCTCGTGCTGATGGCGATCGCCGCCGGAACGGACTACGCGATCTTTGTGGTCGGCCGATATCACGAGGCCCGTGGTCTGGGCGAGACGCGTGAAGAAGCGTTCTACACGATGTTCCACAGCACGGCCCATGTCGTCCTGGGGTCGGGGCTGACCATCGCCGGCGCGATGTACTGCCTGAGCTTCTGCCGGTTGCCCTATTTTGAGTCACTCGGTGTGCCCTGCGCCGTCGGCATGCTGGTCGCGGTCCTCGCGGCCTTGACTCTGGCACCGGCGATCCTGACCGTGGCGTCGTTCTTCAAGCTGATGGACCCGAAGCGAAAGCTGCAGACCCGGGGCTGGCGACGCATCGGCACCGCCATCGTCCGCTGGCCCGCACCGGTTCTCGCGGTGACCATCGCCGCCGCATTAGTCGGCCTGCTCGCTCTGCCCGGCTACAAGACGGACTACGACACGCGCCACTTCCTGCCGCAAGACACCCCGGCCAATATCGGCTATGCGGCTGCCGACCGACACTTCAACCAGGCTCGGCTGAATCCTGAGTTGTTAATGATCGAGACCGATCATGACCTGCGTAACCCGGCCGACTTCATCGTCCTGGACAAGGTCGCCAAGGCGGTCTTCCACATCCCCGGTATCGGCCGGGTGCAGACCATCACCCGGCCGTTGGGCACGCCGCTCGACCACAGCACCCTCGGTTTTCAGATGGGTGCACAGGCCGCAGGGCGGCTCCAGACCCAGCACTATCAGGAAGAGCAGGCGAAAAACCTGCTGAACCAGGCGGACGAGCTCAAGAAAACGATGGCGACTCTGCATGAGCAGATGCAGGTCACCCAGGATCTGAGCAACACCACACACGAAACCACCAAGCTCACCAAAGAAACGGTGAAGATCACCGAGGCGTTGCGCGACGACATCGCCAACTTCGACGACTTCCTCCGGCCGATCCGTAGCTACTTCTACTGGGAGAAGCACTGTTACGACATCCCGTCCTGCTGGGCAATCCGGTCGGTCTTCAACGCGCTCGACGGCATCGACCAGGTGGCCGAGAACATCGAGAACCTCAGCGCGAATCTCGACAAGCTGGATCAGATCCAGCCCAAACTCGTAGCGTTGATACCCCCGCAGATTGAGAGCCAGCAGCACAACCTCGACACCATCATGTCGAACTATGCGATCACAAAGGGTCTCAACGACCAGGCGAAAGCGCAGGCCGACAACGCCACCGCGCAGGGCGATGCCTTCGACAAAGCGAAGAACGACGACACGTTCTACCTTCCGCCAGAGGCGTTCAAGAGCCCGGATTTCGCGCGGGGTCTCAAACAGTTCATATCGCCGGACGGGCACGCTGTCCGGTTGATCATCTCGCATGAAGGCGACCCGGCGACTCCTGAAGGCGTCAGCCACATCGAGCCGATCAAGCAGGCCGTGCACGAGACGATTAAAGGCACGCCCTGGGAGGGCGCCAACGTCTACCTCGGCGGTACCGCCGCGACGTACAAGGACATGCACGACGGCTCCGACATCGACCTGTTGATCGCCGGAATTTCCGCGGCCACACTGATTTTCGTCATCATGTTGGTGATCACCCGAAGCGTCGTTGCGGCCTTCGTGATCGTCGGTACGGTGTTGCTGTCGCTGGGCGCCTCGTTCGGACTCTCCGTGCTCCTATGGCAGTACATCCTGGGGATCAAGTTGCACTGGATGGTGCTGGCGATGGCGATCATCCTGCTGCTGGCGGTCGGCTCGGACTACAACTTGCTGCTGATATCGCGGTTCAAGGAGGAAATCCACGCCGGGCTCAAGACGGGGACGATCCGCGCGATGGCCGGTTCGGGCTCGGTGGTGACCGCCGCCGGTCTGGTGTTCGCCGCCACCATGGCCACGTTCATGTTCAGCCCGCTGCGGGTGATGGCCCAGGTGGGTACGACGATCGCGCTGGGTCTGTTGTTCGACACCTTGATCGTGCGGTCGTTCATGACCCCGTCGCTTGCCACCTTGCTCGGGCGCTGGTTCTGGTGGCCGCAGCACGTGCGTCCACGGCCGGCCAGCACCATGCTGCGACCGTACGGACCGCGTACCGCCGTGCGCGCGCTGATCCTCAACGACGTTGACGAAAGCCCACCGGGCGGACTGGTCAAAAAGCGCTAAAAGCTATGTCGAAAACCTCGGTGCGAACGGTTCCGTTGAGATCTGTGCACGCCGATTGACCTTGCGTCGCAACCGATGTGGCCACCGGCGCAGACGCAGACGTTGATGTGGTCTGGTGCGCGATAGGTGACCTACCGCACCCTGCCACCTCCCCGACAATGACATCGTCGCCGACGATCGCCGAACAGCCATTCGTGTCAGCGCGACGCTGGCCGATGGTGACCGCATTTGTATCTGCGGCCACGAATTCACCTTCGAAATGTGCGGAAGTTGATGGGAACGCCTCCTTCTCAGGCTGTGCGCGGCCAGAACCGGTACGCCACCAGCAGCGGCACGATCACCCAGGGGAGGTTGAGCGGCAGGTAGGTCGCCAGGTGTGAGGGACTGTCAGGTCCGAGGAATGTCTGCATGAAGTAGAAGTACATGTTCACCACCGCGCTGACGGCGTAGGCCATGGCCAGTGCGGGCAGCCACGGCCACGATTTGAGCTTCCAGACGCCGATGGTGAGCACGACGAGCAGCGGAAGTTGAACGAAACCGTCGTACAAAAGCGAGGCCCGCAAGGCGGGCGGCATGACGAGATGCTGCGGTTCTTGCTCGACACCCCAAGTGTGCAAGGCACGCAAAGGTGGCCACGGGCTGTCAATGGCGACAGGAACGCCGAGGGCTTCCGGCAGACTCAACACGAGCGCGTTGATGATGCCGAGCACGAAGGCCGGGAGCAGAAGGTAGTCGAGCCGACGCCGGACAAGGGTGCGGGAGTTCATGGTGTAGCCGTCATCGCAAGGTCGGCGGAATTGCCTCGGCCAGCCCGCATGTCGGCCACGGGGGAGGCAGCAATGTCCTCGTCGAGCGCGCGTGCGCAAAAGTTGGCCAGGAGATCGCGCTGCATCTGCTCATCTTGCATCACAGTCCTTGGTTTCGAGCTCAACAGCGCCGGAACGATGGGTTGACGCACACGAGATTCATTGAGATCTGTTCGGTGACGGCATTTCCCTAACCTTGTCGCACAGGTGCTTACCGGTTTCAGTGGGCGACCGAACTAGCAACGGCCAAATCTGGTGTCTTCCAAGCGATGTGGGCCGTTTCGGCTAACCGCCTCGCCTGGTCGCCGACATGTCGGCTAGGGACTCATAATCCGTTGGTCGCGGGTTCGAGCCCCGCCTGCCCCACTTCAGTGGTGTATGACCTCGGCTGGTGCTTGACAGTTACTTCGGTTGATCTATGACGGTGCGCCTGGAGACGCGCTTTGTGGCATGAATTCCGCTGCGATGCTTAGTGTTATTACAATTCCTCGCGATCAACGACGAAGCGAACTTGGCAGCTTTTGTGAATGTTACCTGGGCGGAAACCCACGATCTCTGTATCTACAATACGTAAGCCGAGGCTATCAAATAGTGAATTCCACTCGCTAATCCGCTTGAACTGACAGCCGAAATTCATATCGACAAGTCCTTGAGCGACGGCGTTACCAAAGAAATCGATCAGTACGAGTGTTCGGAATTGATCGCTATCATTCAATTTATTAAATTCGGTTATTTCGATCTGCCCCAACGCAGGCCCGAGTGACGCTGCTGGGACAGCGTAAGTGTCCTCCTCGATAATCAACCGCTGTGAAACACGCCGCAAATTGATCAACAGCGGAGTTAGATCGGTTGCATCAACGTGATGAAGGACGGTTTTGACGATCGCACTGTCGAACATGTCGTCCGCATAGGGGACATCAACAGGTGAAGCCATCTGCCGAAACGGTAGATGGCCGGCGTCCGTGCCACGGTAGTCCATGACGTCGGTGGTGTAGCAGTCAAAGCCGGCGCGGGCGATCAGCGCAGCTAAATGACCGCGGCCGCAGCCGAAGTCGAGTACTGTGCTGCCGCTAATGGCGTCTGCGAGATTATTGAAATCCTGTATCGGCTTACGATGGGACTTATACGCGGAGTAGCCCTCGCTGAACCATGACCCGTGTCCTTCGGATGTGAAGAATTGCCGGTGCACCTCTTCAGATACTTGATACAGTTCACTCCCATCACCAGCTGCCAGCAAATGCTTGCACGCGTCCTCTAGGAGCCCACTCACATCGCTGGCATGGTCAGGAAAGTGGGATTTATAACTCTTCTCCAACACTGACATTGTGAAGTTCAGTGCTGCCGTTTCATGCTGCAAAATCTCATACATGAAATCGTATTGTGCTCGTTTGGTGGCTATTAACACCAAGAATCCTTTCGTCGCCCATGCTTCATATGCCTGACGCTGCGTCGTTGGGTAGCGGCAGGCAGTGGGGGCCAAGCAGTGATTGATCTCATGATATCAGTCCAATGCACATCGAGGATGCTGGGCCCAAAGTAGTTGAATTTCCTTTCATCCACATTTACGAAAGTGCGTAACCCGCGTAATAGCAACGATGACCAACACGACGGGGCGTATCCCTTTTACTCAACGCTGTTCAGAAGAGCCCGTTTGACGTGCGGTTTTCACCGCAGACGACTCAAGCGGTCCGTTCATGTCCGTCCTGAACATTGCCGACCACCGTCGTCGAGCGCAAACCGAGGCCGACCGCGTCCGCCAGGCGAACCTCTGGTCGCCGCATGCGAGGCGCCACGGGCATTGTGCTGTGCCCGCGGTGCAGTTCGCGTGTGGGAAGACCCGCCCATAGCCGATTTTCACTGTGGGCCAACATTGGTCGACACAAAGTGTCCTGCGAGCGTGCGCTAACCGGTTGAGCGCCTGTTCATAGCGACACACCGTCCGATGCATGGGCCCTACCCCCGTTAGGGTTGCTGTCTATGGCGGTGTTGCACGGCAAGGCGATTTTGTTCGACATCGATGGCACCTTGATTGACACAGCCGCCACAGTCGAAGGGTCCTGGGGTACCTGGGCCAAGGAATACGGCGTCGATTATGAAGAGGTACTCAAGGTCTGTCATGGCAGGCGGACCGAGGACACTGTCGCGCAGTTCGTCGCACCACAGCAGCGAGTCGCAGCGACAGCTCGGCAACTCGCTCTGCAAGAGCTGGCTGATCTCGATGGTGTCCTGGCGCTACCGGGAGCACGCCGACTGCTTGATGCCCTACCGCGTAGTCGCTGGGCCGCGGTGACCTCCGGGCCGCGCTCGTTGATGGCTGCTCGACTAGCGGCAGCGCGGCTCCCAGCTCCGAAGTTGCTGATCGGCGCAGAAGATGTATCAACCGGCAAGCCAAGCCCCGAGAGTTACCTCAAGGCGGCTGCCGCGCTGGGCTTCGAGCCACAGGAGTGTCTGGTGGTGGAGGATGCGCCAGCGGGCGTCGGTGCTGGCCGAGCCGCAGGGGCGCAAGTACTAGCCGTCACGACCACTCACCGGGCGGCCGAACTGGCGGACGCCGACGTCGTCGTAACCGATCTATCCTGCGTTGATGTCAAAGTCACTGACAGTGGTATCGCCTTGCTGATCACCTAAAGCGGTTGACAGCATGCCATTTAACGTTGCGAAAACAGGCTGCTCCGGAAAACGGAGAATCGTTCGGCGACATGCTTGATTATCACGCTTGAGTCGCCGAGCTCGCACGCGTGCCGTCAACCATCAAGTGAATGTGGCTTTGTGGGTTGTCAGCGCTGGGATAGGCCTGGTCTTCGCCGCCTCCGGTGCCATAAAGGCGGTCGTCCCCAAAAAACGCCTGGCACTCCGGGGTTCGAGTTGGGTCGACGACTTCAGTTCGAGCACAGTGGTATTCGCCGGATTGACAGAGATTACTGGTGGCGTGGCAATGCTTTCACCCGCGGTACTCGAGATTTCGCCCCTGTTGCCGGTAACGGTTGGGACAGCGGGCTTGATAGTTGTAATGCTAGGTGCAGCAGTGGTACACGCGCGTCGGCGTGAACCGGGAATGATCATACTGAACTTGGTGGCTTCCCCCATCATCGTTTACTCATCGATATTGATCGAGAATCGACGAGAATCAGCGAGATCTGTTGGGCGGTGGCATGGCCCTAAATTCTTGTTGGACAAGGATTTACTGGTTCCTTGGGAACCAACGGGATCCTCGATTTGTGAATCCGTTGGTCGCGGGTTCGAGCCCGGCCTGCCCCACACAGTCCCTTGTATGGCCTCGGTTGATGCTTGACAGTTACTTCGGCTGATCCTTGACGTGGGTATGACATTTTCCTAGTCGGTGAAATCGATCCGAACCGACACGGGGGTCGTTTCCAGCGCCTTTGCCACCTTGGCTCCTAGTCGGCCGAACTTGCGGCCGCGCGCGACAACATCGTCCTCTGGCCTGAATGTCGCAACTCCCGCGCGCCATTGATTGCCCTGCCGCATACGGATATTCGGGTTGTCGGCGATATTTCTGCCCCAACCGGAGCGGCTGCCATGCTGGCTGATAACCCACGCCCCGTTGTGGTCGAATTGCGCTGACACGGGGACGCGGCGTATTTGGCCGGTCTTGCGGCCGATGGTCTCCAGTTCGGTGGCCATTGCGGTACGCACCCCCAGTTTGCTCAATCCTTGCACCGCCGGGTTGAGCAGATAGCGTCCGAGCGCACGTTCTCTGCGGAACTTTCGCAGCGTCTTGTTCTCGTTGGTGCTCGTCATGGTGTCTCCGTAGTCGAAATGTGTTCGGAACGCCCTCTTGAACGGTAAGGCCTTTTGAAAAGGCTAGTAGACCGATTGGTATAGTTCAACCCCCAGGTTCAGGCGAGACGCACTGAACGACCCAGGAGTGCCCGGGCGAAGAACTCGGCGAAGCCGCAAGGGGGCCAAAGATGTCCGCGCGAGATGCTCTCATCGCCAGTGTCACGGGATTGGTGCGACGGCGGGGGGTGGCCGGCACTGGCCTCAACGCGCTCCTCGAGGACAGCGGAGTCGCCCGCAGAAGCGTCTACCTGAATTTCCCCGGCGGCAAAGCGCAACTCGTTGCTGAAGCCACCCGCCTCGCAGGACAGGCGTTGACCGCGGTGATCCGGTCAGCCGACGACGAGGGCGATCCCGCACAGGCGGTCCAGACTTTCGTCGACGAATGGAAGGCGCAGCTGAGTGCTACTCAGATGCAAGCAGGCTGCCCGATTGTGGCAGCGATCCTCGGTCGTTCTGAAGCGCCGGCGGCCGCGCAGGCGGCTTCCGAGGCCGTTGGTGAGTGGCAGACGGTCCTCGCCGATCGGCTGGTTAGGTCCGGCGCCGATCGTGACAGCGCACGCTCGTTGGCGGCCTTGGTCGTGGCCGCCATCGAAGGTGCCGTGATCCTTGCGCTGGCGACACAGTCGACAGCTGTGCTTGACGATGTGGGGCGTCACCTGGCCGAAATCATCGCGCTGCACCTGCCCGTCCCACCAAATGCTTGTATGACCTCGGCTGACGACTGAAGGTGCCGATGGCGGCTGGTTGCATTACTCCAATACCGATGCGAGGTCGCCGCGGGGCACTGTGACTTTGTGTGAACAGGGTGTCGAACGTGATCGGGCCGCGCTTGCCGAGCTCGAAGTGGGTTTGCTTGTCGCCATTCTCCGCTAACAACCGACTGCGGTGTCTCGTTTGACGCGGATCACATTGCGGCAGAACAAATGTCGGCGATAAGCTGTACGGTTTACCGTGTGCACATGCCGCTTCTTTGGGACACGCGCCGTTCATCCGAGAGATCAAAACGTTCCGTCGTTACTGGCCGCACCGTTGTCAACGGTTCATGATCAGGCCTTAGTTTCCAAGTGATTTGTACCAACTTGGAGATCTGTGATCCAGCTATATGACGTCAGCGTTCGGTACCAGGACACCCTCGCTTTGCACCCACTGACCATCCGCTTCGAAGCCGGTAGCTTTTCGGTGCTGCTTGGCCCATCGGGAGCGGGTAAGTCGACTCTGTTGCGCTGCATGAACCATTTGGTGACGCCCGCCAGTGGATTGGTTGAGGTGGCCGGCGTCGGACCGCTCAACAGCAGCGCGAGGATTCGCGCGCACCGGCGGCGCACCGGGATGATCTTTCAACAGCATCAATTGATCGGCCGGCACACGGCGCTGCGCAATGCTCTTCTAGGGACCGTGGCTTCCACCGGTGTGCTGCAAGGGTTCTTGCGGTCGAGTCGTCCAGATACTTACCGCGCACTGGCCGCCCTCGACCGAGTGGGGCTGCTGGGCAAGGCCATGGTTCGCGCCGACCGGCTCAGTGGGGGTGAGCAACAGCGGGTCGGGATCGCCCGGGCGCTGACCCAAGAGCCTGACATCGTCCTGGCCGACGAACCGGTGGCCAGTCTCGACCCCGAAACCGCAGTCACCGTCCTGAGTTTGCTTCGTGAGATCTGCCGACAGGACGGCATCACCGTCGTGGTCAGTCTCCATCAAGTCGACCTGGCCCGCCGTTTCGCCGACCGCATCGTCGGGCTGTCGGCCGGTCGGGTGGTGGTCGACGAACCACCTAGTCGCCTCGACGCCGAGCAAATTGCCCAGATCTATCGCCACACCAGTGACGGCTCGCCCACGACCCCCTCGGCGACGCTGACCGCCTCGACCGCAAAAGGAACCCGATGAAGGCCGCTCGCATTTTGCTGACCGCACTGCTGGCTTTCGTTCTTACCGGCTGTTTCGGCTCGCACACGCAGACGACGTCGAACCCGTCGACACTGCGTGTTGCATTGCTGCCAGACGAAAATGCCACCACCGTCATCCAGAACAACCAACCGCTGAAGGACTACCTGCACGCCAAACTTGGTAAGCAGATCGAGTTGGTGGTCACCACCGACTACTCATCGATGATTGAGGCGATGCGGCGCGGCCGAATCGAGCTTGGCTACTTCGGCCCGTTGTCGTTCGTGCTGGCGAAATCGAAGGACCCAGACATCGAACCGTTCGCGGCACTTGCCGAGCAGGCCGGTGGGCCGCCGGTCTACCAGGCCCTGGTGATAGGGAATATCAGCCAGCACATCAACACGATCGCCGACCTCACCAACAAGACGGTGGCTTGGGGCGATCCCGCAAGCACATCGAGTCATCTGATCCCGAAATCCATGTTGGCGGACCAGGGACTGCGAGCCGGACAGAACTATAGTGAACAGTTCGTGGGCGCTCACGACGCGGTCGCTTTCGCGGTACAGAACGGAAATGCGGCCGGCGGCGGTATCAGCAAGCCGATCTTTGAAACGTTTACCCAAAGGGGCACAATCGATCCGGCTAAGGTTCGTATCCTCGCCGAGTCCAAGCCGTACCCGAACTACCCCTGGACCATGCAGAGCATTCTGGACGCTGGACTCAAATCCGCTATCCGGGATGCCTTCTTGAACTTGCACGATCCGAAGGTGCTCAAGCCGTTCAAGGCGGCAGGCTTCGCGCCGGTGACCAATGCGGACTACGACGTAGTCCGCCAGCTGAGCAAGCAACTAGGGCTGGATCTGTCGTCCTTGAGCAAATGACAGTCGTCGTGCGCCGCAGCCGGCGCGACCCGGCCGCCGCGAATGCCGAATTCGGTGAGATTGCCCGCCTTGAACAGAGACGGCGCATCCGCCTGGCGCTATGGGCCGCAGTGATTGTGGGGATCGTGGTCGCTTGCTGCGGCTACGTCGGGCTGTTGGATGCCCAACGGCTGAGCGACGGAATCCCGGCCCTGTTTTCGTTGCTCGGTGAGATGTTGCCTCCGGACTTCACGCGAGCCGGTTCCTGGGTGGTACCGCTGCTGGACACCCTGGCTATGAGCGTGGCCGGTACAGCGCTATCCATAGCCCTGTCGTTGCCCATCGGCCTTGCCGCGGCCCGCAACACAGCTCCGCACCCGGTGCTCTATCACCTGGCCAGGGCGATCCTCAACGTCCTTCGAGCGATTCCTGATCTGATCATGGGGATCGTGTTCGTGGCAGCGGTTGGCTTTGGCGCGCTCCCCGGTGTGCTTGCGCTGGGTTTGCACTCGGTCGGCATGGTGGCCAAATTCTTCGCCGAGGCCATCGAACGTGCCAGCCCGGCCCCCATTGAAGCCGCGCGTGCCGTTGGGGCGAAGCCGGCCCAGGTGATCATCTACGGCGTGCTTCCCCAAGTTCTTTCCCAATTGGCTGACGTGTCGATTTACCGGTGGGAGTACAACTTCCGAGCCTCGACGGTACTCGGCCTGGTGGGTGCCGGCGGTATCGGCTTCGAACTCATCGCCGCCTTGAGGACACTGGAATATCGGCAGGTGGCCGCGATCATGGTGGTCATCTTGGCAACCGTCACCATCGTGGACGGCATCAGCGGCTGGCTGCGAGGGAGGTTTCTGTGAATCCACCGGAGGCACAACCGTTTCGGGTGGTGATCACTCATCGGGTCTACCCGGAGGTGCTCGAGCTACTGGGCCAATCGTGTGAGGTGATCGCGAACCAGACGGCGAACAGCCTCACTCAAGACGAATTGCTCACCAGGTGCGGCGATGCCGATGCGTTGCTCGTGTTCATGCCCGACCACGTCGATGAGGGGTTGCTGCAACAAAGCCCGCGGTTGAAGATCGTGGCCGGGGCGTTTAAGGGCTACGACAACATCGACGTCGCGGCGTGCACTGATCGTGCGATTTGGGTCAGCTACGTCGAGGACCTGCTCACCGCCCCCACTGCCGATCTCGCGCTCGGGCTGTTGATCGCGCTGGATCGGCACCTTCTCGCCGGCCATAGCTACGTGCGCTCCGGTCGGCACCAAGGCTGGCGGCCGGAACTGTACGGCGGCGGGCTGAGCGGGCGCCACGTCGGGATCGTCGGCATGGGCGCCGTGGGACGTGCAGTGGCGCATCGGTTGCGTGGGTTCGACGCGGAATTACTCTATACCGATCCCACGCCGCTATCCGTCGCCGACGAGACCGAGTTGGGTGCAGAGTCAGTGCCGCTGGAAACCTTGCTGACGCACAGCACCGCCGTCGTTCTCACCGCACCTTTGACTTCGGATACCCACCACCTCATCGGTTCGGAGGCGTTACGGCGCCTTCCCGTTGGGGCGCTATTGGTCAATGTGGGCCGCGGTTCGCTGGTCGACGAGGATGCTGTCGCCGATTCGCTGCGTGCGGGCCATCTGGGCGGCTACGCCGCCGACGTCTTCGCATTCGAAGACTGGTCGGATCAACGACGACCCCGAGAGATTTCACCCGCGCTGCTCGCACACGAGCACACCGTGTTCACCCCGCACCTGGGCTCGGCCGTCCGCGACGTTCGCCGACGGATTGAGACCGCGGCTGCGCAAAGCATCCTCGATGTTTACGCCGGCAAGCCGCCGTCCGCTGCGGCGAACGCCAGCGAAATGTCAGCTAGTCGAACCTGACATCTCCCTATCGCTTTATGACGTTCTGGCCCTTGCCTATTCCGGCGGATTAGCAGGCGGCGGGTAGACACCCCGCAGGATCCAGGGGAACCAATTGATGCCGAACTCGAGCTCATCGCTGGCGTCATAGTCGGGGCTGGGATCGATCGGAATGTTGGCCTCGCTTTGCGCGGCGCCCATGGGCGACACTGCGTCTGCCCCGGTGCCGGTCGGCTGTGGGGGCTGTCCATAAACAGCCACGACGACGGTGCGATCCGGGCTGTTTTCCGACCAGACTCCCATCTGGGAATTGGCGCAATTGGACATGATGGCCTTATAGGCGGGGTTGTAGTACCACCGGTTGAGCAAATCGTTGCCGCTGATTGCGATGGATTGGTTGATCGCCACTGTTTCCGTGGCCGGACCGTGGAAGCCTGCCGCATTCGTGCGGTCCTGGGGGGTGGACCCGTCTGAGCCGATGTCGCCGTCGAGGTTCCGGTTGTTCAGCACATCCCTGGCCTGTCGCTGCGCGGCGAGTTGCAGCTGCGGATTGATTCGGACGTCGTTGGTGCAACCTGCCTGATGCTGCATGGTGTAGACGTTGGCGACGACGCCGTCGTTGAGCCGTTTGTTGTTCGGTATGAGCGTGTTGTTGTCACCATCCGCATGCGCGGCAGGGGCATACAGCAGGGTGCTGACGGCGACCACCAAGGCGCCCCGAGTCAGCGGCCGATACTGCATGTCATTTTCTCCTTGTCCGCCGCCATTAGGCGGTGGCCGGCGGTGGGCTGCGGAAGCTCCTGCGGCCAATTACTGCCTTGGCCATGGCGATTGCATCACGGTTCGGCCTTTGCTTTCGGGCGACAGGAATTAGACAGATATATTACGCTTTAGCCGCCACGAAGCAAGGAGAGCCCACCGCAGCGAGGCTGAGCACCAACCCGGGTTGGCTTGCGATCCGCGGCGAGCGTTAACACGCGACCTGGATCGCGAATGTGCCAGTTGTCCTCATGCTGGGGTTGTCGGTGTCGAACCCGTCGGCAGTACCGCGGATTATGTAGGTCTCACCCGTCATACGGACGTCGGTTTTGCCGTCGAGCCCATCCATGTAGCTCCCGGTGAAGCCGCCCAAATCGTTGATGCTGACGGATTTGGCGATAAGCCCAGTTTCGTTGGATACCAGTGCCGTAACGCCTGCAGCCGGGTCACCAGTAGTGATCGTCGTTAGCGATCCTATCGGCGCACACTTCACCGCGGTCGTCACGGGGAGAGCCCTATTGTTGACCGTTACCCTCGCGGTTCCTGCGGGCAGTGCGCCCGGCGGAGCTGCGGCGGGTAGCGACGATGAGCATGCCGCAGCACCCGCCGCGATCAGAGCGGCCGCCGTCGCGTTGAAGAACCGTTTCTGCACGAGACCACCCCGGTTTCTTGCCATGCCTGCCATGCCTTCCGATAGAGAAATGTAGCCGCCTGTCGGCTGATTGGGCTACGTCTGAGGATTCAGCGAGGCGCTGAGCAGGTTCCGCAGCAAGCCCTCGTCACCGCCGTCTTCGGGCCTCGCGGGTTCAGCAACGAGACTGAAGTTGATCCGGACAATCCAGCGGGCGAGGGTGTCGGCCGGAAGGTCGCAGCGAATCTCGCCGGCGGCCGCAGCAGCCTCGAGGCGCCGCACAAGCGTGTCAGCGCCCCACGAACGCGCACGGTATTCCTCAGGCCGAGCGGTCACAAGAGCACACTATGGCTTCCCTGGCGTAGCGGTGATGCACTGCGTCACAAGTCAAGGTCGGCCTTGGGCCAAAGCATCGCCCGCCGACAGGAGATGAAGAGGACACGCGCTGGCACACCACCGGCGTCGTAACCCAACGAGTCGGCAACCGACAGGCAGTGGGTCTGGTCAGCGGCCGTTGAGCACCTGACAGGTGCCGTCGAACTCATCAGCAACGTGCTTAAATATGCTAATGGTTAATTCGATATATAGATATATGTTTTGCTGTTGCGGGCTGATTGGCCGACGCGTGTCATTCCCACATTCCACTCCGGCCGTCGTCACCCTAAGCCGAGACTGATCGACTGCTAACGGTCGCCAGGGAATAGTTTCCCGGTCGGTTCGAGGAAGTTGCTGATGATGTTGGGGGCCGTGCACCGGGCGAGATCTAGGGCAACGTGAAGTCGGACCCACACCCACCGCCGCCGACTGCAAACGATCCGCAGCGGCCAAAAAGCGCTGGTCATGCCCCGTGGTAAGACGGCCATGATTCGGCGGCTTCTAGGTCGGCGCCCCACGCAGGACGTGGTGTTCATCCTGCGGTACGCAGCGTCGCTCAGGAAACCGCGGTCCTGGAGTTTGCGACGCGGGGCACGTGTCACCACCTCTTTGCTTTTCAACTCGCTATTGCTCGATGTCTTCGCGATGCGTAACGAAGTAGGCCGTAAATGCATCCAGGATTGTGCACGACTGCACTCTTTGAATAATTCAGATAACTCTCCATTTGTGCGACTATCCGAAAATCACGGTGCAAAGCGAAACGGGCTGATTTATTGCAATTCTAGACAAATCACAGGAGTTAGATTGCTCGCGCTCAGCAAATGAGTCAATCGTATACGTCTGGCTTCATCGAGTTGCTG
>DASYJS010000088.1:0-9433 GCA_035996225.1 Mycobacterium sp. | reverse complement strand
GGCTTGTGCTTGTTGGAAGGTGAGCCCGCCTTGGGCGTTTGAGCGTGAGTCGGTGACTAAATGTTGGATCAGCTGGGTGGGGCCTTCTCCGGTGTAGAGCCGCCAGCAGATGGCGTTGCCGAATCCGACGAGGTCGAAGTTGTGGCTGTCGCTTGGGTTGCCGATGCCGATGCTGTTGAGATCGTTGAGGAAATCGTCGGGTCCCAGCGCCCGGGCTGGGCTTGGGGCAACGATGACGCCGTTGCCCAGCAGCGCTGCCGCTAGAACTAGCATCCTGCGCATACGACCGATACGTGCCTTGTGTGCCGATGTCATGAGATGTCCTAGGGTGGGCGCGGTTGTGGTTCAACAGTTCCGAGGGGTGGCATCTGTCATTGTGCCGACGAGTAGACACGGTTCGGTTGACCGATTACTCCAAGCGTGGTTGACCCCGCGGACGATCGCGGTGTCGCCTGGTCTCATGAGCACTTCGTCGGTGTCGGTGACGAGGTAGATTTCGCCGCGTACGCAGGTGAGGCAGTCCAGGGTGTCGGTGCGGTGCATGGTGGGGTGCCGCTCGAGGTCGGCTGCGCTGGCGTGGTGCTTTTGGCGTACTTCTTTGTTGAGTTCGCTGAATTGGCGGCGTCGTTCGTTGGCGTCGGCGCCGTCGGGCCAGATTTCTAGCGCTCGGCAGATGAATCCGTTCGGGAAGGGTTCGCGTTGTGCACCTAATCCGGGAGTCTGTGACCGGTCGCCGTCGATCGTGTTGTCGACCGGAGTTTCCTGGGTTGCCCACAGTGTGGCGCGCCAGAAGAACCCTTTTTGGGATTGCACGTTGGTCAGTCCTTGCTGCAGGACCGCTGAGCGGCCGTCGAGGTTGGGGCCGACGACGAATCGGTTGGCAGGGGCAGGCATGGCAGTGGTTCCTTCCTTGGTGGTCTCTGACGCACAGCGGTTGTGCGCCTTGTGATGTCAGCGCGTCATGCCGGGCGCGTCGGCCGGGACGTCGTAGAACTTCAGCGTGAACGAGACTGCCGTGTACATGCCCATGAGGACCGTGACGTCGGTGATGCGATCATGGCCGAGAACCTCGACAGCACGGTCGTAGAAGCTTTGGGGGATGTAGCGGCCGGCGGCCAGGGACGTGGCGAGTTCATAGACGGTCCGCTCGCGCTGGTCTTCCAGAAAGGTCGGCCGACCGCAAAGCAGGGCATCGACGACCTCGGGGGAGATGGCCAGTTCGATTGCGACTCGGTTGTGCGCGTTAATGGGAAACGGCGCATGCCACTTGCCGAGGATGACGCAGACGGCGATCTCGCGTTCGCGTTGGGTGAGCGAGTGGTTTGGTGGATGAAAGTGGTCGGCCAACGGCGCCACCGCCATGGCTAGCTTCGTGTTGTCAACCCAGATCTTCGCCGGCCCTTGCAGCTCGCCCCCCTCGGCTTTCGCCAGTATCCGATAGCCCTGCTGTTGCTCTGGGGTCATCTGGTCGTAGGGGGTCTCGGCGTAGCGGCCGAAGGTCGCCTGTGCACGATGTGTGCCCGTCGCTGATGGTGACATGAGACATCTCCTGGTCTGGTCGTAGGTGTGGCCGGGTCGGGGCTGGTGTGGGTGGCTCAGGGATCACCGCGCCTACCCGCGGCAAGGATGCCGTCAAGTTCGGATGCGTGACTGCGGCCAGCGAGCGTCATCAACGAGGCCAGGACTTGGGTGTTCCGGCTCGGCGTCAGCCGCACAAACAATAACGATCGTTTCCGCATAGTGGGAAATATAGTCGCATATTGCCTATAGCGCAACCGATCGTTTCGGTTTATGATCGGTTGCGTGCCTCGCCTCACCGAACAAACCCGCGCGCAGCGCCGCCAGCACATCCTGACTAGCGCCTGGAAGTGCTTTTCCCATGACGGGTTCCACGTCACCTCGATGGACCAGGTGGTCGCCGAGACCGGGATGTCATCCAGCGCGGTCTACCGGTATTTCCGCAGCAAAGAAGAAATCATTCACGCCACCGCCGAGGAAGGCGTGGCCAAGGTGCGCGGCATCTTCCTCGCGCTGCTCGACCGTGACCCCTGCCCCACACCTGCGGAAACGCTGACCCACTTAGTGGCCGAACTACACAGCCGCACAGACAATCAGGAATACGACCTGACCCGCATCGCCCTACAGACCTGGGCGGAAGCGTTGCGCGATCCGGTCCTGCACAAACGAACCCGCAGGCTCTACCTCGACACCCTGGACCACATCGCCCAACTCGCCGCCCGCTGGCGCGACGACGAATATATCCCGGCCGACTCTGACACCAGAGCCGTTGCCGCCACAGTCTTTTCGCTCATGCACGGCCTGATCGTCATGCACCACCTGGTCGCCGACGTCTCACCCGATGCCTTGCGCAGCGGGGTTGCCGTCCTCGGTGCCGCCGCCGATCGCAGCCAACCACCCACAACTCAACCTCGGAAAGCCGGACCATGACCGACATCGACCTCAGCGACCTGGCCAGCGCCCACAACGGCTCCCAACCCCTGCGCGGCTACCTGTCAACTCCATCTGGCCCGGGTCCATGGCCCGGTGTCGTGATGATCCACGAGATCTTCGGCCTCGACGACGTCATGCGCCGCCACGCCGTCCGGCTCGCCAATCTCGGTTACCTCACCCTGGCCGTCGACTTGTTCAGCGCAGGCAGCACCCCACGATGCCTGATCGCCACGATGACCGCCATGCTCCGCGGGCACGGCCGGGCGTTCGCCGACATTGCAGCCGGCCGCCAATACCTCGCCGATTCCCCTAACTGCACCGGCAAGATCGGCACCGTCGGCTTTTGCATGGGAGGCGGCTTCGCACTGCTCACCGCGTCCGACGGTTACGATGCGGCCGCAGTCAATTACGGCCAGCTCCCCCGCAACCTGGACACCGTCGTGGCCGGCGCATGCCCGATCGTGGCCAGCTACGGAGGCCGCGACCCATCACTTCGCGGTGCCGCGGGCCAGCTCGACGCGGCGCTCGCCGCCGCGGGAATCCCCCACGACATCAAGGAATATCCCAACGCAAGCCATGCATTCCTCAACGACACCGAAGCCGGCCCTCGGCCCCTTCGCCCGCTCTTACGAGTCGCGGGCATCGGGCCAGAACCAGACTCAGCGCAAGACGCCTGGCAACGAATCGAACTCTTCTTCGCCACCCACCTGCAGAAATCGCCAAACCACCTGTCGTGAAACAACACTGTCATCGCCCGATGCAGCGCGTGAATTATTGCGCTAACCCACCCGCTACCATAAGACGGACCGTCTCGTCTCGTAAGAGTAGGCATGATGAAGGTGGATGCGAGCTGATGGCTGACGACACGATGCAGGCGTTCCTGCGACGGCGCCTGTCCGATACGAACGTCGCCGTGAAACACCGTGATCTGCAATGGAGTTGGAGCCAGCACCTGGATCAGGCAGCAGCGCGGGCGGCGGCCCTGATCGGCGCTGCTGATCCGCAACGACCGATGCACGTCGGCGCTCTGTTGGGCAACACTCCCGAGATGGTCAACCAGATGGCGGCGGCCGGACTTGGCGGCTATGTGCTGTGCGGTCTGAACAACACTCGGCGCGGTGAGGCGCTGGCCGCCGACGTCCGGCGGGCTGACTGTCAGTTCGTGGTGACCGACGCCGAACACCGGCCGCTGTTGGACGGATTGAACCTCGAGGGGACGCAGATCCTCGACACCTCGGCGCCGCAATGGGCCGAATTCATCTGTGCTGCCGGCGAACTGGTTCCGTATCGGGAAGTCAGCGCGACGGACGCGTTCATGATGATCTTCACCTCGGGAACGAGCGGAAATCCCAAGGCGGTTCAGGTGTCACACTTGATGGCGATGTTCGCCGGTACCAACCTGGTCCAGCGCTTCGCCCTCTCCGAACAGGACACCTGCTATGTGTCCATGCCGCTGTTTCACTCCAACGCGGTCGTCGCCGGATGGGCGCCCGCGGTGGTCTCCGGCGCCGCGATCGTGCCGGCGAAGTTCTCGGCGACCAACTTCCTCGACGACGTTCGCCGCCACGGCGCGACCTACATGAACTACGTCGGCAAGCCTCTTGCCTACATCCTGGCCACCCCCGAACGTGACGACGACGCGGACAACCCACTGCGGGTGGCGTTCGGAAACGAGGCCAACGACAAGGACATCGAAGAATTCGGTCGCCGCTTCGGTGTCCAGGTGGAGGACGGCTTCGGCTCGACGGAGAACGCGGTCATCGTGATCCGCGAAGAAGGCACTCCGAAGGGCTCGATCGGCAGAGGCATCGACGGGATCGCGATCTACAACAGCGACACCACTACCGAGTGTGCGGTGGCCCATTTCGACGCCAACGGAGCGCTTGCCAACGCCGACGAGGCCGTGGGCGAGCTGGTCAACACGACGGGATCGGGTTTCTTCACCGGGTATTACAACGACCCCGCGGCCAACGCCGAACGCCTGCGCCATGGCATGTATTGGTCCGGCGACCTCGCCTACCGCGACGCCGACGGTTGGATCTACCTCGCCGGCCGGACGGCCGACTGGATGCGGGTGGACGGCGAGAACATGGCCGCCGCACCGATCGAGCGAATCCTGCTGCGCCACAGCGTGGTCAACCGTGTCGCCGTGTACGCCGTCCCGGACGAGCATGTCGGCGACCAGGTGATGGCCGCTGTCGTGCTCAATGATGGCCAGACCCTCGATCCCGATACGTTCGAAGCGTTCCTCGACGCGCAGCCCGATCTGTCCCCCAAGGCGCGGCCACGATACGTGCGTATCGCGACCGACCTCCCTAGCACCGCCACCCACAAGGTCCTCAAGCGCCAATTGATCGCCCAGGCAACGGCCATTGGTGCGGGCGAAACCCTCTGGGTACGCGAACCACGCGGCACGGCCTACCGGATCGCTTCATCTGCGGCTAGTTCTTGGGTGCCCGACGACGGATCTGCCCCTTCGCCCGTGGCACCCGTTTGACCGGATCTCGGGTTGTGCCGCTGGCGATCTCGTCGCGCAGCTGCGCAATGTTAGAGATCTCTGCGTACAACCCACGGATGGCGTAGTCCAGGACGGCAAACGAGAAGCGCTGGTCCGGATCGTCGGTGATGCCGAGTTCGCGGGAGCGCTGGCGCGACCACAGCGCCTCGTCCAGCCGAGCCCGGGTCGCGTCGAGATGGCGGTCCAACGTGTCGACGATGCGTTCAGGATCTTCGCCTCGCGCGAGCCAGGTTCGCAGGATGACGGGGTGCTTGATGACGACCTGATCGTCGCCCGGAAAGTGCTGGACCCACCGACGAAGGGCATCGAGACCGGAATCCGTTGTCTCGTACAACGTGATCGCGCGCTTGCCTGATTGAGCGCCGATTTCACTGACCATCCCCCGCGCCAACAGTCTGGTCAGTTCGCGCCGCACGTGACTGACCGACGGTGACCAGTAGAAGTGGCCCACGGTCAGCTCGGCGCGCATCTTGATCTCGCCGGCGGTCAGCTGCTCATCGTTGGCCGCCAGCACACCCAGCACCAGGTAGGCCGTTACCGGTAGGCCGTTGGTGGTGCGCCGGGGACTCACGACCGTCTATTTCTGACTGGTGAAGTACGGCAAGGTCAGGTCCGGTCCAACGACATGGAAGTGCACCTGCACGCGCATACCGATCGCCAGATCGCCGGGCGCCACACCGACGACGTTGGTGAGCATCTGGTAGCCCTCATCCAGTGTGATGATGGCGGGTGCGTAAGGCGGTTCGAACTCCGGCGTGACGGGACGGTAAACCACGGTCCAGCTGTAGATCTCACCCACACCACCACTGTTGGTCCAGCCCAATTCGGCCGAAAGGCATTGGCGGCAGTGCTCGGTCGGCGGAAAATTGGCCAGTCCACACGCAGCGCAACGCTGATAGCGCAGCTCTCCTGATTGACATCCCTGCCAAAACGGCACGCTGAGACGACTATTCGCGTGTGGCAACGGACCGGTCTGCGGTTGCAAAGATTCGGAGGTCACAGCGGCTCGTCTCCGACGAGCAGCACCGTGGTGAACAAGGCACCTGCTCCCCCGTTGCTGCACAACGCAATATGGGCATCGGGCACCTGGAGCGCGCCCGCCTCACCACGTAATTGCTGGACGGCCCGGATGGCACGTTGCATCATTTGCGGATTGGCACCGGCGTGGCTGAAGGACATGGTTCCTCCATCGGTGGTGATCGGATGACTGCCGCCAATGGCGATGTGGCCGTCGGCGACAAACGGTCCCCCTTCGCCCTCGCCGCAGAAGCCGAATGCCTCGAGCTGGCGGATGATTTCGAACGAGAACGGGTCGTAGAGTTCGAGCACGTCCACATCGTCGGGGCCAATTCCCGCGTGGCTGAATGCACACTCGGCCGCGCGTCTTCCGACGACGCCGTTGACGTACCGGCCGTGACCACCGCGCCGGCCGGCGAGATCCCAGGCCGGGGGGTGCTGATACGACGGACCGTGGAAGTCCGCGCCGCTGCCCAGCACGTAAATCGGTCGACGTACCGTCTCCCCTTTGTCTAAGACCTTTTCTACGTTCGCGACGACCAGCGCGCAGCCGCCCTCGGAGGTGGTGGCGCAATCGAGGAGATGAAACGGATCCGCGATCGGCCGCGATGCGGTGATGTCGTCCGGGCTGAACGGACCGCGTTGGTAATAAACGGCTTCGGGGTTCTGCGATCCGTTGTTGCGGATGGTGGCCGCCACGATCGACAGCTGTTCGCGCGTGGTGCCGTAGACGTGCATGTGCCGTCGGGCGATGAGTGCGAACTCGGCGGTGGTGAACATTCCCCACGGCGCGACGAATTCGTTCTCTGGCCTGGTCCATGGCGCCGTGGCCTCGTGATCGCGGTACTCACCGGCCTGGGCGGCCACCAGTACCACGACGTCGGCCATGCCGTGCTCGACCGCGGTGACCGCCTCGGTGATCATGCCGACCCCGAAAGCCAGCCCCTGCCAAGCCGGTCCGATCCGCAGGTCGTAGATCAACGAGGTCGAGTGCGGGCTCGCACTGATGCCGTCGACGTCGTCGAGGCTCAGGCCGGCATCGTCGAGCGCACCCAGAATCGCCTTGATCGTCAAACCGCGGGAGGTTTCGCCGTCCAGGCGCCGTCCCTGCCGGGTGTTGTGCACCCCGACGATCGCCGCGGTGCGCTTCGTCGCGCTCACTCTTGCGGCTCTTTAGTTTTCATCTGCTACTACCCCTAAA
This sequence comes from Mycobacterium sp., assembly GCA_035996225.1. Taxonomy (GTDB): domain Bacteria; phylum Actinomycetota; class Actinomycetes; order Mycobacteriales; family Mycobacteriaceae; genus Mycobacterium. The sequence continues at coordinate 2,246 of DASYJS010000088.1, read as the reverse complement.
TAGGTGCCCAGTACGTCGCATTGCCGTCCGTCGCGAACGATGGTGCCGATCATCGTTGTCCGCGCGTCGATGGCCGGCGTGCCGGCATACACGCCAGCCTCCAAGACATCGATTCGCACGTCCACCGGCCGTGCGGTTTGTGGGTCGGTGATCTCGACGACCATAGCCACCGCGCGCTCTCGCTCGTCCCACTCGACGCTGGTGATCCGGTGCCGCGCGGTCAGTTCCATCACGACGGAGTCCTGACGCACCAGAAAGCGCACCGGCGCGCACAGCTCCCCAGCACGCGGTGGCACGCACAGCGTGACCGCCATGTCACAAGCCCGCCGGCCGAACGCTGGTTGCGCCCGCGGCCCGCAACTCCGCCAGATCTTGTTGGCTGCGGCCCAGAATCCCCGTCAGCACCTCGGTGGTGTGCTGGCCGTACAACGGCGACACCCGGCGCACCCAGCGTCTCGGCTTTCCGACGAACACGAAGGGCATTCCGGTGCAGAGGAAGGAGCCGGCGACGGAGTGGTCGACCGTTTCCCAGAATCCCCGGGCAAGCAGATGTGGGTCGCTCAGCAGTGCGGCCGCCTCCGTCACGCGCGCGGCGGGCACCCCCGCGGCGCGTAGCGTGCGGACCGCGTCGGCCACCGGTTGCCGCGCGGTCCAATCCGAGATCAGCTTGTCGATTTCGTCGGACCGCTCCCGCCACCCGGCCTCGTCGGATCCGAGTTCGGGCTTGTCGATGAGCCTGGCCAAGGACGCGCGCGCGGCGTCGGTTTGCACGGCGAGCGCGACCCATTCGTCGTCGCCCCGGCAGCGATAGACGCCCTGCGGCGTCGCGCCGGGGCCCCGATTTCCCTGGCGGCGCATCTGAATTCCGCTGCGCGAGTATTCGAGCAGCATTTCGGCGGCCACGTTCAGCGCCGACTCCACCATCGTGGATTCGACGTGCATGCCAATCCCCTTCCGGTCCCGGATCGCCAGCGCCGCGATGGCCGCAAACGCGGCATGCAGCCCTGCCATCGGATCGCACACGCCACGCGGAATCACCGGTGGACCATCGGCATGACCCGTCATCCATGCCATCCCCGCCGCCTGCTCCATGGTCTGTGCGAAGCCGACGCGGTCTCGCCACGGACCGTCGAGGCCAAACGCCGGCATCCGGACCATGACAGCACGCGGATTGGCCGCACGCACCGCGTCCCACTGCAGGCCGAAGTTTTCCATCACCCTGGGGGAGAAGTTCTCGATGACCAGATCGCTTGCGGCAATGAGCTCCAGCGCGAGCGCCCGGCCGGCGTCGGTGCTGAGTTCGAGACTGATGCCACGTTTATTGTTGTTGCTGCACAGGAAGACTGGGCCCCACTCCCACCACTGGTCCCAGTCGGCGGGACGGCCCGCGGAGAACCGCATACCGTCGGGGCGGCGAACCCCCTCGAGCTTGATGACGTCGGCGCCCAGCGCACCGAGGAATTGAGTGGCCACCGGCCCGGCCCAAAACGCGGTGAAGTCGGTTATCCGGATGTCGGACAACGGAAGTGCGTCGGGATTGGTAAGTTCCGGCCGGTCGGACCGCGGTGGCCAATGCACTCGGCCGTTGTCGGCACCCAGCAACGGAGGCCTCCCGGGCGGGCGCGTCGTGAAGGCGTCGCTGCGATACGGCACCCGCGGCTGCAGGACGCCGAGCTCGGATTCGACGAACACTCCCCGTTGTACAAAATGGTCGACTGTCGGCAACGTGTCTGGCGCACCGATGGGTGCCACCGGGATGCGAAACGCCACCGCGAGGTCGACGATCTCTTGCGTGGTCCGGGCCTGGGTCCACTGGGTGACCATGTCGAGGAACTCGTCGCGGCGTTCGACGCGGCCGACGAAGGAGGCCAGCTCGGCGTCGTCGACCAGATCGGCACGATCGATCATGATCAGAAAGTCTTGGAACTGCTGAGCGGTGATGGTGCAAAAGCCGACCATGCCGTCGGCCGTGGGGACGATCGACGGTAGTTCCAGACTGCGTTGGTGCAGTAGGGAATCCGGGCCCAAGACACTGGCCGACATCGCGGAAAGCCCACCCATCGCGATCGCCATCGCCTCGTAGGTCGAGACGTCGATGACCTCACCGCTCCCGCCCCGGGCGGCGCGGCGGGCTGTCGCAGCGGCGACCGGCGCGGCGAACGAGCCGGCCAGCCACTCGCCGAGCCGCCCGCCCGCCTGCACCGGTTCGTCGCCCGGCCAACCGCGGCCGGCGATCGAGCCGCACA
>DASYJS010000087.1:0-3318 GCA_035996225.1 Mycobacterium sp. | reverse complement strand
TGATCTCACCGAGCGATTCGGTGATCTTGTCGGCGATGAAACGCTTGCGGCAGGCCAAGTTCGCCCACAGCCCGGGACCCGCCCACTCCGAGCCGCGGATCATCAGGCGGCGGATTGGGGCTGCTTGGGTCGCGGCGACCAGCCAGCGCATCGGGGCCGGCAAGAACAGGTCCGCGAGGTCGTCGTCCACCAAGCGGCGCTCGGGTGGTTCGTTTTGCTCGACGGCGGCCAGCACCATCGGGCCAAAAGCAGTCTGCGCCGCGGGGTTTCGTGCCATTGCTATTACTTGTTCAAGAAGCCCGCGTCGACCGGCAAGGTTACCCCGGTGATGTAGCGAGCCTGGTCGGACACCAGCCATGCCACCGCGTTGGCGATGTCTTCGGGCTGCAGCACCTCCACTGGCATGGCATTGCCCATGGCTCCCGGTGTGTCGGTCGCGGCGGCCATCTGGGCCAGCCACCCGCGGGTGAACTCGTTGTTGATCATCGGGGTTTCGACGCCCGTCGGGTGGATCGAATTGACCCGAATCATTTGCTGCGCAAGCAGATTCGCGTAAATGCGCATCAGCCCGACAACCCCGTGCTTCGCAGCCGCGTAGCCCACGGAACCGGCGTCCGGGCTGCCAACGCCGGCCAGACCCGCAGCGGAACTGATCAGCACAATGGACCCACCGGCGCCCTGCTTGACCATGGTCGGTATCGCGGCCTTGATGGTGTGGTAGACGCCGGTGAGGTTGACGTCGATGACGTCGCGCCAGCCGTCGTCACCGGATTGCATGGGCGCGATACCGGCGTTGGCCACCACGATGTCGAGACGGCCCAGCTCGTCGATGCCCGCCTGCACTGCGGCCGACAGCGACGCGCGGTCGCGAACGTCGGCCTCCTTGGCCACGATGCGGGCGCCGGTGTCCTCGACGAGTTTGACGGTGGCCGCCAAGTCATCCGGCGTGGCAAGCGCGTAGGGGACACTGGCGATCTGAGCGCACAGGTCGACAGCGATCACGTCGGCGCCGTCGGTGGCCAGTCGCACCGCGTGCGCGCGGCCCTGACCGCGGGCCGCGCCGGTGATCAGCGCGACTTTTCCTTCGAGCGGCCGCTCGGTCACTGGCGCAGTTGCCCTTTGTCCGGGTCGCCCGCGGGAACCGGCTGCAGGGTCTTGATGTCGGGCGCACCGGCCAGGTGCTCGCCGGCCGCCGTGAACAGCTTGCCGATGGCGGGCGCTGTGCTGTGCACCTTGAGTGCGTCTTCATCGGCCCACTGCTCGATGAAAACGAAGGTTTCGCCGCTCTGATGCACCGAGTAAAGCTGGCAGCCCGGTTCTTCGTGCACTTCTTCGACCGCGGTCGTGAGGATGTCGCGGACGGTGTCGACCGACTCGGGTTTCACGGTCAAGGTGGCAACGACGACGACGGGCATGCAGGGCTCCTCGGGTGTGTAACGGCGGGATGGCTGTCACCCTACTCACGCGCGAACGGCGTCGGTCAGCCTGCATCCACCCAAATGGCGAGGGCCAAAGCGGGCCGATCACCGAACTGTCACGCTTTTGTGACCCGTGTGGCAGATGGTGAATATGGGGCGATTGCGACTAGGCTGGACCCCATGGCTAGTAAGACCGCTGCCCGCTCCGGAACTCGAACGAGCAGGTCAAAGGCCACTCCGCGCGCCAGTGGGTCCCGAAGGCCGCGACCGGCACCTGCCCGCAAGAGGGTGAGCAAGCCCGCTAAACGGCACCAGCGGTCCCTGCTGGTTGCCGCCGGGCTGACCTGCGGGCGCGCCATGCACGCCACCTGGCTGCTGGCGGCACGCGGCACCGGCGGTGCGGCACGGTCGATCGGGCGGGCCCGCGACATCGAGCCCGGGCACCGCCGTGACGGAATCGCGCTGGTTCTGCTTGGCCTTGCCGTCGTGGTCGCCGCGAGCTCCTGGTTCGACGCCGCGCGACCGGTCGGCGCGTGGGTCGACGCGGTGCTGCGCACGTTCGTCGGCGCCGGCGTTCTGGCCCTGCCGGTAGGCCTGGCCGTGGTGGCGGTGGTGCTGATGCGCACCCAGCCCAACCCCGATGCGCGGCCCCGGCTGATCCTGGGCGCGAGCATGATCAGCTTTTCGCTGCTCGGGCTGCGCCACCTGTGGTCCGGTTCGCCGGAAGACCCCGAATTACGCCGTCGCGCAGCAGGATTCATCGGATTCGCCATCGGCGGCCCATTGTCGGAGGGGCTGACGCCCTGGATCGCGGCACCACTGTTGTTCATCGGAGCGCTGTTCGGGCTGTTGTTGCTGACGGGCACCACCATCCGCGAGCTGCCCGAGATGACGCGAGCCATGTTCGGCACCCGGCTGGTCAGTGACCTTTACGCCGACGAAGACGACGACTATGCGGACGACGCCGATGGCCAACCGCGCGAAGACTTTTCCGACGGTTACTACGACGACGGCGCATTCGACAAGGAGCCAAAGCGGTGGCCATCGGCGGACGAGGCCCCCGTCGTGCTGGACGAGCCGATCCCGGACGAAACTCCCACCGTTCCGGAACCCGCCCTCAAAACTGGCGATGCCAACGGGCGTCGCCGCGCCGCCAAGAAGCAGGACACCCAGGTGCTGGACCGGGTCGTCGAAGGCCCCTACACGCTGCCGTCGCTGGAGCTGCTGGTGGCCGGCGACCCCCCCAAGAAACGTAGCGCCGCCAACAACCAGATGGCCGACGCCATCGGCGAGGTGCTCACCCAGTTCAAGGTCGACGCGGCCGTCACCGGCTGCACCCGTGGGCCCACGGTCACCCGCTACGAGGTGGAGCTGGGACCGGGCGTCAAGGTCGAGAAAATCACCGCGCTGCAGAAGAACATCGCCTACGCGGTGGCCACCGAGAGCGTCCGGATGCTGGCGCCGATCCCGGGAAAGTCCGCCGTCGGCATCGAGGTGCCCAACACCGACCGCGAAATGGTGCGCCTGGCCGACGTTCTCACCGCGCCGTCCACCCGCCGCGACCACCACCCACTGGTGATCGCGCTGGGCAAGGACATCGAAGGCGACTTCATCTCGGCCAACCTGGCCAAGATGCCGCACCTGCTGGTCGCGGGTTCCACCGGCTCCGGTAAGTCCAGCTTCGTCAACTCGATGCTGGTCTCGCTGCTCACCCGGTGCACACCGGAAGAGGTCAGGATGATCCTGATCGACCCGAAGATGGTGGAGCTGACGCCGTATGAAGGCATTCCGCACCTGATCACGCCGATCATCACCCAGCCGAAGAAAGCGGCAGCGGCGCTGGCGTGGCTGGTCGAGGAGATGGAGCAGCGTTACCAGGACATGCAGGCGTCCCGGGTCC
>DASYJS010000086.1:0-9371 GCA_035996225.1 Mycobacterium sp. | reverse complement strand
CGGCGACGCGCCAATTGGTCGGCGATTTCGGTGGAGGTGACCTCCACACCGGCGACCATGCCTTCGACCACGGCTACCAGCGCGCGGCCATGGGACTCCCCGGCGGTGATCCAACGCAACACCCGACCATCTTCCCATGTCGGCTCCCGAGAGCCGATTCCTGCAGCCCGGCCCGGCCGTCGTGGCGCTGATCAGAAGAAACTGGTGTCGGGCAGTCGCGCGCCGTTGACGGCGACGTCGCCGAGCACTCGCGCCTTGTAGACCGTCGGATTGTGCGAGAACAGTGTCCGCAGGTTGCGCCAGTGCCGGTCCAACAGCGCCGAGGCCTGTATTGCGGAGGCACCGCCCACATCGAAGATGCGCGAGGCCGCCCGCAGCGCGGGCTCCTGGATCGCGACCTTGACGCGGGCGGCGGCGATCGAGGACCTGCGTTCCAGTTCGGGATCGATCCCGGTTTCGCGCGCCGCGTCCAGCGCGGGGGCGAGTTCGGCCGCCGCGCTGCGTACCAGCGCGTGCGCGGCGTAGGCCACCGCGTCGATCTCACCGACAATCTGCAGCAACTGCGGGTCGGCGGTCGGCTGGTCGACGCTGGCGAAGGTGTAGGTGCGGCGCCGCCCGCGCACCAGCGCCGCGGCGTCTGCCGTCAAGCTGCGCAGGATCCCGGCGGCGACCGCGTGCAGATACAGCTGCATCAGCGCACCCCGGGCGCGGTCCAGACCGATCGTGGCGCCCAGCGGGAACACTTCGTCGGCCGCGACCTCGACGCCATGAAATACCGTCGTGCCGCTGCCCGTCTGGCGCTGACCGATGCCGTCCCAGTCGTCGACGTGCTCGACGCCGGCCCGGTCGACCGGAATCACCACGGCGGTCGGGGCGCCGTCGTCGTCCTGGGCGGTGATCCGCAGGTAGTCGGAGAACTGTGCGCCGGTGCTGTAGAACTTCTGCCCATGCAGCCGCAACCCGTCCTCGCCTGCCACCAGCCGGGTGTCACGGTTGTTGCCCCCCACCGACTTCAGGCTCTGTTCGGAGTTGGCCCCGCCGATCAACCCGCCCTCGGCGACCACCGCGATCCACCGTTCACTGCCCGGGCGCAGCGGCCTGATGTGCAGTTCCTCGACCAGCGCATGGTGCACCCGCAAGATGTGCGCCAGATCGGGGTCGGCCGCGGCAAGCGCGACGAGGTGGTCGAAGAATTCCGGCACCGTGTAGCCCGCGCCACCACGTTCGCGGGGCAATCGCACGGAGCCCAACCGCTGCTCCCGGACGAGTTTGAGTCCGCGCAGGGGCGGCTCGGTTCCGCCTTCGGCCAAACGCAGGCGGTAGTCCGCAGCGATCTCGGCGAGGACCTGATCGAGCGCCGATCCAACTGCCATGTGTGTCAAACCCTTTCGAAGTTCGTCGGCCAGTGCCCCGAAAAGGTATGCGCGCGCAGCCATACCGGCAACGATTTCCTGCGCGACAATTTTTAAGCGGGCAGGCCCAGCAGGGCCACACCGGTTGCACCCGCCGTCGCCAGACACATCGACGGACCGTGCGGCACCGAGGCGGTGCCACACACCGCTGCGGCCACTCCCACCAGCGCGGTCAGCAGCGGCGCGGCCAAAGCCGCCAAAAACCACACCGCGGCGCCGAAGCAGCCGGCCAGCCCACCCAGACCGATCGCCAGCTTCACATCGCCGGCCCCCATCCCGGCCGGCGCGAGCAGGTGCACCACCAGATACAGCCCGGCCAGTGCCGCGGAGCCGGCCAACGCGGGCAAGCCGCACCCGGTGCAGGCGGCGGCCACCAGGATCACGCCGGCCCCGGGCAGCGTCAGTAGGTTGGGCAGCCGACGTTGCCGGATGTCGTAGCTGCTCAACGTCGCCAACCAGGCCAGCACCAGGGCGGTCACCACGATCCGCACGCGCGGGACGCTAATCGAGGGCGGCCAAGGCGCAAGTCATCGCCTCGCGCGGCGCGGGCAGCCCGGTGAATTGCTCCACCTGCGCGAAGGCCTGGTGCAGCAGCATCTGCAGGCCGTTGATCACTCGGCCGCCCGCCCTGGCCACCGCGGCGGCCAGCGGTGTGGGCCAGGGATCGTAGACGGAATCCAGCAGCACCGGAATCGTCGCGAAGGCGCCGGCATACCGCGCGGCGACGTCGGCCGGGATGGTGCTGACCAGGACCTCCGCGGCCGCCACCTCGTCGGCTAACTCACCGCCGTCCAGGCCGCAGAACCGCGTCGCGACGCCGATCCGCGTTCCCAGATCCACCAGCCGGGCCGCCTTGTCCGGGTTGCGCGCCACGACGGTGATGCCGCTGACGCCCAGTTGGGCCAGGCCCACCACGGCTGCGGGCGCGGTGCCGCCCGATCCACAGACCAGCGCTTGTCCCGAGGTTGACCCGATAGCGCCGGCGACGCCATCGACATCGGTGTTGTCGGCCCGCCAGCCGCGCGGTGTGCGCACCAGGGTGTTGGCCGATCCCAGCTGATCCGCGCGTTCCGTGTACTCGTCGGCGAACCGCAGGGCGGCGAACTTGCCCGGCGCCGTCACCGACACGCCGACCCACTCCGGCCCGAACCCACCGACGACACCCGCCAGCTCCTCGGCGCCGCACTCGATGCGGTCATAGGTCCAGTCGTCCAGGCCCAGCGCGCGATAGGCGGCCAGGTGCAATTGCGGGGATTTCGAATGGGCGATCGGCGATCCGAGGACCGCCGCTTTGCGGGGCGGCGCTGCGCTAGCGGGGCGTGCTGTCGAGGACACCGTTGTGCTTTGCCAGCTCGATATTGGCCAAATGCTGCTTGTAGTCCCTGGTGAACAGCGTGGTCCCCTGGGCGTCGATCGTGACGAAGTACAGCCAGTCACCCGGCTCGGGATGCTCGGCGGCATGCAGCGCGTCGATGCCGGGCGAACAGATCGCCGTGGCCGGCAGACCCTGGGAGACGTAGGTGTTCCACGGCGTCTTCTGGGCCCGGTCGGCGTCGCTGGTGGCCACCTCGCGGCGGTCCAGCGGATAGTTCACGGTCGAGTCGAACTCCAGCGTGTGGTGATCGTGCAGCCGGTTGTAGATGACCTGCGCCACCTTCGCGAAGTCCTGCGAATTGGATTCCTGCTGCACCAGCGAGGCCACCACCAGGATGTCGTAGGGCGACAGCTTCATGTCCTGGGCGGTGTCCATCAGCCCGGACTGCGTGTACACCACGGCCCCGGCGCTGATCAGGTTCGCCAGGATGTCCTGCGCCGAAGCCGAGGGATCGACGTTGAATGTCCCGGGCGCCACCAGGCCCTCGATCCGGCGATGATCGTTGCCCAGCTCGGTGACGGGCTGAACCGCCCAAGCCGGCACGGACAACACGTTGGGCGGGGCATTACTTGCCGCGGCTCGGAGGTCGTCCATCGAGACGCAGTGCTTGTTGTCGTCGAGATCCACACAGGTGGCGCGGGAGATCAGCGTCAGGATTCCGGGCGTCACCACGTTGGTCTTCATGTCGGTGGTGTCGTCGAGCTGACGGCCTTCCGGGATGACCAGCTTGCCTACCCGGCTGCTGGGATCGGCCAACCGCGCGACGGCGGAAGCCGCGGGTATTTCGGTGCGCATCCGGTAGTAGCCGGGCTGGATCGAGTTGATCGCGGCGTTGCCGTGTGCGGCGCTGATGAATGCCCGGACGGTGGCGATCACACCCTGGTTGTGCAGTGTCTCGCCGACCATCGTGGTCGAGTCGCCGGCTTGTACCTGAATCACGATGTCGCGCTTACCGGTTCCGGTGTAGTCGTCGCCGGACCCGAACACCGTGTGCCACAGCTTGGAGCCGACGAAGACCGTCGCCACCACGACCACGACGAGCACGCCCAAGGCGATGCGGCCGCTGAAACGACGCCGCCGGCGCCCGCGCTCGGCCCGATTCCGGGCCATGCGGCTCATCCTGTGCCGGGGTGGCCCGACCGCAGCAGGCTCGGCGCGTTCGCGCCGCACGCTATCGACCATCGATGACATCCCCCGCCGCAGACTGGGCCCCGGACTCAGCCACAGTGGCCCGGCGCTGATCGAGCCAGCTCTGCAGGATCGCCACGGCCGCCGCCTGGTCGATCACCGCCCGCTGCTCCCTGGCCCGCACTCCCGCCTCGCGCAGCGAACGCTGCGCGCTGACGGTGGTCAGTCGTTCGTCGGCGAGCCGCACCGGTATGGGCGCCACCCGCTGGGCCAGCGCTTCGGCCACGTCGATCGCGTCGAGCGCCGACGGGCCGGTGCGGTCGGCCAGCGTCCGGGGTAATCCGACGATCACCTCGACCGCTTCCCATTCGGTGACGAGCTTTGCCAGCCGTCGCAAGTGTTTGCCGGAACGGTCCCGGCGCACCGTTTCCACCGGTGTGGCCATGATGCCGTCGGGGTCGCTGACGGCCACGCCGATGCGCACACTGCCGACATCGATGCCGAGGCTTCTCCCGGGTCGGCCGCCCCGACCCGGATTGCCCTGGTTAGGGTCGCCGGGCCGGTCGGGCAAGCGATGCTGTGCCGATTCCACTCAGCCGACCCGCGCTATCACAGCGATCTCGGAGCGGACCGCCTCCAGCGCCGCGTCGATGCCGGTCGGATTCTTTCCCGAGCCCTGCGCCAGGTCGGGCTTGCCGCCGCCACGGCCGTCGACGGCCAGAGCGAGCTGTTTGACCAGGTCATTGGCGCGGATCCCGAGATCTTGGGCGGCCGGGTTGGCGGCGACGGCGTACGGCACCGTGTCGCTCTCACCCGCGGAGCTCGATGAGATCAGCGCGACCACCGCGGGATCGCTGCCCAGCTTGCCCCGAATATCGCCGACCAGGGAACGCAGGTCGGCTGCCGTCATCCCGCCGGACATCCGCTGCGCCACCACACGGACGTTACCGATCCGCTCCGCGCCGGCCGCGGCGTTCACCGCGGCGGCCCGCGCGCTGGCCAGCCGGGCACGTTCGAGTTCCTTCTCGGCGGCCTTCAGCCGCTCGACCAGATTGGCTACCCGGCCGGGCACCTCAACGGATGGCACCTTCAGCGACGATGCCAGCCCCGCCATCAGCGCTCGCTCCTTGGCCAGATGACGGAAGGAGTCCAGCCCGACGTACGCCTCGACCCGGCGCACCCCGGAGCCGATCGACGATTCACCCAGGATCGTCACCGGACCGATTTGCGCCGAGTTGTGCACATGGGTGCCACCGCAGAGCTCCAACGAGAACGGCCCGCCGATCTCTACGACTCGTACTTCGTCGGGATAGGCCTCGCCGAAGAGCGCCATCGCGCCCATCGCCTTGGCCTTATCGAGCTGCTCGTTGTAGGTGTGCACCTCGAAGTCGGCTTGCACGGCCTCGTTTGTCACCTCTTCGATCTGGCTGCGCTGGTCGTCGGTCAACGCCCCCTGCCAGTTGAAGTCGAAGCGCAAGTAGCCCGGACGGTTCAGCGATCCGGCCTGAACGGCATTGGGGCCCAACACTTGTCGCAGCGCGGCGTGCACCATGTGGGTACCCGAGTGCCCCTGGGTGGCACCCTTGCGCCAGCCCGCGTCCACCGCCGCAATCACGGTGTCGCCCTCGACGAATTCTCCGGACTCGACGTTAACCCGATGCACCCAAAGGGTTTTACCGATCTTCTGCACGTCGGTCACCGCCGCCCGCGCACTCTCGCCGGCGCCCGTTCCGCTAATGGTGCCCTCATCGGCGATCTGGCCACCGGACTCGGCGTAAAGCGGCGTGCGGTCCAGGATGAGTTCGACTCGATCCGCCGCATCGGTGCCTTCACCGCCTGTGCCGTGCGCGACCACCGGAACCCGCTTGCCGTCAACGAATATGCCCAAAATTCGCGCTTCGGAGCTCAACTCGTCGAAACCGGTGAACTCGGTAGGGCCGGCGTCGACCAGCTCGCGGTAAGCGGTCAAATCGGCATGCGCGTGTTTGCGCGCGGCGGCATCGGCCTTGGCGCGCCTGCGCTGCTCGGCCATGAGTTCCCGGAAGCCGACTTCGTCCACCTGCAGGCCGGCCTCGGAGGCCATCTCAAGAGTGAGCTCGATCGGAAAGCCGTAGGTGTCGTGCAAGGTGAAGGCGTCCGAGCCGGAAACCACTGTGGCCCCAGCGGCTTTGGTGGTGCCGGCCACCTCGTCGAACAACTTCGAACCCGACGCCAGCGTGCGGTTGAATGCCGTCTCCTCGGCCACGGCGATGCGCCTGATCCGGTCGAAATCGGTGACGAGTTCGGGATACGACGGGCCCATCGCATCGCGCACGGTGGTCATCAGGTCATCGACGATCGGGTCCTCGATGCCCAGCAGCTTGGCCGAGCGGATCACCCGGCGCAGCAGCCGGCGCAGCACGTAACCGCGGCCGTCGTTACCCGGGCTCACCCCGTCGCCGATCAGGATCGCGGCGGTGCGACTGTGGTCGGCGATGACGCGGTAGCGCACATCATCTTCGTGGTTACCGACGTCATAGCCGCGAGGTGCGCGTGCGGCCACCATGTCGATGACGGGCCGCAACAGGTCGGTCTCGTAGACGTTGTGCACGCCCTGCAAGATGAAGGCGACCCGCTCCACGCCCATGCCGGTGTCAATGTTCTTGCGGGGCAACGGTCCAAGTATCTCGAAGTCGGTCTTGCCGGTGCCTTCGCCGCGTTCGTTCTGCATGAACACGAGATTCCAGATCTCGATGTAGCGGTCTTCGTTGGCGATCGGGCCACCGTCCACGCCGAACTCCGGGCCGCGGTCGTAGTAGATCTCCGACGACGGGCCGCAGGGGCCGGGAATGCCCATCGACCAGTAGTTGTCTTCCATGCCGCGGCGCTGGATCCGCTCGGCCGGCAACCCGGCGATCTCCTGCCACAGCTGCACGGCCTCGTCGTCGTCGAAAAAGACCGTCGTCCATACTTTTTCGGGGTCCAGCCCGTAGCCGCCGTCGGCGACGGGATTGGTCAGCAAGGACCAGGCCAGCTCGATGGCCTCGCGCTTGAAGTAGTCGCCGAACGAGAAGTTGCCGGCCATCTGGAAGAAGGTGTTGTGCCGGGTGGTGATGCCCACCTCGTCGATATCCGGGGTGCGGATGCACTTCTGGATGCTGGTGGCCGTCGGGTACGGCGGTGTGCGCGCGCCCAAGAAGAACGGGACGAACTGGACCATGCCGGCGTTGACGAACAGCAGGTTGGGGTCGTCGAGGATCACCGACGCGCTCGGCACCTCGGTGTGACCCGCCTTCACGAAATGATCAAGAAATCTCTTCCTGATCTCGTGTGTCTGCACTCTTTTCCGCTTCTTCCTGTATTCCGTGACCAAAATTCCAGCCTATTCGCCGGATCATTGGGAGGCTGTCTAACGACGCGTTTCGACCGCTCACAGTACCGGTCCCGGCGCCGTCCACTACCTGGCAGCTAGCCCTCCAAAAAGCTCAATCGCACCGACCGCCGCGGGTTGTCCCGGTTGAGGTCGACCAAAACGATGCTTTGCCAGGTGCCCAGCTGCGGCTCGCCGGCCGCGACCGGCACCGTCACGGACGGCGCGACGAGCGCCGGCAACACATGGTCGGCACCGTGGCCGGCCGAGCCGTGCGCGTGCCGGTAGCGGTCATCGCGCGGCAACAACCGTTCCAGCGTGTCGATCAGGTCATCGTCGGAGCCGGCCCCGGTCTCGATGATCGCGACCCCGGCCGTCGCGTGCGGGACGAACACGTTGCACAGGCCATTCCCATAGGAGAAGCAAAACCTGCGCACCGCATCGGTGAGATCCACGATGCGACGACTGGTGGTGTCCACCTCGAGCACATCCGTATGCATCCGATCAAGACTACGGCGCGGCCGCGCTGACCAGCCAATCGTTTGTGAGCCCGGCCACAGGCCTTACGCAAGCCGCTCCCACGCTGCCGTCCGCCGTGCAGCCATTGCCACCGGTCATCGGCAGGAGGAAGGTATTTGGTGGGACCGGTGGCGCCACCGGGGCGCTGCCCCGAAGTAGTTAGGGATCCACTGTGTACGCACGCTCTTTCACCATCGAGGGGCAACCCTTGTCGGTCGACATCGGAATCGCGCATGTTCGCGATGTCGTCATGTCAGAACTGCAGGAGTTCGACGGGTATGTCGGGCTGTCGCTGTTGGTCGACCGGCAATCGGGCCGCTGCATCGCGACCAGCTCCTGGGAATCCATCATGGCGATGCGCGCCAGCTCAGAGCGGGTGGCAATGATCCGGGACCACGTCGCGTTGATGTTCGACGCCAGCGCCAGCGTCGAAGAGTGGAACATCGTGTCGCTGCACCGCCGCCACCGGTCGCCCGAGGGGGCCTTTGTGCGAGCGACCTGGCTCAAGGTGGTGCCCGATCAGCTCGAGCGATCGATGGACTTCTACCGGATGGCTGTGCTTCCGGAGATGGAGAGTCTCGAGGGGTTCTCCAGTGCCAGCCTGATGATCGACCACCCGGCCGGTCGGCGAGCGGTGTCGTGCTCGACGTTCGACAGCCAAGAGGCGATGGCCCGAAACAGCGACGAGGCCAGCGAGCTGCGCAGCAGGCGGGCGCGCGACTTGGGCGCCGAGATCATCGACGTCGCCGAGTTCGAGCTGGCGATCGCGCGCCTGCGAGTGCCCGAGTTGGTCTGAGCCTTAACGCTTGCGGCGGATGATCGCGCGCAGCCGGTCCAGCCGTCCGGCGATCTCGCGTTCAACGCCACGGCCGGTGGGCCGGTAGTAATCGACGTCCACCAGTTCATCCGGCGGATATTGTTGCCCGACAACGCCATCCGGGTGGTCGTGTGAGTATTTGTAGCCCTGCGCGTGGCCCAGTGCCGCCGCGCCCGAGTAGTGGCCGTCGCGCAGATGGGCCGGCACCAGCCCGGCGTTGCCCGCCTTGATGTCGTTCATCGCCGCGGCCAGTGCGGTGGTCACCGCGTTCGACTTCGGCGCGGTGGCCAGGTGAATGGTGGCGTGCGCCAGCGTCAGTTGCGCCTCGGGCATGCCGATCAGCGCGACCGTTTGCGCGGCGGCGACCGCGATCTGCAGCGCCGTCGGGTCGGCCATGCCGATGTCCTCGCTGGCCAGGATCATCAGCCGGCGCGCGAGGAACCGCGGATCCTCCCCGGCGACGAGCATGCGGGCCAGATAGTGCAGCGCGGCGTCGACGTCGGACCCGCGCACCGACTTGATGAACGCGCTGATGACGTCGAAGTGCTGATCGCCATCACGGTCGTAGCGCACGGCGGCTTTGTCCAGGGATTGCTCGATGGCGGTGACCGTCAGCTCCTCGCCCGGCTGGACCGCCTCGGCAGCGACCTCCAGTGCGGTCAGGGCGCGGCGGGCGTCGCCCGCGGCCAATTGCACCAGCAGGTCGATGGCCTCGGGCTGCGCGACGATCTGGCCGCCCAGGCCCCGGGGATCGTCGATCGCGCGCTGCAC
>DASYJS010000085.1:0-3975 GCA_035996225.1 Mycobacterium sp. | reverse complement strand
ACCGGCAATGCCGTCGCGCCGATCCGCTTGAGGGCGCCGTAGCGGCGGTCGAACGCCACGGCGATCGCCTGGCCGGTGAAAGCCGTCGAGATCACCGCCAGCGACATGATTGCGGGAACGAATGTGGCGGCCCGGTTTGGCCCGAAGGAGCCGAACGGCAACAGCGTCAACCCGATCAACAACGTGATAGGGATGAAGAGTGTGAGCAGCAGCTGTTCGCCGTTTCGCAACAACAGCTTCAGCTCGAGCGCGAATTGCGCGGCCAGCATCGTCGGCACCGTCGCCGAACGCGGATCGGGCGTGAACGTTCCAGGCGCGAAGCGATTGGTCATGACCGCAACTCCCGCCCGGTCAGATCGAGGAACACATCTTCAAGACTGCGCTGCTCCACCCGCATGTCGGTGGCCAGCACATTGAGCCGGGCGCACCATGCCGTCACCGTCGCGAGCACCTGTGGGTCGATGTGCCCTTCCACCAGGTATTCACCGGGGGAGGCTTCGGTGGCCCGGTAGCTTTCGGGCAGTGCCGAGACCAGCAGCGTCAGGTCGAGCATTCGCGGGGCCTTGAACCTCAATTGGTTCTCCGCGCCGCTGCGCATCAGTTCGGCGGGTGTACCGCTGGCCACCGCGACCCCGTGGTCGATGATCACCAGCCGGTCTGCCAGCTCCTCCGCTTCGGTCAGCTGATGGGTGGTCAGCACGACCGTCACACCGTCGCTGCGCAGCGCATCGATCAACTCCCACACCACTATTCGAGCGTGTGCGTCCATGCCTGCGGTCGGCTCGTCGAGGAATACCAGTTCCGGGCGGCCGACCACCGCGCACGCCAATGCAAGGCGCTGCTGCTGACCGCCGGACAGCCTGCGGTACGTCGTCTTCGCTGCCTCGGTCAGGCCCAGCGTCTCCATCAGCCACTGCGGGTCCAACGGGTTGGCACTATAAGCCGCAACGAGATTGAGCATCTCGCCTGCCTGGGCCGCCGGATACGCGCCGCCGCCCTGCAGCATGACCCCGATGCGCTCACGCACCCGCGCATTGTCGGTGATCGGGTTCAGGCCGAGGATCTCGATCGTCCCCGCGTCCGGCTTGATGAAGCCCTCACACATCTCCACCGTGGTCGTCTTGCCCGCCCCGTTGGGCCCGAGCAGCGCCAGCACCTCTGCGGATTGCACGTCGAGGTCGAGGCTGGAGACGGCCGTCGTCGACCCGTACCGTTTGCGCACTCCGCGCAGGCGCACCGGGACTGCCGACGAGCGCTCGACTAATGGGCCGCCGGAGGTCACGGAGATTCAGCGTAGGCGTCCGCCTTCGCCGCCTGCGGCTGCGGTAGCGAGGCTGCGGCGGCGACCGGCTCCGGCAGTGGAACGATGTCGAGCTCCGGGCCGGGGTCCGGCAGCTTCCGCCAGGGCAGCCGGTAGTACGTGATCGCGATGAGCAGCGCGACGATCACGGTGCTGGCCGCGGTGGCAAGCAGAATTTGGAACACCGTGAATCGATCACCGTTGGCCGTCGGGCCGAAGATGCCCACCACAAGCGTGACGACGATCGCCGTGGTGCGGAACGAACGCCTGGTCGCCCATGCCGCAAGCGGGATCACCGCCCACAGCACGTACCAGGGCTGGACAACAGGGAAGAGCAGCACCGTCATGCCGAGCGCAACGCCGAGGCCACCGACCGGGTGCAGGCGACCGCGAAGCACCGCCAACAGCAGCCACGTCACCAGGATGGCAATGATGACCACGCCGATGCCGCGGGTCAGCCCGAGTACCGCAGTGGTGTGATCGCCCAGGCCGAGCAGGATGCCGACCTGTCCGGTGCCCAGCGCCAACAATGTCGGCAACGACATCCAACTGCGCACCACGTTCGCCGTGCCCAGGGTGAACAGCCAGCCGAACCCGAGCCCGCTGGCCCAGCCGATAACCGCCATCACCGCGAACGACACCGCGGCCAGCGAACCGCCTGCGATCAAAAACGCCTTGAAGGTGCCGCCCCACCGGCAGGCCAATGCCATCGCGATGAAGCCGACAGCCAGCAGCCCAGGCAGCTTGACCTGTGAGGACAGGGTGATCAGCACGACACCAAACACCAGCGTCGCCATCGGTCGCCAGCGAATCCAGTCGTCCCGAGACTGCGGCCACGCCAAGGGCTTCGGCAGCAACGGCCTGTCGGCGTACACGCCGCGCAGGGCGAACTCCGTGCCCGCGAGCATGAGACCGAGCATCAGCGCCTCGTTGTGGATGCCCGCCACCAGATGCATGATCAGCAGCGGATTAGCCGCCCCCAGCCACAGCGCGCTGACCTCGGCGACGCCGCACCGGCGCGCGAGGCGCGGCACCGCCCACACGATGAGGGCGACACCGAGCAGCACCATCAACCGGTGGCACAGCACCGCGAAGACGATGTTGTCGCCCGTCAACGCTGAGATGCCCTTGCCGATCCACAAGAACAGCGGACCGTAGGGCGCAGGTGTCTCGCGCCACATGGTCGGCACCGACAGCGTGAAGACATGGTCGAGCCCGAGCCCGGTGGCAGGCCCGACCTTGTAGGGATCGAGGCCGTTGATCGCGATCTCGCTCTGTGCCAGATACGAGTAGACGTCGCGGCTGTACATCGGCGGCGCGATGAGCAGCGGCAGCACCCACAGCAGCAGCGTGCGGTCCAGTTGGCTGCGGGACATCCGTCGCTCGCCGAGCGCGAAGCGACCGAGCATCAGCCACGCCAGCGTCATCATCACCGCGCCGGTCGTCGTCATGGTCAGCGACACGGTCTGGATGCGTGACGGAAGGTTGAGAAGCCGGACACCGAACGTCGGATCCTGCACCACGGGCCGCGCGCCGACGCCGAGTGCCCCGATGGCCATCAACACCGTGCCGGTGGCCCCGAACAGCCGGGTCCGCCGGACCGCGATCAGCTCGGCGTCGTTGAGAGGCGAGCCGACGGTCCGTTCATCCCCGTGCCAGCCGGCAATGGAGGTGGACAGGGACCATAGGCGCGCAGCCATCACTGCAGCGTAGCGGTCAGAGCGCGACGATCACCTTGCCGGTGTTGCCGCCGCTGAACAACAGGTTCAGCGCGTCAGGCGCCTTCTCCAGACCCTCTACCACGTGCTCAGAAGACTTGATCTTGCCCTGGGCGATCCAGCCGGCCACTTCCAACTGCGCGGCGGGGAAGCGGTCGAGGTAGTCGATGATGATGAAGCCCTCCATGCGTCCACGGCGCACCAACAGGCTGAGGTAGTTGCTCGGTCCCGGCGGCGGCCCGTCGCTGTTGTAGGTGGAGATCGCGCCACACAGCACGACGCGACCGCGTATCGCGAGGTTCGCGAGGCAGTCGTTGAGGATCGACCCCCCGACATTGTCGAAGTACAGGTCGATGCCGTCAGGGCATGCTTCGCGAAG
Source organism: Mycobacterium sp. (assembly GCA_035996225.1). Taxonomy (GTDB): domain Bacteria; phylum Actinomycetota; class Actinomycetes; order Mycobacteriales; family Mycobacteriaceae; genus Mycobacterium. Next base: position 578 of record DASYJS010000085.1, on the reverse strand, counting down.
TCGCTTCGCGACGTTCTCGTTCTTGTAGTCGATCGCCTCGTCGAAGCCGAGTTCATCGACGATGTATGCGCATTTCTCGGCGCCGCCCGCGATGCCGACGACCTTCTTCGCACCCTTGATTTTCGCTATCTGGCCCGCGGCAGAGCCGGTGGCGCCCGCTGCGCCAGAAACGACGACGACATCGCCGTTTTTGATCTGTCCGACATCGATCAAGCCGAAATAGGCCGTCATGCCGGTGACCCCCAGGATGCCGATGGCGACGCCGGGGGAGACGCCGTCAGGCAGCACCTGCATCGCCCGCTCGGCGGTGTCGGTGATCACGTACTCCTGCCAGCCGGTCATGCCGAACAGCAGCTGGCCGGGCTGATAGGCATCGGAACGGCTCTCGATGACCTCGCCGACGCCGCCGCTGCGGACGACTTCGCCGATCTGGATCGGCGGCAGATAGCTGGGGACATCGTCCATCCAGGTGCGAATTGTCGGGTCGATGGACAGGAAACGGACCTTGACCAGCGCTTCGCCGTCCTGCAATTCAGGCAGTGTCTCCGTCTCCAGCCGTGTCGTGGCCTCGTTGACCA
>DASYJS010000084.1:0-4977 GCA_035996225.1 Mycobacterium sp. | reverse complement strand
CCCGGACGGGCTGCGCTACATGGTCCAACCCGGCGAGCTGTCCTCCAGCGTCGGCGGCAACGTCGGGACCAACGCCGGCGGGATGCGCGCGGTCAAGTACGGGATCGCCCGCCATAACGTGCTCGGGCTACAGGCGGTGCTGCCGACCGGCGAAATCATCCGGACCGGCGGCAAAATCGCCAAGGTGTCCACCGGCTACGACCTGACCCAGCTCATCGTCGGCTCCGAAGGCACCCTGGCCCTGGCCACCGAGGTGATCGTCAAGCTGCACCCGCGGCTCGGCCACAGCGCCACCGTGCTCGCCCCCTTCGCCGACTTCGACCAGGTCATGGAGGCGGTGCCCCGGGTCATCGCCAGCGGGCTGGGCCCCTACATCCTGGAATACATCGACAACGTCACGATGGCCGCACTCGTGCACACCCAGAACTTAGAGCTGGGCATTCCCGACCAGATCCGGGACAGCTGTCAGGCGTATCTCGTTGTGGGACTTGAGAACCGGACCGAGGACCGGCTGTCCGAGGATGTCGAGCAAGCCGGTGAGCTGCTCGCCGAACTGGGAGCTCTGGACGCCTATGTGCTCGAGGGCGGTTCGGCGCGCAAGCTGATCGAGGCACGCGAGAACGCGTTTTGGACGCTGAAGGCGGTCGGCGCCGACGACCTGATCGACACCGTCGTGCCGCGCGGCGCCATGCCGAAGTTCCTTACCGCCGCGCGTGGAATGGCAACGGCGGTCGGCGGTGGCGCGGTGGGCTGTGGGCATGCCGGCGACGGCAACGTGCACCTGGCCATCTTTTGCAGGGACCCCGACACCCGTAAGAAACTCTTGACGGACATCTTCGCGCTGGCAATGGAATTAGGTGGCGCGATCTCGGGTGAACACGGCCTCGGACGCGCCAAAGCCCCGTATTGGCGCGAGCTTGAAGACCCGGTCAAGATCGACCTGCTGCGCCGAATCAAGCAGAGCTTCGACCCGGCCGGGATTCTCAACCCCGATGTTGTCTTCGCGGGGGAAGATGGGTGAGGCCGTTGATCACGTCGTGCTTCACTCATGCCTGCTTGCCGGCGGCCCGGTGCGGCTCTAGCAACACTGCATCACCGATTCGGATTCATTTCCCGGATTGTTAGCATCCAAGCAGTTCGGGTATAGCTAAGAAACCAGCTCATAACGACCCGAGGACGTTTCGACGAAATTGTCGAACAGCCAGCTATAGAGAGCATGCCAGCTCGCCCTGTGGCTTATCCTGCACTCGATAACCGCAAAGACAGGGCAGCAAGTTGTTCTCACTGACACGACCCCGAACTGCGGTGGCTGTGTTGGCGACTGCCGGGCTGCTCGTATTTGGCGTGCTGTTGTTCACCAGAAGTGGCGCTTCGGATCGCGCGCTAACGGGCCCGGCGGGACTCTGGCTTCTGAGCATCTTCGCCAACGGCTGCGCGGTCCACGCCGCCCGGGTCGCTCGAGGCCGCCAACGTCTCGCGTGGATGGTGTTGAGTATCGGGCTGGCCGCCTGGACAGCCGGCCAATTTGTGTGGTGTTACGTCAGCCTCGGCGGCATTCCGCCGATCTCGAATTTCTCGGCGGCCAATTTGGGCTACCTGGTGTTCCCGCTTTGCGCGTTGGCCTGCGCGGTTGCTATCCCCAGCCGCGATGACTCTCGATTTGGGATTGGGCTCCTGCTTGACGGCATCGTCGTCGCAGCAGCGTTGTTGATCGTCTTGGCGATCGTGGCGCTGGGTCGCATGGGACAACCGGAAGGAACAGTCAGCGTTCCGGTGATGTTGTTCGTGGCCGCCACCGCCGTGTACCTGGGGCTTTTCGTCCTGTCGTTCATCACCGTGCGGAAATCCGAGCCGGGCCGCAAACTCTCCCCGACGTTGATGACGCTGGGGTGGGCATTCATCGGGACGGCCGGGGTAATCAGCGTTTGTACCGGCCACCCCGACCAAACGCCCAATGCCCTCGTCATCCTGGGATGGGCCGGCGGAATCTACTTCGTCGCGCTATCAAGCCTTGCATCTCGGCCGGGACCGGACCTCGACCTCGGTTTTTCTCAGCCGTCAAGGATCTCGTTGTGGCTGCCGTACCTGCCTGTGTCGTTGGCGATCGTCGTTGGCGCCGTGCACTTTTGGCCCGTGTACCCGGGCGAGGCGTTCATCTTCGCCGTGTGCGTGGCGATGGTCGTCACCACGTTGATCCGCCACCTGTTACTGCTCGACCGAAAGGGACGTCTGCTCACCGCGCTGTCTGACGCTGCCCTGCGGGACCCTCTCACCGGGTTAGCCAACCAAAGACTATTTGGTGAGCGGCTGGCTCATGCGGTTCGGTTGCACCTTTACCACGCCGTCCCGGTCAGCGTAATTGCGCTTAATATCAGCGACTTCAAGATGGTCAATGACACGCTCGGTTACGTCGTCGGCGACGAACTATTACGCAGTGTCGGTGAGCGGCTCCAGGCCAACATCCGCTCCAACGATTCCGTCGCGCGGATGAACGGGGACGAATTCGCCATCCTGGTCGAAGACCGCCCCGAGGTCGCCGCACGGGTCGCCAAGGGGCTGGCCCAGTCCTTCGACGAGCCTCTCGACCTCGAGAATCACCGGCTACACATCCATCTCAACATCGGCGTGGCCTCGGCTGCTTCGAAACCCGGCCTGACGCCGGGCGAGCTTCTCGAGCAGGCCGACGCGGCCCGGAGCTGGGCCCAACAGGGGAGCTCAACCAACGTGCAGATATTCACCCCCGACATGGATGCTCGGCTCGGCAAACACCCGACATACGACGACAGCATGGCCCGTCTGCAACTGCTCGGCGAACTGCGTCGTGCGATCGACGAAGGCCAGCTGACGCTGCTGTACCAGCCAAAATTCGACATGACGACCGGCTCCGTCTGTGGTGCCGAGGCGCTCGTGCGATGGCAGCACCCCGAATTCGGCACGCTGGTGCCGAGCGAATTCTTGCCGTTGGTCCGTGAACACGGGCTGATGGACGCCGTCACCGACCTGGTGCTGTCACGGGCGGTCACCGACGCGTCGGCGTGGTACGCAGCAGGGGCGGTTATCCCCGTCGCAATCAACTTGTGGGCGACCTCCCTCGACGAAGACGCCCTGCCCGACCGCATCATGTCCGTGCTCGACGCCCACGGCATGTCCGCCAGCTCGCTCACGATCGAGATCACCGAGGACCTGTTGGTGGCCGACCTCGCGAAGGCCCGCACGGTGCTCAATCGTCTGCGCGAGGCCGGCATCCGGGTGGCGATCGACGATTTCGGCAGTGGTTACGCCACGCTGACCTATCTGCGTGAGCTGCCCATCGACGATGTCAAACTCGACCGCCAATTCATCGCGCCGATTCTGCACGATTACCGCGCCGCCACGATTGTCCGATCGGTGATCGAGTTGGCCACGACATTCGGCATCGCCACGGTCGCCGAGGGCGTTGGGGACGAGGAAACGGCCCAACGGCTCAAGGAATACGGTTGCGACGCCGTACAAGGCAACTTCTTCTGTCCACCGTTGCCTGCCGCCGAGATTCCGCACGTTCCCCAGCACACCGCGCTCGCGGCACACTAGTCTCGGCCGGCTGCCCAAGGAATAGGGTTGCGCCGTGCACATTGACGTGATGGTGATTCCGCAACCGCTGGGTCAGATCGGTGGCCTGGCCCAGCGCGCTCAAGCCGCGGGATTCTCCGGCCTGCTGTTCACCGAGACCGGCCGCACGGCCTACCTCAACGCCGCCGTGGCCTCGCAAGCCGCACCCGGGCTCGAGTTGTCCACCGGTGTCGCGGTCGCGTTTCCGCGTAGCCCCTTCGTCACCGCGGCCGAGGCGTGGGAGCTTCAGGAGGCGACCGACGGTAAATTCCGGCTGGGGCTGGGCACGCAGGTCCGCACGCACGTCGTGCGCCGCTACGGTGTGCCCTTCGAACGCCCGGGCCCGCGGCTGCGCGACTACGTGCTCGCGGTCAAGGCGTGCTTCTCGGCGTTTCGAACCGGGAAGCTTGATCACCACGGCGAGTTCTACGACCTCGACTTCATCACGCCGCAGTGGAGCGCGGGCCCTATCGACGCGCCCGATCCCAAAGTCGATGTCGCAGCGGTGAATCCGTGGATGCTGCGGATGGCGGGCGAAGTGGCCGACGGGGTGCACGTCCATCCGCTGGGCGAGCTCGGCTATCTGAAACGTCACGTGCTGCCGAACGTCGCGGCCGGTGCCCAGAAGGCCGGGCGTGCGTTGTCGGACATCGCCGTCATCGTGCCGGCGATGACGATCGTCGGCGACAGCGACGAAGAGCGTGACGCCCAACGCGACACGGTGCGCACCAGCATGGCCTTTTACGGCAGCACCCCCAACTACGCGTTCATCTGGGACGAAGCGGGGTTCGAGGGCACGACCGCCCGCATCCGCGAAAAGCAGAAGGCCGGCGATTTCCAGGGCATGGCGGCCCAGATCACCGACGAGCACATCGCGGCGTTCGCCACCGAGTCGACGTGGGATGGGCTGGCCGACGCGCTGACGGAGAAGTACGGCGGAATCGCCACGCGCGTAGCCCTTTACAACGCCCTGGGCGACGACGAGCGCTTCAGTCGGTATGGCGAGGTCGCCCGCCAGCTGAGGCAATGACGCCCGTCAGTTGCGTCGTGTCACGGCCCGCCGCGGTGACGGCCCGCCGGCTCCGTCAGTGACGGCCCGAGTGCCCACCTCATAGCGACAACGTTGAAAACCGCCGCGAATTGTCGCTGTGAGGCGGGCAAAAAGTGTGTCGCCCGTGCGAGAGACGCGTGTGACCGATGTGACGTAGCCGGCGAACTCCTGCGGTGACAGGCCCTACGACTTCGGACGCACTCCCGCAGCGCGATACACGAAGACCGGGTCTACCGGAAACCGCAACGTCGTGGTCGGCAGCTTCTGCAGCACGTCGTCGGGAATCGCCCTCTTGTAATGGAGCTTCATCGAGCCGCTGAACGCGCGGTCCACGCCGT
>DASYJS010000083.1:0-4192 GCA_035996225.1 Mycobacterium sp. | reverse complement strand
GGCCGTCTCTGTGCCGATGCCGTACCGCCTCAGTCCGCGGTGGCCGTCGCTGGCGCTGGCGCCGCCGCCGGCGCTGCCGTCGTCGCCGGCGTCGCCGTCGCTACCGTCGCTACCGTCGCTACCACGCTGGGTGCCGTGGTGGAGACCGGGGAGCGTCCCGGTTGGCGCAGGAACAACGCGATGCCGGCGGACACCAGGGCGCTGGCCGCGGCCAGCCAGTAGGCGCCGGAGTAGCCCCACTCATCGATCACGCTGGCACCGACGCCGATGCCGACGACGGAGCCGAGCAGCTTGGAGCTGTAGACCAGCCCGTAGTTGCTGGCATTGTTGTTCTCACCGAAGTAGTCGGGTGTCAGCGAGGCGAACATCGGATAGAAGGCGCCGCCACCGAACCCCACCAGGAAGGCGAAGAAGAGGAACGCGACCTCATTGCGGGCCTGGCCCGCGTAGAGCAGTCCGACCAGCGCCACCGCCGAGACGAGCAGCACGATGATCAGGGTCAGCTTTCGCCCAATCCGGTCGGAGACCCATCCGGTCGCGCCGCGACCGGTGCCGTTGATGATCGACAGCACACCAGCCGAGGACGCCGCGATTAGTGGACCGAAGCCCAGCTCCTTGGCGAACGGAACCATATAGCTACTGCCGAACAGGGATACACCCGCGCTGATTCCCAGCGACAGCCACATCAGCGGCAGCATGCCGGTCTTGATTGCCTCCAACGGGGTGTACTGCCGCACGGCAGGGGGATTCTTGCGTAGGCCGTTCGCGCCGGACTTGCTGCTGGACCACTGCAGCGGGTCGACGTCCGCGGGCCACCAGTTCTTCGGCGGGTCCCGGAAGAGCAGACCACAGATCACGATGACGACCAGCATGTAGGCGCCCACCAGGTCCAGGACCCAGACGTAGGTGCTGGGATGCAGGGCGTAGCTGAAGATGAAGATGAACGGGACTGCGCCGTAGGCGAATCCGCCGTTGACGAACCCGGTCTTGCCGCCACGCCGCTCCGGAAACCACTTGCCGACCATGTTGATGCACGTCGCGTAGACCAGGCCGGCGCCGACACCACCGCAGGCAGCGAAACCCAGGTAGGCGACCAGCAGGTTGCCCTGGGTGAGGCTGACGAAGCCGACCGCCGACAGGACGGCGCCGACGAGCATGGCCGCCCGTGCCGAGACGATGCCCTTCTCGCGCAGCTTGCCGGCCGGGAAGGCGATGCCTGCCTGAAAGAGCGCCCAGATCGCGAGCAACCAGAACGTCTCGGACATGCTCCAGTCGTGCGCCTCCCTGATGGATTCCTCCGCGGCGCCGTAGCCGTACTCGTAGACGCTGATCGCCATCATGGCGACCCACGGCAGCCACACCATCCAGGCCCGGGATCTGCCGAGCAGTTCGCGGTCGGTTTCCCCGACGCGGTAGACGCGGTCGTTCGCGTCTTTGATCTCGCGGTAACTTGCGAGTGTTGAGGACATCGTTATTCTCTTTCTAGCGATGGTTACAGGCTCGCGCCTCGATCGCCTTAGCGTCGGGTTTTGAGATAGACGGTTCGAGCACTTGTCTTGCACTACACGGGGATAGAGGCCGCGCGTAGTGATGGGGCGCGCACGCCAAAGACACGTCGCAGCACGTCGCAGGCGTTGTCGGCTTCGTGGCCGTCAGCGCCGAGCGACTTTCGGCGACCGTTTTTCACACAATTGAGAAGCTGTCGTGGCCGCGGCTTACCTCATATCGCGTCGCCTTTCGTCGTGGACCTCTGGCCCGTCTTGGTAGCCGAGCCTGCGCTACCCGGCCCTGTTGCTCAGATGGCTCCGCTGCGCCGGAACAGCTCGAGCTGTTCGGCGGAGTAGCCGAGTTCGGCGCAGATCGAATCGGTGTGTTCGCCAAGCATCGGCGAGCGGACGATGTCGACCGGGGAGTCAGAAAGCCGCAGCGGAGAACCGACGGTCTTGAACGGGCCCCGCTCCGGATGATCGACGGTGACGATCGATCCCAGTTCGGCCAGGGTTTCGTCTTCGATCAGTTCCTTGGTGCTCAGCACCGGACCGCATGGCACGTTGAGTGCGTTCAGCGCCGACAACGCCTCCCACTTGGTGTGCTTCTCCGACCAGTCCTCGATGAGGGCAAAGACCTTGTCCAGTTTTGGGAGTCGATCCTCTGGCCGCGCCCAGTCGGAATGGTCGGCCAGCTCGGGCCGTCCGATCAGCTCGGCCAGTGGCGCCCACACCTGAGGCTGCACGATGACGTAGATGTAGTCGTTGGGACCGCCGCCGCTGGTGCGCACCGCCCACCCGGGCTGGCCGCCACCCGACGCGTTGCCCGACCGCGGCACCTCGTCGGTGAAGTTTTCGTTCGGGTATTCGCGCAGCGGGCCGGCGGCCAGGCGCTGCTGGTCGCGCAGCTTGACCCGGCAGAGGTTGAGGACGGCGTCCTGCATGGCGACCTCGACGCGCTGACCGCGACCGGTGTTGGTGCGTTGATACAGCGCGGCCAGAATTCCGGTGACCAGATGGATGCCGGTACCCGAATCGCCGATCTGCGCTCCGGTCGCGGTGGGTGGCCCGTGCTCGAAGCCCGTGGTGGCCATGGAACCACCCATCGCCTGTGCGATGACCTCGTAGGCCTTGAAGTTGAAGTACTTGCCTGGGCCGAACCCCTTGATCGAGGCGTAGATCAACCGAGGGTTGATCTCGTGGAGTCGCTCCCACGGAAACCCGAACCGATCGACGACGCCGGGACCGAAGTTCTCGACCAGGATGTCGACGCGCGGGACCAGATCGATGAAGATCCGCTTGCCCTCGTCGCTCTTCATGTTGACGGTGATGCTGCGCTTGTTGCAGTTGAGCATCGTGAAGTAGAGGCTGTCGGCACCGGGCACGTCGCGCAGTTGGCTGCGCGTGACGTCACCGCCCCGTGGCGCCTCCAGCTTGATGACGTCGGCGCCGAGCCAGGCGAGCAGTTGTGTCGCCGAGGGCCCGGACTGCACGTGGGTCATGTCCAGCACGCGAACCCCGGACAGCGCCTTGGCGGCCGCACCGTCACCCGGTTCCGGCGCGGCATCGTCCACTGGTGTCTCATTCATGCTCACAGCCCCTTTCGCACTCGCCTCGAATCGAGCGGGCGGCTCAGCCAGATTGCATACGGTATGCGTTACACCAAGAGTGTGTCCCACCTAACAACTTCTTGTCTAGGGTTTTCTTCAGTTTTCGACGACGCCTCCGTGGCCCTGGTCGGGCCTGACCACTCCATCGCCCTGACCCCAATGGCCGCTACCAGCGGACATTGCACCGACCCAGACGGAAACCATCCCTGCGAGGCAGTTGGTGATCGCCACCCGCGACGGTGACGAGTGGCACACCGACGTCCTGGTCACCCCGTCGAACGCCCAGGACACTCACAGCGAAAACTTCTGGTTGCGTTCAAGATTGTATGTAGTATACCGTCCGTTGTGATCGCGATCACTATCCACTTCCTGAGTGATTGGTGTTACACATGACGATGTATGCAATATTCATCGAGCGGCGGGGGTCGCTCCCGGCCAATCCGCCGTCTCGATGGCGAAGCCCGACCGCCCCGTGGACTGCCACGCAACGCAGCGTTGCAACGGCGGCAATGGCGCCGCGGAACCAGGGGGTCCGGCCAGCATGAACGCGACAGCGAAGCCGGCGTTCCGAGAGGTCGTCGACGAGAACGGCAGGGTCTACCGGATCGGCGAGACCGACCGCGACATCCTGGGGCGTTCCCGGGTCTGGATGGTCTGGCTGCCGTGGATCTCGATGATGGCGATCAGCTCGTCGGAGTATGCGTTCACCTCGGCCGAGGACACGTTGTCCGACGCACACGGCTGGCACGGCGCCCACATCTTCTGGCTGTTGGGCGTCTGGGTGTTCTTCCAGGCCGCGGTCGCGTTTCCTGCGGGTCGACTGCGGGAGAGCGGCAAGCTCTCGGCGCGGTCGGCGATGATGGTGGGGGCGGTGGGGTCGCTGATGGGCTATGTGTCACTGGCCTTCGCGCCCAGCGTCTTCTGGGCGTATCTGGGATTCGGCTTCTTCGGTGGCGCCGCAGCCGGCTTCGTCTACGCCACCTGCGTGAACATGGTCGGCAAGTGGTATCCCGAACGCAAGGGCGGCAAGACGGGCTTCGTCAACGGCGGGTTCGCCTACGGATCGGTCCCCTTCATCTTCATCTTCACCTCCTA
>DASYJS010000082.1:0-1809 GCA_035996225.1 Mycobacterium sp. | reverse complement strand
CGACCCCGAAGGCAACGAGTTCTGCGTCGCGTGACGCGGCGAGCCCCCAACGTTCGTCCAAGATGGACAACGGCGATGCGGCTCGTTCCAACCTTCGCCGTGCCACTCGCCGTCCTTGGGCCGACGATGATCTACGCCGGGGCCGGACTGGGATACCGCTGCGGACGTGGCCCGACCTGAGACCCACGCCCCGTGCGGTCGACGACGGTGCGGGTGCCGAGAACCCCATCCGTGCAGGTCAAGCGGCATGTTCGTACTCGTGGAGGACGCCACCGAGGCGGTCACGTCTACGGATGTCGAGGTGTGTGATCGTGTCTGGATCAGCGCTCGGCTCCGGCAGCGGGTGCATCGGTCGGGCGTTCGCAATCCCCCGATGGGGCCGATGGGCGTTGTAAAACCGCTCGTACTCGCGGAGAGCATGCAGCAGATGCGCTTGGTTCCAGACCAGGGTCCGGTCCAGCAGTTCGTGGCGGCAGCTTTGGATCCACCGTTCCGCGAGGGAGTTCATGCGGGGCATCCGGACGCCGCTGAGCACAACCTTGATGTCGGTGTCGGCGAGGATCGTATCGAACAGGGCGGGGAACTTGCCGTCGCGATCGCGGATGAGGTACCGCGCAGTGCAGCCGACGTCGTCCAGGTCCATGACGAGATTCCGTGCGGCTTGGGCTACCCAGGCGGCGGTGGGATGCGCGGTGGTGCCCAGGATACGGATCCGGCGGGTCGCGTGCTCAATGACCGCCAGGACGTACAGCCGGGTCCCGGTCAAGGTCACCGTTTCGAAGAAGTCGGCCGCGAGGATGGCCTGCGCCTGCGAGCGCAGGAAGTCCGCCCAACTGGTGGAGGTCCGCTGTGGCGCCGGGTCGATGCCGGCATCGTTGAGTATCTCCCAGACGGTGGACGCGGCGACCTTGATGCCCAACACCAGCAGCTCGCCGTGGATACGTCGGTAGCCCCAGCCGCTGTTCTCACGCGCCAGGCGCAGCACCAACGCGCGGATGGACCGCACCGTGCGCGGCCGGCCGGCACGCCTGGGGCGAGAAACCGCCGCGTGGCGTTGGGCGACCAGATTGCGGTGCCATCGTAGAACAGTTTCGGGGCGGACCAGCAGCCGTACCCGCCGCAGCACGTCGCGGGGCAGCCGGTGCAGCAGCGCCGCGAGGAACGCCCGGTCGGCGGGAGCGAACGGTACCTTCTGGCCGTCGAACTGTCGCTCGAGCACCATGATCTGGTGGCGCAGGGCGAGGATTTCTGCGTCCTTGGCCCGGTCGCTCATCGGGAGTAGCCGGAGCATGGCGAGCGCGTTTGTCACACCGAGGTACGCGAGTCGAAGCAGCACGACGGGCCATCGTCACGTAGTTACCATCAGCGATCCGAGGCGCCCCAGAACCTTGACAGAAACAAGATCCCGCCGTGGTGCTCAAACGGGCAGTCACCAGGGCGGACGACATTGTCGGCACCCGCACCGTCCTCGGAGGACTTATCACCGAATACGAACGGGCCGCATAAAGGCCAGCTCACCGGTCCTGGCAGGCTTTTGGAACCCCACAGGGAGCGACGGTTGTACTGGATCCGTACTAGATGATCTTGGAAATGCATACAGTCCGACCGAGGCCTGGGGGCCGAGCACTTGGCCCCCAGACCGGCCTGACCGAGTTCCGCAAGCTGGCTGCCAACCCGATCTTCAATGTGAAGGTTCGCTGATCAGTGCACGCTGAGGGTGTGCTCCCACCGCCGGCCCGGACGACTCCCTCGCACCGTGAGACGTGGTGCGTGATCAGCGGGCGTGCAACGCGCGGCGTACGGCCGCCG
>DASYJS010000081.1:0-4166 GCA_035996225.1 Mycobacterium sp. | reverse complement strand
GCGCTCTCGGAGGTGCAGCGCGGTAACTACAACGCGCACATGCAGATCTATGACGCCAGCGAGCTGGGCTTGCTGCAGGCCGGATTCAACGACATGGTGCGCGACCTGTCCGAGCGGCAGCGGCTGCGTGACCTGTTCGGTCGCTACGTCGGCGAAGACGTCGCCCGCCGGGCCCTGGAGCGCGGCACCGAGCTGGGCGGCCAGGAGCGCGACGTCGCCGTGCTGTTCGTCGACCTGGTCGGCTCCACCCAGCTGGCCGCGACACGGCCGCCCGCCGAGGTGGTCCACCTGCTCAACGAGTTCTTCCGGGTGGTGGTCGACACTGTCGCCCGCCACGGGGGCTTCGTCAACAAGTTCCAGGGCGATGCCGCGCTGGCCATCTTCGGCGCCCCCATTGAACATCCGGACGCCTCCGGTGGCGCCCTGGCGGCCGCCCGTGAGCTGCACGACGAACTTCTCCCGGTGATCGGCGTCGCCGAGTTCGGCATCGGGGTGTCGTCCGGCCGGGCCATCGCCGGCCATATCGGGGCGCAGGCCCGCTTCGAGTACACCGTCATCGGCGACCCGGTCAACGAGGCGGCGCGGCTGACCGAGCTGGCCAAACTCGAGGCCGGGCACGTGCTGGCGTCGGCGATCTCGGTCAGCGGCGCGCTGGACGCCGAGGCCTTGTGCTGGGACGTCGGCGAGGTCGTCGAGCTACGCGGTCGCTCCGCGCCTACTCAGCTGGCCCGGCCGCTGAATCTGGCTGCCCCCGCAGAGGTTTCGACGCCGCGGCCGGTCGTCGAAGAAGTATCCAGCGAAATTATGTGATCAGCGCGAGACTAACTGCGCTTGACGGCCTTTTTCGCCGGCGCCTTGCGCGTGGTCTTGCGGGCGGGCCGTTTCGCCGGGCCCCGGGCCCGCCGGTCGGCCAGCAGTTCGGCCGCGCGCTCGTCGGTGATCGACGCTACGTCGTCGGCCTTGCGCAGGCTGGCGTTGGTCTCACCATCGGTGACGTACGGCCCAAATCGGCCGTCCTTGATCACCATTGGCTTGCCCGAGGCCGGGTCATTGCCCAACTCGCGCAGCGGCGGCACCGCCGCGCCTTGCCTGCCACGGCGTTTCGGCTCGGCGTAGATCTTCAGCGCCTCGTCGAGCGTGATCGTGAACAATTGATCCTCGGTCGCCAGCGAACGAGAATCGGTGCCGCGCTTCAGGTATGGGCCGTAGCGCCCGTTCTGCGCCGTGATCTCCTCACCGGATTGCGGATCCGCACCGACCACCCGGGGCAGTGACAGCAGTTTCAATGCGTCCTCGAGCGTGACGGTCTGCAGATCCATGGTGCGCAGCAGCGAGCCGGTGCGGGGCTTGGGCCCGGTGGGCTTCTTCCCCTTCTTCGCCGGAGCGCCACCCTCGTCGTCGGCGGGCGGCTCCGGCAGCACCTCGGTCACATACGGGCCGTAACGGCCGTCCTTGGCGACGATTTCGTGGCCGGTTTCGGGATCCACGCCCAGCGAGCGCCCCTCTTGCGGTGTGGCGAAAAGCTCCTCTGCCACCTCGAGCGTCAGCTCGTCGGGAGTCAGCGAGTCGTTGAGGTTGGCCCGCTGCGGCTTTGGCTCACCATCGTCGCCCGCGATCGTGCGCTCCAGGTAAGGCCCGTTCTTGCCCACCCGGACGTAGACGGCGCGACCCTGTTCATCGTCAAACAGCTTGATGGAGTTGACTTCTCGGGCATCAATACCTTCGAGGTTGACGCCGACGAGCTTCTTGAGCCCACCGGAGCGAGCCACCGAGTCGGCCACGCCGTGGTCGCCGCCGAAGTAAAAGTTGTTGAGCCAGTTGGTGCGTTGCTCGTTGCCTGACGCGATCGCGTCGAGCTCATCTTCCATCGCCGCGGTGAAGTCATAGTCGACGAGCCGACCAAAATGCTGTTCCAGCAGACCGGTGACGGCGAACGCGACCCACGAGGGCACCAGCGCGCTGCCCTTCTTGTGCACGTAGCCGCGGTCCTGGATGGTCTTGATGATCGACGAGTACGTCGACGGGCGGCCGATACCCAGCTCCTCGAGCGCCTTGACCAGCGAGGCCTCGGTGTAGCGCGCCGGCGGGTTGGTGGCGTGGCCGTCGGGGGTGAGCTCGAGGGCAGCGAGCCGCTGGCCCTCGGTCAGCTGGGGCAGCCGGCGCTCGGCGTCGTCGGCCTCGCCGCCGGCCAGTTCGTCCACGGTTTCCACGTAGGCCTTGAGGAAGCCGGCGAAGGTGATGGTGCGGCCGGTCGCGGAGAACACCACCTGCTGCTCGCCCTCCGAGCCACTCGCAGTACCGGCGATCCGCAAACTCAGCGTGGTACCGCGCGCATCGGCCATCTGCGAGGCCACCGTGCGCTGCCAGATCAGCTCGTAAAGGCGGAATTCGTCGCCGTCGAGTTCGCGGCGCACCGCATCCGGAGTGGCGAATGTCTCACCCGCCGGCCGGATCGCCTCGTGGGCCTCCTGGGCGTTCTTGACCTTGCGGGTGTACTGACGCGGCGACGGGGACACGTACTCGTCGCCGTAGAGCTGCGCAGCCTGACTGCGCGCCGCGCCGATCGCCGACTGGGACAGCGTCGTCGAGTCGGTACGCATATAGGTGATGTAGCCGTTTTCGTAGAGCCGCTGGGCGATGCTCATCGTCCGCTCGGAGGAGAAGCGCAGCTTGCGGCCGGCTTCCTGCTGCAGCGTCGACGTCATGAACGGCGCGTAGGGGCGCCGGGTGTAGGGCTTCTCCTCGACCGAGGCCACGGACAGCTGCGCGCCGCGCAATCCCGTGGCCAGCTCGGTGGCCCGCGCTTCGTCGAGCACTGTGACTTCGTTGGCCTTGCGCAGCGTGCCTAGCGAGTCGAAATCACGGCCGGTGGCGACCCGCAATCCGTCGACGGAGGTCAGCCTGGCGGTGAAGGTGGGGGGCTGCGCGTTCGGGTCGGACACGCTGGCGTCCAGCTGGGCAACGATGTCCCAGTACGACGCGCTGCGGAACGCCATGCGGTCGCGTTCGCGCTGCACGATGATGCGGGTGGCCACGGACTGCACCCGGCCCGCCGATAGCCTGGGCGCGACCTTCTTCCACAGCACCGGACTGACCTCGTAGCCATACAGCCGGTCCAGGATGCGCCGGGTTTCCTGTGCGTCGACCAGGTCGATGTCGAGGTCGCGGGGATTTTGCGCGGCCTCGAGAATCGCGGGCTCGGTGATCTCGTGGAACACCATCCGCTTGACCGGGATGCGCGGCTTCAGCGTCTCCATCAGGTGCCAGGCGATGGCCTCGCCCTCGCGGTCACCATCCGTGGCCAGGTAGAGCTCGTCGACGTCTTTGAGCAGGCCCTTGAGTTCGGTGACCGTGCTCTTCTTCTCCGGGCTGATGATGTAGAGCGGTTCGAAGTCGGCGTCGACGTTGACTCCGAGCCGGGCCCAGGGCTCCGACTTGAACTTGGCGGGCACGTCGGCGGCGGCCCGGGGCAGGTCGCGGATGTGACCTCGCGACGATTCGACGATGTACGCGGGGCCCAGATAGCCCGCGAGTTTGCGCGCTTTCGTCGGCGACTCGACGATGACAAGTCGCCTCAGGCTGCCATTGCCGCTGCTGTCGCGGCCTGATTTCGGGTCAGCCACCTGCGCTTACGCTCCATATCTTCTCCCGGTCCCGTTCGAGACCGCCCTGGAGGAAGAATGACAGGCTGGCGTCTGAAATTCCGCTGAAATTCAGATACGCCAGCGTTCCTTCCCTTCGGGCACCTGACAATTTCGCACCCGAAGGCGGGCCGACGCAAACCGACTCCCCGTAAACGCAGGTCCTAGTAATAGCTTGACCCGGGTGGCGAGTGCTGCCCCGCGCGCCGGCCGATCCTCACCCTGGACCGCTCGCGTACTGCGGGTCGCGCGGCTAAACCCGGGGCCACAGCGCCAACGCCTCGGCGCCGTCAGGGTGTTCCCCCACGTTCTCTACCAGCCGCGATAGCCTGCGACGGCCGCTGATCCGAAGCGCTGGCCGCCCGCCACGGGTGCCGATCAGGGTGGGCGCGATCCCCACCCGCATCAGGGCCGACGCCAATGGCGAATGGGTGTCGGGGGCGTGCGGATCCAGACCCAGCTGATAGTGGTCGCCCTCGGGAGTGCCCGCCGCGATGGTCCACGCCCGTAGCTCGCGCGGGCCGG
>DASYJS010000080.1:0-1714 GCA_035996225.1 Mycobacterium sp. | reverse complement strand
ATTCGCGTCGACGTGGCCACGGTCTGTCATGATCTCCCTTAGACCGTGTCTCACTTGGTGACCTTGACGAGTCGGCGGTAGCAGATCAGGGCGCAGGCGATGGTGACGAAGCCTTGGAAATGGTCGGCGAGCCGGTCGTAGCGGCGCACCAGGCGGCGGTAGCGCATCAGCCAGCTCATCGTGCGTTCGATGACCCAGCGGTGACGGCCCAACCGGGTCGATGACTCGATGCCTTTGCGGGCCAGCCTGGCGACGATGCGGCGGTGGCGCAGGTCGGCTCGGATGTACTGGTTGTTGTACGCCTTGTCGCCGTGCAGCTTGTCCGGCCGGTTGCGGGGTCGGCCGCGGCGGGAACGTACCGGCGCCAGGGAGTCGAGCAGGGGTACCAAGACATCCGCGTCGACGGTGTTGGCGGCCGAGACCAGGGCGGTCAACGGCAGCCCGGTCCGCTCCGAGAGTGCGTGGATCTTGCTGCCCGGCTTGCCGCGATCAACCGGGTTTGGCCCGGTCAGCTCCCCTTTTTCTCCGCGCGCACGCTGATCGAGTCGACCACCGCCCGCGACCAGTCCAACTGACCGGCCGCGCCGAGCCGGTCGAGTACCGCCTGGTGCAGCCGCTCCCACAACCCAGCCCGGGTCCACTCGGCGAACCGACGATGCGCGGTCGGCCGGGTAACCCCGAACATCGCCTCGGGCAGCTTCCACCACGAGCAGCCGGCCTGGGTCAGGTACAGGATCGCCGCCAGTACCTGCCGGTCGTCGATCCGCCGCCGCCCGCCGCCCTGCGGCCGTACAGGTGCTGGTGGGAACAGCGGCGCAGCGATCTGCCACAGCGACTCAGGCGCCCATTTTTCGATGACATCCTCATCCACAAAGGATGATCCTCGCCGCAGCTCACCCTAGATCCAAACGAGACACGGTCTTAGCCTGACGTCGTGAGTTTCGGGACCTATGCACGGAAGGCGCGAGATTCGTCGTTGCCGTACGGATATCGGATCAACGCGCTGGCGGGATGTGTCCAGCTGTACCGGCCGATCGGGTATCGGGCCACGTTCGCTTACCTTGAGCACGTCGCGGGGCCTGTCCGCCGAGATGAGGTGGCGCTGCCTCGAGCGCTGGATGTCCTGTCGGCGAGCCGTGATCTGTGGCTTAACGACCTGAGCGCCTACGCGCGTCGCCGACGGCTGGCCAAACAACTCGGTCGGCGCAGCCCGACGACGACCGACGGCAACCCCAGCTTGCCGCACTGCTGGTACGGCGATCCCCAACGGGCGGCGCTCTTCGCGCTCAGCTTCCTGCTGCGCAATTCCGACAGGATCGCCAACGCTGACCCCGGTCTCGTCCGGCTCGCCTCGGTCGCCGTGGACAGTCGGGGCAACATCGGCGCGGCCGGACTCGCAGAGGTGGCCGCCCTCCGGCAACGCTATGAGCGGCTTCGTGACGTCGCCGGTTGGCCGGATGTGGACTGGCCGAACTGGCGTAAAGCCAATCAATCTCTATGGGTCTTGCAGCAAGTTTCCTACGCGGTGGCAATGACCGCGAGCTGATCACCCGACGGCCGTTTTCGCCGCCGGCTTCGTTGAAGGGCGGCCACCACGCCGCGAGCGTCCGGATCTGCCGCGAAGCGCGCCGTCTCCGCCTCCTGCGCTCGTCGTCCGACTTTGCCGATGAGCGGGCGTCTATGACTCGCCGCAGAGCTTGAGCTAAGCGTTCCT
>DASYJS010000079.1:0-2121 GCA_035996225.1 Mycobacterium sp. | reverse complement strand
GAAACGAGGTCGCCCCAGCGCACCGCCGATCCGGACGTTCACGCCGTCCTCCCCGTCGATGCAGTTTGCGTACACCTTCGCGAGCACTGCGACGCTGTGACCGAGCCGCCCGGCGACCTCGGTGGGCGGTACGCCGGCGTTGAGCCAGCGCGAGGCCGCCGCGTGCCTGAGGTGGTACGGCGGTGGACCACCGGCGAGGGCCGACTGGGACGGCGTGAGCACCTCCTTCAAAGCCCCCTAGGTAGCTGGTGTAATTCGGCGTATTCCGGGGCCGTCGTTCCGGTCGGTGGTGCGGGTGGGGTGTCTCGGCGGCTTCAGTGACGCGGTGAGCGTTGTTCCTGCTGCCGGGGCTGGTGTTCGGGCGGGTCTGTGACCCACGTATGGGTCGTCGCCGCGGACTGGTCTGCAGTGGTGCCTGCGGTGCTGGCCTGTCATGGGGTGGCCACCGCCCATCCGGCGGTGGCGAAGCGCAGTCCGAGCCTGGCCAGGCGGGCGAGGTTCTGCGCGGCGGCGAGGAGGTTGAAGTCGGCATCGATTTTGGTGGTGCCGCGTACACGGGCTCGGCGTCCGCCGTGGCGGTATCGCATCAGGTGGGCGAGCTTTCGTTCGACCTTGGGGCGGGTGACCCGGTAATCGGCCACCCATCGGGGATCCTGTTGCCGGGTGCGGGCGTCGGCGAGGCGGCGTTCGTGGCGGCCGACGCTGATGGTGCGTCCACCCTCGGCTTTGGTGCATTGCGCACGCAGCGGGCAGTCGGCGCAGGGCTGGCCGAAGGAGGCGGTGCCATCGCCGTCCCCGTTGCGGCGGATGGGCGCGGTGATCCCGTTCGGGCAGGTGACCGTGTCAGTGTCGAGGTCGATGTTGAAGTCGGACTTGGTGAACACCCCGCCCGCGGCGGTGGGCTGCTGGGTCTTGCACCGCGACTCGATGTCACTCGCGGCGAGGTATTCGTGGAACTCGCCGGTGCCGTACGCGTTGTCGCCGTATACCGTCGGTTTGGCCGTGGAGGCCGTGGAGGCCGTGGCACCGCCGTCATCGTGGGGCTCGCTGGCGCCGGCGTTGCCGGCCCCGTCATCTTCGGCGCCGTCGTCCATGGTGGCGCCCAGGTCGTTGATGAGATCCTGCGCGACGCTGGCGTCGCCGGCGTTGCCCGGCGTGACCACGGTATCGGTGATGATCTCGCTGTCCGGGTCGATCGCGACGTGGCCCTTGTACCCGTCGAATCCCCGAGCGGCCGTCTTGTGTCCGTGCCGCGCTTCGGGGTCCACCGTGGAGATGACCCGGTCCTTGGCGACCCGCCGGGCGATACGGAACAGGCCGTCCGTGGTGGTCTCCAGGTCCTGGCCCAGCACGGTGGCCAGCAACTGGCCGGCCTGCGTGAGTTCCTCGCTCAGCTTGCGCCCGTCCAACAGCGCCAGGCACGCGTATCCGTCGCGGGCCCGGGAGTCGACCAGCGCCTCCCGGGCGGCCGGGTCGTCCCAGTCGATGTGTGGCTTGGCGGTGCTGGCGTAGTCATCCCCGCCCGACAGCACCGCACGCAACTGTGCCTCAAGCTCGGCGTCGGCCACCCGTAACAGTCCACGCAACGCCGAACGCATCAGCGTGATCGTGTCCATCGTGGCCACCGCGTCATACAACGGAGTCGAGTCCAGCACCCGCTTGGCCCCAACCAGCCCCGCCGCCGAGGCAGCCTGCAACGTCACCGCGAAGATCCGCCGCGGATCAGCCGACCTGGCCAGCCGGGCCCGCATATCCACCAACACCGTATGCGCGAAGCGGCCCCAGCCCGAGCCGTCGTAGCCGCCCACCCCGGCCGCGTACCGCCACCGGGCGTCGAACGTGTACCGCTCCACCGCGTCCCGGTCCGACAACCCCTCCAACCGCTGCAGCACCATCACCGTCGCCAACACCGACGGCGGCACCGACCGGCGCCCCTTGTCACTGAACAGATCCGCGAACATCTCGTCCGGGAACAACCGGTCCCGCTCCCGATGCAACACCGCGTAGATCGAACTCTCCGGCAGCGCCCCGTCGCAAAAGCGCGTCACATCATCGAGCAAATCGCCCTGACGATCGGCCTGTCCAAGCGTCACCCAGCACCCCTGCATCAAGAACTACAGT
>DASYJS010000078.1:0-5224 GCA_035996225.1 Mycobacterium sp. | reverse complement strand
TCATCATCTCGTTCAATTCACCGTTCGGCACGATGCTGAACTACCGCGTCAAACCTCAATGGGCGACGATCGGGGCCGATTACGACAACTGGGTTACCACCCGCGAGGGCTCACTGTTCGGCACCGACCCCGATGCGCGGGTATGGGCGCTCGCCAACGAAGCCGTCGACCCGAGCACTTATCGGGTACTCGACGTCGGCGCGGGCACGGGACGAAACGCCCTCGCCCTGGCCCGGCGTGGTCACCCGGTCGACGCGGTCGAGCTCGCCGCGAAGTTCGCCGACATCATGCGTGGGGAAGCCAAACGGAATTCACTCGACATCCGGGTCATCCAAAGCGATGTCTTTGTGGCCATGGAAGGTGTTCGCGGGGACTATCAGCTGGTCGTATTTTCCGAAGTGGTGCCCGATTTCCGGACCACGCGTGAGCTGCGCGGGATGTTCGAACTCGCCGCGCAGTGTTTGGCGGTCGGCGGTTACCTGGTGTTCAACACCTTCTTGGCACGCGAGGGTTATATCCCCGACGACGCCGCACGGGAACTCGGGCAGCAATGCAACACCACGATCTTCACTCGCGACGAGGTCACCGAGGCGGCGGCCGAGTTACCGCTCGAACTCATTGCCGACGATTCGGCCTACGAGTACGAAAAAGCCCACTTACCCGAAGGTGCGTGGCCACCCACGGCCTGGTTCGACGGGTGGGCCAGTGGCCTCGACGTGTTCGACGTCGACCGAGAGGAATCGCCCATCGAGTTGCGCTGGCTCGTCTACCGGAAGGAGGCTTGAGGCAGGCGACTATCGGGGAGGCATGTGGTGGGCGATATGGAATCGAACCGGCGATCGCTGCTGATGGCAGCACCGCTGTTGTGGGCCGCGATCGCGGCAGGTGACAAGGCCGGCAACACCGGCGACATCAAATTGGCTCCGCCACCCGAAACGGGCCCGGATCCGCGCGAAACCTTCATCCAGTCATACGACCAAATCGACTTCCAGCCGTGGGGCAACCTGCCTCCGCACAGTGGCGAAATGGCCAAGCTATATGGCGATTTCAACAAGTCGGGGCCGTATCTGGTGCTGATGAAGTGGAACCCGGGATGGTTCAGCGCACCCCACACCTATGCGACAGACCGGATTCAGGTCGTCGTATTTGGCACCTGGTTTGTCAACAGCGGCAACGGCTTTCAGCCCCAGGACGCCGTTCCGGTGGGACCCGGAGGCTTTGTGAAGCGCACCGCGCGTACCCCGCACTACGACGGTGTCCCGGCGAACCAACCCGACCCGGCTGTCATCGCCGTCTTCGGCGTTGGGCCCGTCGACCAGCAGCTCGTCGACCCTTCCCAGCCGTCATGGCGCCAGGTGTGACCAACGCGTCAGCGGGATGCGGTCACGTCTCGGGTGGCCGGCCCTTCCAGTAGCGTGCCGTCGGACGCGAACCAGTGGTTTCAGAATTTCTGCCTCGGGCTACTTGATACCGAACATCCTTTCGCGCGGGTTCAGCTTCGAGCCGGCAGTGAGAGAACCGCAAAGGACCCGCTGATTCAAGATGAAACCCAAGAACAGCGCTGAGCTCGTGCGCCGCTGGCTTCGCTGGCCGCACCGGTTCCTGCTGTGCGGGTTTGTCCTGGTCGGAGCCTGCGCAGCGATCCAGATCGCGTCCTGGCCGCACTGCCCCGATGGCAACTGTTCCACTGGTTCTTCGAACGGTGCTGGGGCGCAGAAGATTACGTTCAAACCGGGTGCCAATGCGCACGACGTCGACCCGGTCTCGCCGGTAGAGGTCAAGGCCGATACAGGGACGCTCACCGATGTACGCATGGTCAATGATGGCGGCAAATCCGTCGAGGGGGTCCTGACGCCGGACAACACCGTCTGGAAGCCCACCACTCCCCTGGGGTACGGACGCACCTACACGCTGAACGTCAGCGGCCGCGGCCCTAACGGCATTGTGTCGACTCAAGTCTCGTCATTCTCCACACTGCAGCCGTCGAACCAGACCAAGGTCTCGTTCACGACCACCTCGGAGGCCACGCTGCGAGAGGGCGGCACCTATGGAGTCGGAACGGTGGTTGTCGCGCACTTCGACGAAAGGATCGCCGAGCGTGCCGCCGCCGAGCGACAGCTGAAAGTGACCACGAACCCCGCAGTGCAAGGCTCATGGTTCTGGGTCGACGGGCAGAACGCCCACTGGCGACCGGAACACTATTACGCACCCGGCACGACTGTCACCGCCGAAGCCAAGATCTACGGAATTGCCTTGGGCGACGGCCTATTCGGGCAAGACGACAGCCGAGTGTCATTCCGCATCGGTGATGCGCACGTGTCGATCGCCGATGATGCCACCAAGGTGGTAAGCGTTTTCAACAACGGAGCCTTGGTCCGTACCATGCCCACGTCCATGGGAATGGGTGGCACCGAGACGGTCGGTGCGCAGACCATATCGTTGTGGACTCCGCCGGGCATCTACACCGTGCTCGACAAGGGCAATCCCGTGGTGATGGATTCCTCGACATTCGGGCTGCCCAAAAACTCCCGCCTCGGATACCGGGAGACCATCAACTACGCGACCCGAATCAGCATTGACGGCATCTATCTGCACCAGCTCGACGCGACGGTCTGGGCCCAAGGGCACACCGATACCTCGCACGGATGCTTGAACCTCAACGGCGACAATGCGAAATGGTTCTACGACTTCTCCGTGCCAGGTGACGTGGTCGAGGTCCGCAACAGCGGCGGGGCACCTTTGAAACTGACACAAAACGGCGACTGGACGCTCAGCTGGGATCAGTGGCGCGGCGGCAGTGCCGTGAAGCCGGCCTCGTGACGCCAAATCTTTACGGCGTGTTGGTTCGATAAAGTCTTGACTGATTCCAGATAAGTGGGCCATATTGGCCTTGTGTCGTCAACGTCGGACTACGCGGAGCGGTTGCGTATGGCCGATCTGCGCGTGACCCGGCCCAGGATTGCCGTCCTGGAGGCAGTACACGCCCATCCACATGCCGACACCGAGACGATCTTTTCCTCGGTGCGGAACGGTCTGCCCGATGTCTCCCGCCAGGCGGTATACGACGTGCTTAATGCATTGACGGCGGTGGGCCTGGTCCGACGTATCCAGCCATTGGGGCTGGTCGCGCGCTACGAGTCCCGCGTCGGCGACAACCACCATCACGTCGTATGCCGGTCCTGCGGCGTGATTACCGACGTCGACTGCGCGGTCGGCGATGCCCCATGTCTCACTCCGTCGGACGACAACAACGCTCTCGATGGCTTCGTCCTCGATGAGGCTGAAGTCATCTACTGGGGCATATGCCCCGACTGTTCGACCTTAGATTCCTGATCACAGCCCGTGATCACAGCCCGATCACCCACCACCGGAAAGGAATGTTGTGTCATCAGATACATCCCACAAGAGCGAGAGTGAAAACCCGGCAATAGCGGCGCCCCAGCCGAAGTCGGATGCTCCCCTGACCAACCAGGACTGGTGGCCCAACCAGATCGACGTATCACGGCTGCACCCGCACGTGGCGCAGGCCAACCCGCTGGGCGAGGACTTCGATTACGCCGAGGAGTTCGCCAAGCTCGATGTCGAGGCTCTCAAGGCTGACCTCGTCTCGGTGCTGACCACCTCCCAGGACTGGTGGCCTGCTGACTACGGCCACTACGGAGGCTTCTTCATCCGGATGAGCTGGCACGCCGCCGGCACCTACCGGATCTTCGACGGCCGCGGCGGTGGTGGTCAGGGGATGCAGCGCTTCGCCCCGCTGAACAGCTGGCCGGACAACGCCAGCCTGGATAAGGCGCGCAGGCTGTTGTGGCCGGTCAAGAAGAAGCACGGTAACAAGATCTCCTGGGCGGACCTGCTGCTCCTCGCCGGCAACGTGGCGCTCGAGTCGATGGGCTTCAAGACCTTCGGCTTCGCCTTCGGTCGTCCCGACGTCTGGGAGCCCGAAGAGATTATCTTCGGTGAAGAGGGCGAATGGTTGGGCACCGACAAGCGCTACTCCGGCAAGCGCGACCTCGCGGAACCCTACGGCGCCACCACCATGGGTCTGATCTACGTGAATCCCGAAGGCCCCGAAGGCAAACCGGATCCCGTCGCCGCGGCAATCGATATCCGTGAGACCTTCGGCCGGATGGCGATGAACGACGAAGAGACCGCCGCGCTCATCGTCGGTGGCCACAGCTTCGGCAAGACCCACGGCGCCGGCGATGCTGACCTGGTCGGCCCCGAGCCGGAGGCCGCCCCGATCGAGCAACAAGGGCTGGGCTGGAAGAGCTCCTACGGTAGCGGCTCGGGCAAGGACGCCATCACCAGCGGCCTCGAGGTCGTCTGGACGCCCACCCCGACCAAGTGGGACAACACCTTCCTGGAGACGCTGTACGGCTATGAGTGGGAGCTGACCAAGAGCCCGGCTGGAGCCTGGCAGTTCACGGCGAAGGACGGCGCCGGCGCGGGCACCATTCCCGACCCGTTCGGCGGGCCGGGTCGCGCGCCGACGATGCTGGTCACCGACATCTCGTTGCGGGAGGACCCGATCTACCGCGGGATCACCCAGCGCTGGTTGAAAAACCCTGATGAGCTGGCCGACGCCTTCGCCAAGGCGTGGTACAAGTTGCTGCACCGCGACATGGGGCCGGTCTCGCGCTTCCTCGGGCCTTGGATTCCCGAGCCACAGCTGTGGCAGGACCCAGTTCCGGCCGTCGACCACCCGCTGGTCAACGACAAGGACGTCGCGGCCCTGAAGAAGAAGGTGCTCGAGGCCGGCCTGACGGTTCCCCAGCTGGTCAAGACCGCCTGGGCAGCTGCGGGCAGCTACCGCAACACGGACAAGCGCGGTGGCGCGAACGGGGCGCGGATTCGCCTTGAGCCGCAGAAGAATTGGGAGATCAATGAGCCATCCGAGCTGGAAAAGGTGTTGCCCGCGCTGGAAAAAATCCAGCAGGACTTCAACGCCTCGGCCTCGGGCGGCAAGAAGATCTCGCTGGCCGATGTGATTGTGCTGGCCGGTTCTGCGGCGGTCGAGAAGGCGGCCAAGGAAGCCGGATACGACATCTCGGTGCATTTCGCACCCGGCCGGACCGATGCCTCGCAGGAGAACACCGATGTGGAGTCGTTCTCGGTGCTCGAACCGCGCGCCGACGGGTTCCGCAACTACGCCCGGCCGGGCGAGAAAGCCCCGCTAGAGCACCTCCTGCTGGAGCGGGCGTACCTGCTCGGTGTTACGGCT
>DASYJS010000077.1:0-41609 GCA_035996225.1 Mycobacterium sp. | reverse complement strand
TCGACCAGCTCTGGTAGCAGGCCCGGCCGGCGAACTCGACCAGCGCCGCGCCACCGTCGGCGTCGGTAGTCCACGGCACGTCCGACGGCGCCAGGAACTCCGTCTTGGCAATCAGTTGCACGCGCAGCGGCGCGGTCTCGGCCACGGCGCTCACCTTAGCCCGGCGACGATGCGCACCGCGGAGCGGCGGGATGAGGAGCCGGGCAATCTAACCCAGCCCGGCGACGATGCGCACCGCCGAGCGGCGGGATGAGGAGCCGGGCAATCTAACCCAGCCCGGCCTTGCCCGACATCAGCAACGGCAGGAGGGCATCACGGAAACCCGACAGCCGCAGGGATTCGCTGCGCCGCGCGTGACACAGCGCACCCAGGCTGGTGATCGTCTGTGTCGCCTCGGCGCTCAGACGCCGGACGTCTCGCACCGCGACATCCATCAGGTCACGCGGCGCGATCCGTTGGTGGCTGCCTGAAGTTCCGGCGACTTGCTGCTGCAGGCGCTGCGCGATGTCGCGTTGTCTTACCGCCGACCACAGCACCGACGTGTCGACAGCAATCGGGCTCAGTACGACGAATTCCGTACTCGCCACTGCCATTTCGGAAGGAAGTTGCATCACATTCCAGATGCGCGGAATTCGGGGATTCAGCTTGGCGAACAATACGCATGGTGCCGACAGCAAGAACTTGCCGCTTCTGACGGTTGCCTGGTCGGCAAGCTGCGGTCTGGCGCCGTCATCGAACGCCGGAAGGCTGAAAAGCGCGACCACGTCGTCAAATTCTTTCGGTCCGCGAACCGCCGTCGACCGTTGCGCCAGGCTGGACAGCGGCACGTAATCGGAGACCGACTCGACGATGGCGACCATCACCTTTTCGGCGGCCGCTATCACGCGTGCGTTGGCGGCGACCTTGTCGTCGAAAGCGCCGAGCACCTCGGCAATCCGCTGCCGCTGACGTCGCGGGACCGTCCAGACCGGAACGTCGCGCAGAATTGCCTGATTCAGCAGGGGCTGCCCCGATCCGGCCCGGTGTTCGTTGAGTCTGCAGGTTTGCAGCGCGTAATACCAATATCGAGTCTCCGCGGGCTCTTTGGCCCGGCACACCAGCGCGTTGTCGGTGACCCAAACATCGGAATCGCAATAACGCACGCTGCCGCAATACGATCCAACCCGACCGAGCACGATCAGCGGGCCACTCGCATTGTGTTGCGCCGTATAACCGATCGCGCCGTTGGCGCCGTAGACGGGAAACCGCCCCTGCGGCATCCGCACCGGCGAACTGCTTCCGGTGCTGAAGTCGAGATGCTCGCCGAGCGTCGCCTTCACCACAATCGCCGCACCTGCTGCCGTACCACCGTCTCCCATCGCGCGGATTCGTCGAGCGCCGTCAGCAGGTCCTTGGTCAGCCGCGCGACCTTCTGGTCGGCCGGCTCCGCGTCATCCTCGGTCGCGGCAGCACCGACATATCGCCCCGGGGTGAGCAGGTAACTCGCGGCCGCGATGTCGTCCAACGACACGGATTTGCAGAATCCCGGAATATCTTCGTAGACGCTGTCTTTGGCGGACGCAGACCTCGAACCGCACCACGCGTGATAGGTATCGCCGATACGGACGATCTCCTCGTCGGTCAGTGCGCGTTCCGCTCGATCGACGAGGTAGCCGAGGGTGCGGGCGTCGATGAACAGCACCTGACCGGACCGGTGCCCCTTATCCATCGCAAAGAACCACAGACACACCGGGATTCCGGTGCTGCGAAACAGCTGTGCGGGCAAGGCGACCATGCAAGACACCAGATCCGCGTCGACGATCCGCGCGCGAATATCGCCCTCTCCGAGCGCATTCGACGACATCGAACCGTTGGTCATCACCACCCCGGCCTTCCCGCCCGGCGCCAGCTTGGACAGGATGTGCTGAATCCAGGCGTAGTTGGCGTTGCCGGCGGGTGGAACACCGAAGCGCCACCGCGGGTCGTGTTCGTCGCGGGCCCAATCTTTGATGTTGAACGGCGGATTGGCCATCACGTAGTCCATCTGCACGCCGGCGTGCAGGTCGTCGACGAATGTGTCGCCCCGGGCCAGACCCGTGTTGTCGATACCGTGAATGGCCAGGTTCAGCTTCGCCATTCGCCAGGTCTGCTCGACGCTCTCCTGGCCGAAGATCCAGACCTCCTTGGGGTCGCCGTCGTGCTCGGCAACGAAATTCTCGGTCTGCACGAACATCCCACCCGACCCGCAGCACGGGTCGTACACCCGCCCGCCCGCCGGTTCCAGGACCTCCACGAGCAGCCGCACGACGCTGGGCGGTGTGAAGAATTCCCCGCCCCGCCGGCCTTCCGCGCGGGCGAAATTGCCGAGGAAGTACTCGTACACCTCCCCCATCACGTCCCGCGCGTGATGTCTGCCCTGCCGGCTGAATCGAGCAGCGCCCAGCAGATCCACCAGATCGCCGAGCCGGCGTTCCTCGACGGTGTGGTAGAGCAACGGCAGGGTTCCCGCCAGTGCCGGGTTCGCTGCCATCACCGCGCCCATCGCGGCGTCGACGAGCTGACCGATGTCGGCTTTTGTGTTGTCCGCCAAGAATTTCCAGCGTGATTCCGGCGGGACGGTGAAGCCGGCTCCTGGCTGCTCGTCAGCCGCGTCGGAGATGCATTTGAGGAATACCAGGCCGAGTACGATGTCCTTGTACTGGCCGGCCGACAAGGATCCGCGCAACTTGTCGGCCGCTTTCCACAGCGTGGCTTTGAGTTCCTTGTCGGTCGACGGCTCCATCAGCTGACCCGCTTGGCGGCGGTGCGCAGCTCGGTGGCCAAATCACCCCGGCCGGATACGGTAAACCCGCCCAGGCCAAGCCATGCCGCCATCGACTGCAGCTCGCCGGCCAGCGCGGCGGCCGCCCGGGAGCGCGGAACGTCGGGCTCGCCGAACGCGCCCACGACCCGCAGGGTGTCGGCGGAGCGATCGGCCTTGAGGTCGACCCGCGCCATCAGCTGTCCGTCCACCAGCAGCGGCCAGACGTAATAGCCGTATTTGCGCTGGGCCGCCGGGGTGTAAATCTCGATGCGGTAATGGAAATTGAACAGCCGCTCCACCCGGGGCCGGAAGAAGATCAACGGGTCGAACGGACACAACAGCGCGGTGCCGCGATCCAGCCGGGGCACCGACCGGTCGGCATGCAGATACGCGGGCGCCGACCAGCCGTCGACGCTGACCGTCTCGATCTCACCGGCGGCCACCAGCTCGGCGATGGCCGGTTTGACCTGCTGAGCCGACAGCCGAAAGTAGTCGCGAATGTCGGCCTCGGTGCCCACGCCCAACGCGGTGGCCGCACGCGCGGTGAGCTCGCGGATGGCTTCGGCGTCGTCGACCTCGCGGGCCAGCACGCTCGCCGGCAACACCCGTTCCACCAGGTCGTAGTGGCGGGCGAAACCCACCCGGGTGGCCGTGGTGAGTACCCCGGAGGCGAACAGCGCCTCAGCGACCCACTTGGTGTCGCTGCGGGTCCACCAGGTCCCCTTCTTCCGCCGCGGCGCGGCGGCCAGATGCGCCTCGATCTGCCCGGCGGTGCTCGGCCCGAGTTCGGCGACGGCTGCGACAACGTGCTCGACGAGTTGCGGATTGGCCTTGACGATGTGAGTGCCCCACCGGCCGTGCCGGTACTGGCGCATCCGCCAGCGCAACAGCGGCCAGTCGTCGACGGCCATCAGCGCGGCCTCGTGCGCCCAGTACTCGGCCAGCAGCCGCGACGAGCGCGGGCCCCAGGCGGCGCGGTCCAGCACGTCGCGGTCGTAGGGGCCCAGTCGGCTGAACACCGGCGCGTAGTGGGCACGCACCGCCACGGAGACCGAATCCAGTTGCAGCACTTGAATTCTCGAGATCAGCCGACGCAGGTGGGCGCGGGTGATCTCGCCACCGGGCCGCGGCTCGTTAAATCCTTGGGCCGCAACGGCTATCCGCCGGGCCTGCGCGGCGGATAGCCTCCGGTTGCCGGTCGACACGGCGCCGAGAATACCGGTCTTTCGGCCGGCCTCGGCGAAGGCTCACCCCGTGCTGACTTTCTCGTCCGCGCGCACCGCGGAGTTCGCCTCTTGCGGATTCTTGTGTTCTTGGTAGGCCGACTCGAGAGCGGACGGCACCGTTTCCAGGTCGCGGTAGACACCCATCAGCTGTTCTAGCACCTTGATCCGTTGCTGGCTCGCCTCGTCGACCGCCCGCCGGGCCTCTTCACGATCCCGATCGACTCGCTGCTTTGCGTCGGCGAGGAGCTGCTCACGCGCCTGCTGGGCGTCGTCGCGCATGCTGGCCAGTTCGGCCTCGAGTGCTTCCCTGGCTTCGCGGTATTCGGTTTCCATGGCCGTTTGCTGCGAGGCCATGTCGGCCAACACTTCTTTGTGCTTTCGCTGCTCGGCCTCGATCTCCGCTTCGGCGGCGGTGATCAGCGCCTCCGCCTCGGCCCGCGCCTCGGCCTGCATCTCCGAAATCTCGTCGACCGCGCGCCGCAGCATCTTCGCCATCCGCTGTTGCATCGCGTGGGGCGCGGGCGAGGTGTCCGTCAGGACGGCGACCTCCTTACGCAGCGCGGCCGCTTCCTCCCCGGAATCCTTCAGCCGGGCCCGCAGGCTCTCGACGTCGTTGAGCAGCAAATTCTGCTTGGTAGTCAACATCTCGATGTGGGCGTCGACCGCAGCCGAGTCATAACCCATGAACTTGCGAGTGAACGCCATTGTGGGTTCGGTTATCACTGCCAATTTCGCCTCCCTGGAAATGCCGTAAACCCTCACACGGACCCCACCGTCCACCGTCGAGTATGTCAGGTCAGCCCGTTGGCGCCGGTACGAGCGGTCAGGGCCGACGATAGCTGTGAAAGCGATACCGCGGCCCCGAGCGGCTGACCTGCCACTCCCCGATCTCACCCAGCCAGGTCTCGTCGAGCACCGGGGCCAGCGCATCGTCGTCGTCGCGCTGCAGGTCGATCTCGATCTCGGTGACCTCGCATCGGGTGGCGTGCGGCAGCGCGAGCAAGTAAATTTGCGCGCCGCCGATCACCCACGCCTCGGGCTCGGTCAGGGCCTCGGAAAGGACTTTGTCGAGCGAGCGAACCACCTCGGCTCCGTCGGCGGTGAAGTCGGTCTGGTGGCTGAGCACCACATTCCTGCGGCCGGGCAGTGGCCGCACCCTGGCTGGCAATGAGTCCCAAGTTCGCCGGCCCATGACCACGGTGTGACCCAAGGTCACCTGCTTGAAGCGGGTCAGGTCTTCGGGCACGTGCCAGGGGATATCGCCATTGCGGCCGATGACGCCTGAGGTGGACTGAGCCCACACCAGTCCCACGGTGGTCAAGCGCGCCACTCTCCCCCGCAAGCGGGAGGTGCCCCCACCTCATCGCTTCGCTCTGCATCGTCGCCGACGCGTGTCATACAGCGACGGGAGCTTTGATCGCCGGGTGCGGATCGTAGTTCTTCACGACGACGTCGTCGTAGGTGTAGTCGAAGATCGAATCCCGTTGGGCCAGAAAGAGTTCCGGGTATGGCCGCGGATCACGACTGAGCTGGGTCCGCACCTGTTCGACGTGGTTGTCGTAGATGTGGCAGTCGCCGCCGGTCCAGACGAACTCGCCTACGCCCAGGCCGGCCTGGGCCGCCATCATGTGGGTGAGCAGCGCGTAGCTGGCGATGTTGAACGGCACGCCGAGGAACAGGTCCGCGCTGCGCTGGTAGAGCTGGCAGCTCAGCCGCCCGTCGGCGACGTAGAACTGGAAGAACGCGTGACACGGCGGCAGTGCCATCTGCGGGATTTCGCCGACGTTCCAGGCCGACACGATGTTGCGCCGGGAGTTCGGGTCGGTGCGAAGTAACTCCAGCGCGGCGCTGATCTGGTCGATGTGTTCACCCGACGGGGTCGGCCAGGATCGCCACTGCACGCCGTAGATCGGTCCGAGATCGCCTGTGTCGCTGGCCCATTCGTCCCAGATCGTGACGCCGTGTTCCTGCAGCCAGCCGACGTTGGAGTCGCCGCGCAAAAACCACAGCAACTCGTAGACCACCGATTTGAAATGGACCTTCTTGGTGGTCAGCAGCGGAAAGCCGGCCGAGAGGTCATAGCGCAACTGCTGGCCGAACAAGCTGCGGGTGCCGGTACCGGTGCGGTCAGATTTGGCCGAACCCGTCTCGAGCACCACGCGTAGCAAGTCCTCGTAGGGCTTGGGAATCGGCGCGGCGATCAGCACGCGGTCAGCTTAGCGGCGATCGCGAGCGCGGCGAAGCCGGGCGCGGCGGGTCGACGCCAAAAAATCCCGCGGCGATCGCGAGCGCGGCGAAGCCGGGCGCGGCGGGTCGACGCCGATGAATTTACGTCCAGACCTCAGGAGTAGAACAAGTTCCATGCCCAACGTCACCGACACCATCACCACCGCCGACGGGACCTGCACCGTCCACTTGTTCACTCCCGACGGTCCGGAATCCCAAGTCCCCTGGCCCGGAGTGGTCATGTACCCCGACGCCGGCGGACTGCGCGACACCTTTCAGCAAATGGCGGCCAAGTTGGCCGGATTCGGCTACACAGTGCTATTGCCGGACGTGTACTACCGCAACGGCGACTGGGCCCCGTTCGACATGGTCAGCGTGTTCGGCGACGAAAAAGAACGTAAACGCCTGTTCTCCATGATCGGCAGCCTGACACCGGACAAAATCGCCAGCGACGCGACTGCGTTCTTCGACTACCTGGCCGCGCGCCCCGAGGTGTCCGGCGAACGTTTCGGCGTGTGCGGCTACTGCATGGGTGGGCGAATCTCGCTGCTGGTGGCCGGCAGTCTTCCAGACCGGGTCGCCGCCGCGGCGTCCTTCCACGGCGGCGGCCTGGTGACCGACACCGCGGACAGCCCGCACCTGCTGGCCGGCCAAATGACCGCCACGGTGTATGTGGGCGGCGCCGAGAACGACGCGTCCTTCACGGCCGACCACGCCGAGCAGCTCGACAAGGCACTGACGGCGGCCGGTGTGCGGCACACCATCGAGTGGTATCAGGCAGCCCACGGCTTCGCGGTCCCGGACAACGCGCCCTATGACGCGGCCGCCGCCGAGCGGCATTGGGCGGCGATGACAGAGGTATTCGGTTCGGCGCTAACGCGTTAACTGCGCGGCTTTTCTCGGCTCACCGCGTCGAGCAACAGCTGCGCGGCCACCGTCGCGCCGTCGGCGCGGATCGTCCCCGCCACAGCGCTCGCTCGGGCGCGAGTCTCGTCGGTCAGGGCAACCTCGAGCGCGGCCGGCAGGGAGTCCGGCGGCGGAGTCGGGCCGTCGCACGCGGCGCCGATGCCCAGCTCGACCACCCGGCAGGCCCAGTACACCTGGTCGGCTCCTTGCGGCACGACGAGCTGAGGCACGCCGGCTCGGGCGGCGGTCGTCGTCGTGCCCGCACCGCCGTGATGCACCACGGCGGCCACCCGCCCGAACAGTGCTTGCTGATTGACCTCTCCGACGGCAAAGCAGTCGTCGCGGTCATCGCTCAAGGCCAGGTCGGCCCAGCCGTGGGAGAGCACCACCCGCCGGCCCTGGGCGCGGATCGCCTCGATCGCCATCGGGGCGACCTCCTTCGAGCCCCACAGCGGCATGCTGCCGAAGCCCAGGTATACCGGTGGTGTGCCGGCGGCCAGGAACTCCTCCAGCTCGGCCGTGAGCGGGCGTTCGTCGTGCAGCAGCCACGCACCGGTTTGCACGACGTTGAGGTCGGCCAGCTGCTGCCACGGGCCCAGGGTCGGGTCGGCTGCCAGCCATGGGTGGTTGGTGTAGGCGTAGGCACGCACGTCGTCCACCGGGGCCAGGCCGATCGCCGCGCGGTGGCTGTCGAGCGTCGGACCGAACAACGTATTGGCGTTGCGGGCGTTGTGGCCCCACATCATCCGGTTGTCGATCTCGCTGGTCCCCATCCCCCGGCCCACGTACTCCGGGGGCGGGTGGTACGGCGACGGCAGATGGGTCGGGTGGTAGCTCGCGTATGCGTAGTAGATGCCGAGTTTGTCCGCCACTGACCGGGCGCCGGCCGCCGTCCACATCAGGCTGGTCGACACCAGCGCGTCGCATCCCTGCGCGACGGCCGCGACCGTGTCGAACTGCGCGGCGAGCAACCCGAGCACGTGCCCGCGCAGGTCCGCCTCCGAGGACCGCGTCGCCCCGGTCGTCACCGCACGCACCGACGGACCGAATCCCACCAGCGGAACACCGAAACCCGCCGCCCGCTGCGCGAATTCCTCATCGGGCGGCGCACATACCACCACCTCCGCACCGAGCACCTGCAGCTGCACCGCGAGTCCCAGCAGGGGTTCGACGCCTCCGCGCGAATCGTATGTCGACAACAACACACGCATGGAGATCAGCCGATCGGCAGATTTACCAGGTCGGCCAGCCGGGCCCGATGACGATAGGCGGTGCCGAAGGCCAACTGATCGCTCTTGGCTCGCTTGAGGTACAGGTGGGCCGGATACTCCCAGGTCATGCCGATGCCGCCGTGTAGCTGCACGCACTCCTCGGCGGCATGCACCGCGATGCCGCTGCAGTAGGCCTGCGCGATGGCCGCGGCGATGCTCGCGTCCGGATCTTCACGAGCGCAAGTATCCGCGGCGTAGCGTGCCGCCGCTGTCGCCGAACCGACCTCAAACCACAGATCCGCTAACCGATGCTTGATCGCCTGATAGGAGCCGATCGCCCGGCCGAACTGCTTGCGCTGCTTGGCATAGGCCAGCGTGGTCTCGAAACACCACTGCGCCAGCCCAAGCTGCTCGGACGCCAGCAGCGCCGCACCCGTCTCCAGCGCGGCGGCCACGGCCACTTGCGCCTTGGGGCCCGGTCCGGCCACGGTTGACGACGCCGACGAAAACCGCACATTTGCAAGAGGTCTCGTCATATCCAAGGCCAGCAGCGGCGACACCTCCACACCCGCCGCGTTACGCGCGACAGTGTGCAATTCGAGTCCGTCGTCGCCGGCGACCGGCACCACCAGCACCTCGGCGTCGCCGGCGCCGGCGACGCTGCTGACCGTTCCGGTCAGGCCGTCGGCACCGATACCCACCCCCACGATCGAATCGCCGGGCGCGGTGGACAGCGGCACCACCAACGCGGCGGTGAGCTCTCCTTGGGCCAGCGCAGACAAGGTTTCGGTCTCGCCGGCACGTAACAGCGCAACCGTGGCGAGCACCGCGCTGGACAAAAACGGCACCGGCGCGACGGCGCGGCCGATCTCCTCCATCACGACCGCGGCCTCGCGAGCACTTGCGCCGGCACCGCCAAGCGATTCCGGCACCAGCAGACCTGCCACTCCCAGCTCGCCGGCTAGCCGCCGCCACACATCGGAAAAGTCTTGCGGCGCTGGGTCATAGGCCCGAGTGACCACCTCGGGTGAGCACCGCTCGGCGAACAGGTGGCGGACGCTGTCGCGCAGCGCCTCCTCGGTGTCCGAATAGAGCAAGTCCCCGATGCTCATCGGTTAAGGTCCTTCCAGGCGACATCCTTATCGACGCGGTGTTCACCCGGCAGGCCGAGAATTCGCTCAGAAATGGTGTTGCGCAGGATTTCCGACGTGCCGCCCTCGATCGAGTTGCCGCGTGCCCGCAGGTAGCGGTACCCGGGTTCGCGTCCGACCAAGTCGACGACTTCCGTTCTGCGCATGGTCCAGTCGTCGTACTGCAGGCCGGACTCGGCGTGCAGCTCGATGTCAAAACCCGAGATGGCTTGCGCCAGCTTGGCGAAGGCCACCTTCATCCCGGCGCCTTCCGGTCCGGGCTGGCCGGCTGGGTTGCTCTTGGCCTGCTGTCCCAGCCGCGCCCCGGCCAGCCGAAGGACTTCCGCCTCGACCCACAGCCGCATCAGCTCGTCGTGCATCGCGCCATTGCGCAGCTCAGGTTCGTCCCGCCATGCCCGGGCGACCTTCCCGATCATCCCGCCCTCCCGCGGAACGCCGGAGCCGGCACCGATCGCGACCCGTTCGTTGTTGAGCGTGGTGGTCGCGACCCGCCAGCCGCCGCCCACCGCGCCGAGCCGATTAGCGTCGGGCACTCGGACATCGGTGAGGAATACCTCGTTGAACTCCGCCTCACCGGTGATCTGACGCAGCGGCCGGACATCCACACCCGGTTGCGTCATGTCGCACAGGAAGTAAGTCAAACCCGCATGCTTGGGCACGGTCGGGTCGGTGCGGGCAACCAGGATGGCCATCTGCGCGTGTTGCGCCATCGACGTCCACACCTTCTGCCCGTTGACAATCCAATCGTCGCCGTCGGGGACGGCGCGCGTGGCGACTCCGGCCAAGTCCGATCCCGCTCCCGGTTCGCTGAACAACTGGCAGTAGACCTGCTCGCCGGTGAACAACGGGCGCAAGAACTTTCGCTTCTGCTCGTCGGTGCCGAAGGCCGCGATGGTCGGGGCCGCCATGCCCATCCCGATGAAGTTCTTGACGGTGCCGCCCACCGGCGCGCCCGCGGCAGCAAGCGGCGCGTTCACCAGTTCCTGCGCTTTACGCGGCAGATCCAGTCCGCCGAAACCCTGCGGCAGGTAAACCCAGGCCAGCCCGGCATCGAATTGCGCGCCAAGGAAATCGCGCGGGTCCGTGCTCGCCGGGTCATGCTTGTCCAGTAGTGCCTGCACCCGCGCGTTGACGTCGGCCGAGAAGTCCTGGGTGCTCATGGGTTTCCCTCGGGCCGCATCTGGAAGCCCTGCGCGCCCCCTAGCAGGAGACCGCCGTCGATGACCATCGTCTCACCGGTGATCCAGCTTGCCGCGTCGGAAACCAGGAAGGCCACAGCGTTCGCCACATCGCTCGGCTCACCGATGCGCCCGAGCGCAATCGAGGACGCCAGTGGATCTTCGTGGTCCTTCCACAGCGCCTCGGCCAATTTGGTGCGCACCACTCCCGGGGCGATGGCGTTGACCCGGACGCGCGGTGACAGTTCGAGGGCCAGTTGCTTGGTGACGTGGATCAGCGCCGCCTTGGTGGCGTTGTACATCCCCATCGCCGGCGATTGATGCAGCCCTCCGATGGAGGCGGTGTTGACGATTGCGCCACCGTGCTCACCCATCCATGCCTTGACAACAAGGGAAGTCCACAGCAACGGAGCCCACAGATTGACGTCGAAGATCTTGCTGAACCTCGCGTGATCCTGGTCGATCAGCGGGCCGTACGCCGGATTGGTGCCCGCGTTGTTGATCAAGATGTCAACGCTGCCGAACCGCTCCACGGTGAGCTCCACGCAGTTGCGCGCGGCGTCCTCGTCCACCGCGTGCGCGCCCACGCCCAAGGCGCGTTCACCGACTTGCGCCGCGGCCGCCTCCGCCGCCTCCTGTTTGCGGGCGGTCAGCACCACATTGGCGCCGGCGGCCGCCAGCTGTTGCGAAATCGCCAATCCGATCCCGCGCGACGCCCCGGTGATAATCGCAGTACGGCCGGTCAGATCCAGTGAGGTCATCTTGGTACGCCTTTTGTTGGGTAGCGGCCCGACTTCGCCAGCGGCGAGCGTCGATCGCAACCAATCTTTCGGGAGAGGTTTTGTGCGCGCGCGGGCGGGTATGCGAGTCGCATGTTAGCGAAATTAACCTTCATGAAACCACTGGTAGTCGGCGGGGCCGTTGCTGCGGCTATCGCCGCCGCCCCGTTGGCCGGTGCGGATAGTTTTGCGACCGGCTTGGCAATGACCGGCACGACGCCCACCCACGTTGTCTTCAAGGACGACCCGGGTGGCGGCGGCTGCGACCCCAACGGCAACTGCGGCTCCGGCGGCCAGAATGGCGGCCCCGGCGGCGGTCCGGGTGGCCAAGGCTGTCTGCCCGGCGTCGGCTGCGGCTCCGGCGGCCAGAACGCCGGCCCGGGCGGCATTCCGGGTGGCCAAGGCTGTCTGCCCGGCGTCGGCTGCGGCTCCGGCCACGGCTAATACACCTTCCGACACGGCCCTTCAGACTCCCGCCAGCCTGGTAATCCAGGCCCGGGAGTCTGAAGGGTCGATTACATCGTCGAGCTCGAACGTCGTGGCGGCCCGAAGGGCTTTCCCGTGTTGGTAGGCCGCCGCCACAAGCCGATCGAATAACTGCTCACGTTCCGCGGGGTCGGCTGCGGCAGCCAGCTCCTTGCTGAAGCCGAGCCGCACCGCGCCTTCCAGCCCCATGCCGCCGATCTCCCCTGTCGGCCAGGCGACGGTGAATTGCGGGGCATGGAAGGAACCGCCCGCCATGGCCATCGCCCCCAACCCATAACCCTTGCGCAAGATGATCATTCCGACTGGCACCGTCAAGCGCGCGCCGAGCACGAACATCCGGCCGAACCGGCGGACCGCGGCCTGCTTTTCCGCGTCTGGCCCGACCATGAATCCCGGCGTGTCGCATAACGAAATCACCGGCAGCCGAAACGATTCGCACAGCGTGAGAAAGTCGCCGGCCTTGTCGGCGGCCTCGGCGTCGATCGCGCCACCCAGATGGTGACTACTGTTGGCTAACAGTCCATATGCCACGCCCTGCACGCGGACGAGTGCGGTGACGATGCCGACGCCATAGTCGGGACGCAGCTCGAGAACGGAGCCGGCATCGACAATCGACTCGATCGCGCGGCGAACATCGTAGGCACGTAACCGGTTCTCCGGCACGACATGTCGGGCCAGACGTGGATCGGGTGCTTCCCAGTCGCCGATGCTGCCCTGAAAATACGACAGATATTGTCTAGCCAGGGACACCGCGTGCGCCTCGTCACGCGCGACCAGGCTCACCACCCCGTTGTGCCGCTGCACGTCGATCGGCCCGATCGCCTCGGGTGGGTACACCCCGAGCCCACCGCCCTCGATCATTGCCGGCCCACCCATTCCGATGTTGGCATCCGGGGTCGCGATGATCACATCGCACACCCCGGCCAGTGCGGCGTTGCCGGCGAAGCAACGCCCGGAGACGATCGACACCAACGGCACCCGGCCACGCAGCCCGGCCAGTACCCGGAAGGTCGGCACGTCCAGCCCGGCCGCTCCACCGACGTCGGTATCGCCAGGCCGTCCACCACCACCCTCGGCAAACAGCACCACCGGCAGGCGTTTTCGGGCGGCCAACTCGAAGACACGGTCCGTCTTGGCGTGGTTGCGCATGCCCTGCGTTCCGGCGAGCACGGTGTAGTCGTAGGACACCACCACCACCTCGGCCGCCGCCCGCCCAAATCGGTCGGCGCCAATGGTCGCCAAGCCGGCGACCAAGCCGTCGGCCGGGGTGTTGGCGATGAGATCGGCTTCCGAGCGCCGGCTGCGTTGTGCGGCAATGGCCAGCGCGCCGTACTCGACAAAGCTGCCGGCGTCGATCAGGTCGGCGATGTTCTCCCGGGCGGTGCGGCGGCCCCGCTTGTGCCGCTTGGCCACTGCTGCTTCGCGGCCCTCGTCGAGAGTGAGCAGGTGGCGCTGTCGAACTTCGTCGAGGTCCGCCCGGGATCGGTCGAGATCGACTGCAGCGATCGCGGACTCGCCGTCGCTGCTGGCCCCGGTGCGCGTGAAGACAACGAGTGGATCGCCGGTTCCGACGACCTGACCGGTCGACACGAGATTCCGGACAGTTCGCAGCGCATCCGGCGCTATGAGCACATGCTGCATTTTCATCGCTTCGAGCACGACCAGTTGATCGCCGGGCCCAAGCTCGGTGCCCTCGGGTGCCACCTCGACCACGGTGCCGGCCAGCTGGGCACGTAGCGCTTCCTCACCGGGATACAGCTCGACGGATGCCACCCGCGTGTCGTGTTCGTGGGTCAGCGCCGCAGCCGCCAGCTCCGGAAGCTTGGCGTCCAGGAAGCCCGTCGTCACGATGCCCGACTGAATTTGGCTGTCGGACAACACCTCTTGCAGGAAGCTGATATTCGTCCGGACACCCTCGACACCGAATTCGGCCAGCGCGGTCCGCGCCTTGCGCAACGCCGCCGAGAACGAGGATCCGCGGACGTGGGTGATGACCTTGGCCAGCAGCGAGTCGTATCGCGCGCTCAAGGCCAGCCCGGTCCGGCCGTAGGTGTCGACGCGCACTCCGGGACCGCCCGGCGGCGAGAACACCGTCAAGGTGCCGGCCGCGGGGACGACGGTCCCGTCTGCCGCCAGAGTTTCCATATTGACCCGCGCCTGTATCGCGATACCGCGCCGCGCGGCGGGCTCACCGATGACTTCGTCACCGTCAGAGGCGATTCCGGACGGCAACCCCAACTGGTAATAGGATGCGCCGCCGGCGATGGCGAGTTGAGCGGCCACCAGATCCACCCCGGTGGTCTCCTCGGTGATCGTATGTTCGACCTGAATGCGGGGGTTGACCTCGAGGAAGACGAACTTCTCACCGGCGACCAGGAATTCGACGGTGGCCAGCCCACGCAGGCCGATTCTGCCGCATAATCGTGCCGCAGCCAAATGCAGGTCCCGACGCAACGAATCCGAAAGCCCTTGCGCCGGTGCTATTTCCACAAGCTTCTGATAGCGCCGCTGGATGCTGCAGTCACGGTCGCCGAGAGCGAGCGCATGCGTTCGGGGCCCGGCCGGCGCGGCGACGATCTGCACCTCGATATGCCTGGCGTCGTCGAGAAGCGCCTCGGCGAACAGCGCCGAATTGCCGAATCCCAGTTGTGCCTCCGCGGCGCACTGGCGGTAGGCGTTGTCGATCTGATCGGCGCTGCCGACTCTGCGCATGCCACGGCCGCCCCCGCCCGCCAGCGCCTTGATCATGACCGCTCCGTCTTGGGTGGCGAAGAATGCGCGGACGTCCTCGATGCTGCTCGGCCCAACGGTGGCGGGCAGCACCGGCACGCCGGCGGCGATCGCGGCGGCGCGCGCCGAGCTTTTATTGCCGATCGTGTCGAGCACGTCGGCGTCCGGCCCCACGAACGCGTACCCGGCGACCGCGCATGCGCGTGCGAAATCGGCGTTCTCGGACAGGAAACCGTAGCCCGGATGAATCAGCTCGGCGCCGGCTTGTTTGGCTGCCGCCAGCATCGCCGGCTGGTCCAGGTAGGTGTCGGGACCGGCGCCCGGCAGACCGATTGCTTCGTCAGCCGCGTGCACGTGCGGGCTCTCGGCGTCGTCCTCGGCGTAGACCGCGACCGTTTGCATGTCCAATTCGGTTGCCGTGCGGATGATTCGGAGCGCGATCTCGCCGCGGTTGGCGATCAGCAGCGTCGCGCTCACCGGAGCGGGTCACCCCACTGGACTTCATCGCGAAGCCTGGCTTTGAGCAGCTTGCCGCCGGCGTTGCGTGGCAGCGCTTCCGACACCACCGTGACGTATTGCGGAACTTTGTAGTCGGCGAGCTGTCCTCGGCAATGCTCGAGCACGGCCGACACGTCGATCTGGGCTTCGCCGCCGAACAGCACGGCACCGACCTTTTCACCCATGACCTCGTCGGCCACCGCCAGCACGCAGGCGTCCGCGATATCGGGTGCCGCCAAGAGCACCGCCTCGACCTCAACGCTGGAGACGTTCTCCCCGCCGCGATTGATGATGTCCTTGAGCCGGTCGACGATATGCACCCGTCCCGCGTCGTCGACCCGAACCACGTCGCCGGTGTGCAACCAGCCGTCCACGATGGTGGCCTCGTTGGCTTGCGGTCGGTTCCAGTATCCCGCAGTCAGATTGGCTCCGCGCGCCACCAACTCGCCGACAGCGGGATCATCGCCGCTGGGGATTACGCCGAGATCCACCGAGGGGACCGCGTACCCCACCGAGTCGGCGTGTTCGACCGCGTCCCGGTCGGGCAGCACGGTCATCAGGGAGGCGGACTCGGTCATGCCGTAGCCGTTGAAAACGGTGGCCTGCGGAAAGGCGTTCTTCACCGATCGCACCAACGACGGCGCAATGGGCGCACCGCCGTAGCCCACCCAGCGAACACCGGACACATCTGTATCGGCGAACTCCTTGTGCCGCAGCAATAACGAGTAGACCGCCGGGACGGTTACCATCAGCGAAATGCGTTCGGCAGTCAGCGTGGCGATCAACTCGTCGAGGTTGAGCGCCGGCATGATCACCGATGTTCCCCCGAGACGAATAGCCGCCAAAAGCTGCGAGTTGCAACCGGTCACGTGAAACAGCGGCACCGAGATCAAGGTGCGCAGGCCCTCACCGAGATCGGTTGGCAGTCCCAGACATCGAACCGAATTCTCGGTGTTGGTGACGAATGCCTCGTGGGTGGTCGGCACCCCCTTGGGGTGCCCGGTAGTCCCCGAGGTGTAGAACAGCGCGGCCATGTCGGCACGCTCGAGTCCCTCGGCCACGTACGGTTGGCCGTCGGGCAGCGGGGCGTCGGCGGCCAGATCCACCCGCGCACCGGCGTTAGACAGCACGAACTCCACTTCTGGCGGCGCCGAGCGCGTATTGACCGCCACCGCAACACCGCCGGCCATCACCGTGCCCCAAAACGCCAGTACCCAATTGATTCCCGCGGGGTAGCGCACCGCGACGCGATCACTAGGTTGCAGACCAGTCGCGCGTAGCCCACCGGCGACCCGCGCGGCGCGGTCCCACAGCTGCCGGTAGGTCAATCGGCCGGCCCCGACTTCTACCAGGGCCTCGCTTTCGGGGCGGTGATCAACATGCTCGGCGAGCATGTCCAGCAGCGTGGCCGGCACATCGTCGTAACGCGGGATGCCGTCGCGATCGCGGGACACGCCCGTCGTCGAGAACGGGTTATGGACGCGCGGAATGTCGATCACTGGAGGCATGCCCGGTCCTTACTATCGGCGTGTCCTATCGTGATAGCGGTGACGATCGAGGATTCCGCCATCATGCCCGAGGCGTTCTTCACTGTCGACGGCGACTCCTATGTTCCGGGCCCGATGACGCGAGGGCCGTGGGGCTCGGCAATGGGCGGTCAGATCGTCGGGGGCCTGTTGGGTTGGGGGATAGAACAATCGGGCATCGATCCCGACTTCCAGCCCGCCCGTCTGACGGTCGATCTGTTGCGCCCGGCGCTGCTGCAGCCCGTGCAGATTCACACCTCGATACAGCGGGAAGGCCGGCGCATCAGGCTGGTCGACGCCGCCCTGGTCCAGGGCGGCACGATCGTCGCCCGGGCCAGCGCGCTATTCCTGCGCCGGGGCGATCATCCGGACGGCCAGGTGTGGTCCTTTCCGGTGGAAATGCCGCCCCTGCCGACGTCCTTCGACGGCTTCCCGGCCGACATGCCGTTTCTCATCTGGGGGTACGGGGCCACCTTCGATGGCGGTCCCGGAATCGCCGCGGGCGAGTGGGAGCAGTCCCACTCCCAGAAGTTCGCCTGGGCGCGGGTGTTTCGCCCGATGGTCCACGGCCACCCCCTGACACCCTTTACTCGCCTGGCCTTCGTCGGTGATATCACGAGTTCGCTCACCCATTGGGGCACAGGCGGATTGCGGTACATCAATGCCGACTACACCGTCACCGCGAGCCGGGTGCCCGACGGCGAATTCCTCGGCTTGGCCGCGCAGAGCCACTACGGTACCGCCGGGGTGGCCACCGGCGCGGCGACCTTGTTCGACCGCCACGGTCCGATCGGCACCAGCTCTGCACTGGCCGTGGCCCAACCCGCCGACGCCTTCAGGCCGACCTACGCCTAGCTCTCCATCAGTGTCGCGGCGAGCGTGCCGCCCAACTCGTAGGCCCGCTCACGCACCGTACCGTCGACGACACCGGTGATTTCCAGCACGTCGGCGGCTTGGCTCAGCGACAGTCCGGTTGCCAGTTTGTTGACGGCCGATGCCGCACCCACGGTGTCGTTGTTCCCGTGCACCCAGAGGCCATACGGGCGGCCCGACACATGATCCAGGCTCGGGTAGTAGACGGTGTCGAAGAAGTGCTTAAGCGCCCCGGACATGTAGCCGAAGTTAGCGGTGGTGCCGAACAGGTAGCCGTCCGCGTCGAGCATGTCCGGCAGGGTCGCCGCCAGTGCCGGCCGGGAGATCACGTCGACACCGTCGATCTCGGGGTCGTTGGCTCCGGCAAGCACTGCCTCCAGTAGCTCGCGAGTGGCCGGCGAGGGCGTGTGGTGGACAATCAGCAATGTCTTGCTCATGGGCGCCCCTGGAGATCGACCGCCGTTTTCATGGCTTCGCGGGCGCGGCGGCGATCCCCCGCGTAGTCGTAGGCCCGGGCCAGCCGATACCAACGCCGCCAGTCATCGGGATGGGTCTCCACCTCGGTGCGCACGGTGGCGAACAGTGCGTCTGCCGCGTCGCGCTGGATGCGGCCGGACGGCCGCCGCGGCAGCGCGCCGGCGTCGAGTTCCATCCCGTCTGCGGCGATCAGGCGGGCCAGCTTCTGGTGAGCGAATCCGGCCCGCAACGTGGTGATCATCGCCCACAGCCCGATGACCGGCATGATCAACACCGCCAGCCCGAGGCCGACGGCGGCCGCGCGGCCCGAGGCGATCATCGCGACAGCCAAACGCCCCAACAGCACGAAATACGTCACCAGCGCCACGCACATCAACGCGATCAGCAACTGGATGCGCACGGCGCGCGCGGTGTCACTCATTGCAGGTTGAGCAGGGGCTCCAGCCCCACCGTCAGCCCGGGACGTTCCCGAATGCGGCGCACCGCCAGCAGCACGCCCGGCACGAACGACGTGCGGTCCAGGCTGTCGTGGCGGATGGTCAGCGTCTCCCCCTCGGTGCCGAACAGCACCTCCTGGTGGGCGACCAGCCCGGCCAGCCGCACCGAATGCACCGGGATTCCGTCGACGTCGGCGCCGCGAGCGCCGGGCAGGCCGGTGCTGGTGGCATCGGGGTTGGGCGGCAAGCCTTTTCGAGATTCGGCGATCAGCTTGGCGGTGCAAGCCGCAGTGCCCGACGGTGCATCGGCCTTGTGCGGGTGATGCAGCTCGATGACCTCCGCGGAGTCGAAGAAGGGTGCCGCCTGCTTCGCGAAATGCATTGACAGCACTGCCCCGATCGCGAAGTTCGGCG
This sequence comes from Mycobacterium sp., assembly GCA_035996225.1. GTDB lineage: Bacteria > Actinomycetota > Actinomycetes > Mycobacteriales > Mycobacteriaceae > Mycobacterium. The sequence continues at coordinate 22,709 of DASYJS010000077.1, read as the reverse complement.
CGATCAGCACCGACGTGTTGGGACTGTCGGCCAGCCAGGCCTCGACCTGCTGCAGCCGCTCGGCGGTGAAGCCGGTGGTACCCACCACGGCGTGAATTCCCTTGCCGATGAGGAACTCTAGATTACCCATCACCACGTCGGGGTGGGTGAAGTCGATGACGACGTCGGTGTTGCCCTCGGTCAGCAGACTCATCGAATCGCCGGCGTCCACCTCGGCGGACAAGGTCAGATCCTCGGCGGCCTGCACACCCGCCACCATCGCCGACCCAACCTTGCCTTTGGCTCCCAGCACTCCTACGCGCATGGCATTCACCCTAGAGGGGCGGTCGAACGGTCTTTATCCACAGTTGAGCTTCTGTCCACAGGCGGCACCTTTGCCCTAGCCCGGACCGGTGATCACCTATAAAATTCGAACATGTATTCGATTGAGGTTCCAGCCGAAGTGGTCGCTGCGCTGGACGCCGTGGACGCCGCCGACGCCGCGATCCGCGGCGTGAACTTCGATGTGTTCAGCCCCGTTAGCCGGCTGCTTGTACTCGAACGGATGGAGGCCTCGCGCCGGCGTCAGATCGCGGTGAGCCACGATGTGATCGCGGGCTTGGCCAAGGAAGATCCGGCCGACGTGGGCGGCCCGATTCACAAGGTCGTCGCCGACCGGCTGCGGATCAGCTACGCCGAGGCCCGCCGCCGACTTCGGGATGCCGAACAGCTTTCGCCGCGCTTGACTCTGACCGGCCAGGAGTTACCCCCGGACCTACCGGCCACGGCCCAGGCTTGGCGGCACGGCGTTCTCGACGCCCAGCACCTGCGCGTGATTCAGGCCTTCTTCCACGATCTCCCGGACGCGACGCCTGCCGACACGGTCGATCACGCCGAGCGATTTCTGGCCGAGCAAGCCGTCAAACTGCGTCCCGATCAATTAGAGAAGGCCGCGCACCGGATTGCGTTGCACATCAACCCCGACGGCACATTCTCCGACTCCGACCGCGCCCGTCAGCGCGGCTTCACGTGGTGTGGTCAGCGCAGCGACGGGATGAGCATCGCACGGCTCATCGCATCACCGGAATTGCGCGCCAATCTCGACGCATGGCTCGCGCGATTCGCCGCACCGGGCATGTGCAACCCAGATGACGAATCCCCCTGTAGCACCGGCGAACCCACCGAGGACTCCGTTGTCCGGGATGCGCGTACGCCGGCCCAGCGTCAGCACGACGGGCTCAATGCACTAGTCCGCGGCCAGTTGGGCGACCCGAAACTCGGTCAGCACAACGGATTGCCGGTGAGCGTCATTGTGTCGACCACGCTGCACGAGCTGACGACGGGCACGGGCCGAGCGGTGACGGGCGGGGGAACGCTGCTGCCCATGCACGACGTGATCCGGATGGCCAGCCATGCCTACCACTACCTAGCCGTATTCGACGAGCATCAAAGTCGTCCACTGTATCTCGGCCGGTCTCGCCGTGTTGCCTCACCGGATCAACGCGTGGTCCTGTATGCCAAGGATCGCGGCTGCACGCACCCGGGGTGCGACGCGCCCGGCTATTGGTGCGAAGTCCACCACGTCGATGACTGGGCCGCCGGCGGCTCGACCGATGTCGATAGGCTTACGTTTGCGTGCAAACCCCACCACAAACTAGCCGGAACTGGTTGGCGGACAAGGAAAACAGCCGGCGGACGCACCGAGTGGATCCCGCCGCCGCAGTTCGGCCTCGACGCGAGCACCAACGACTACCACCACCCGGAACGGCTTCTGGGTGATGACGAAGCGTGCTGACACTCGCCCGAGCGTGCTCGAGGTGTCACTCGCCCACTCCGTTCAGCGTGGACTCGTCTGAACAACCAAATGCGGCCTGGCGGATCAAACGACGAAGACGCGGCTCATCGTCGTGGCCGGCGTAGGCGTCCAGCCAGGTCCACAACCGTGCCGCGAGCCGAGCCTCCACCCTGGTGTCCGCACGGGTGATCGCGTCAAGAAGTAGGCAGATTGCGGCGAACGTTTCACCAATGCCGATCGCGATGAACACGTCGTTGCGCTCGGTGGTATCGAGATAGAGCCTCGCTGCGTCGGCAAGCGACCACGCCACTTCCGCTTCACCGGAACCGCTTCCGGGTCTCGATGACCCCTTGCTGCGATAGCCCCGGCCACGACCGTAACTTCGGCGTCGATGCACGCCGCCGCCCAAGACTGCCTCTAGAACAGGATTGGTCACATCCACTCCACATATCGTTCGGTGTGCTACGAGACGAATGTATTCAGATTTCGGAGAAGGGTTCCTTTAACGGGACGATCTCCGCACCAAGCCGTACGGTTTGCGAAAGCGGTGTACTGCAGCATGTTCAGGCCGTCGATGCAGCGATGCCACTTTTACGCCCATCGCAGGGCGCGCGCATATCGAGATCGCCGCAGGGTTTGTGCGGGATTTTCGCCGTATCGAGCGGCATGTGCGGCAGCGAAACGGCCTGGATTGGTGAAACCCCAACGCAAGGCGATCGATTCAACAGTTTCCAACGATGGGTCGGATTCCAGCAGGTCCTGATGTGCGCGGCGCAACCGCACCTGCCGCAGGTAACTCATCGGCGACACTCCCATATGACGCTGAAAACCCTGCTGCAAGGTACGTGCGCTCACATGACTGCGTGCCGCCAACGAGGACACCCGCAACGGCAGGTGCGGCTCGGCTTCGATGATTTCCACCGCGGTCCGTATCGTTTGAGGCGCCGCGTGTTTGGCCTCGGCCTCTAAAAATCCGCGGTATGGGTGATCGGTCGCAAGCAGCAATGCATGCACCACGCTTTCGATGAAGGGGCCCGCGACGAGCGGTTGACAAAGGGCGTTGTCAGCCTTAAAAAGTTCGTGGTTGAGCATCAACACCATCTGCACCCAGCTGCGTGCCGCCCCCCGGGTGGTGGGCACGGAGGGCCTAAACGCAATCTGAGATGTGATCTGCCGACCGACCGCATCACTTAGCGCATCCTCGACGACATTGCGATCGATCCGCAGTGCAATCGTTCGACCACCACCCGCCCATCGCGGCACCAAGAGCTCACCCTCCGGCAGGCACAAGGCGGCACGACCGGGTCCTACCGTGATCGATGAATTCCTGTGCAACAGCTCGACTTGCCCCGCGACAGGAACGCTGACCGTGTAGTAGGGGCGTTCGTCGAGGCACCGGATCCAGGTATCGGTGCCGAACGCCAGGTCAAGAACGGTCAGGGGACCAAGCTGCCCGACGCGTCGGGTCAGCGAGAACCGCTGGTCGCGGTTGACCAGACCCACCGATTCGTGAAACGGAAAGACGGTGCGCAGATGTTCAAGCGTATGAAGGGTCGTCCAGTCGTGGGGTGGCTTGGCGGGGTTATGCGCAATCACTTCCGTCCCTTCGATTATGTCGTCAGCGCGTGAACGCTCTTCTGCGCCTGGCCGCTAAAGCCGCTGGCGAGCTCTGTGCATTCAGGCCCTCGCGTAGGGTGGGAAAACATGACTCCGGAGTCTGAGTCGAAAAAATTGGACTTGCAAGTCCAAAAATTGACCACGAAAGGTGCTGCCACCCGGCGCCGGATCATTGAGGGTGCCGCCGAGGAGCTACGTGTCAACGGTGTCGTGGTGACCACCTTGGACCAAATTTTGGCCCGTACCCGAACGTCGAAGAGCCAGCTGTTCCACTACTTTCCCGGCGGCCGGGACGACCTGCTGTTGGCGGTGGCTCATCATGAGGCCGATTTGGTGTTGGCCGAGCAGCAGCCATACCTCGGCGAGCTGACTTCATGGGCCGCCTGGCAGCGGTGGCGTGACGTCATTGTCGAGGGTTGCCGGCGTCAGGCGCGGTCTTGCCCGTTCGTGATACTCATATCCGACCTGTGTCGTTCCTCGCCGGACACCCAGGCCGTCACGGCGGAACTGATCCGGCAATGGCGTGACCAGATCGCCGCGGGCATCCGGTGCTTGCAAGGCCAGGGCAAGATCGATCGTCGCGTCGACGCCGACCGCAGCGCGTCGGCTCTGCTGGCCGGCATTCAGGGGGGAGCCGGAATCCTGGTGGCCACCGGCGACGCGAGCTTTCTCGAAGCCGCCATTGACGGTGCTATTAACGCGCTGCGTACAGCCGGCAAATAGCCGCCGACAGTCCGATATCGGGCAAAGACCTTCGCAATCAGGACATTGCCGTGCCGAGTCTGTCCTAGCGGGTGAATAGCGGCCTCGGCTGGTTGTAGTTTCGGCTGTTGATGATTGGTCATGCGCTGCGGTCAAAGACGATCGGGCCCGACGAATCTGCTGGAGACCCAAAAGGTCGGGTGGATAGGAACGGTGGGCCGATGAGTTGGATCCACCGATGAGAGACGACGGCCCGCCATCCGAATCGGCGGATTTGCGGATTTGGGCGTCACTGCTCGAGGTTGCGACAACAGCGTCGATGGGCAAACATGCCGTCACCGCAGCGCTTATCGAGCGTTGGCACGATCAGATCGCCACCGCGATTCGCGGCTTGCAACGCGAAGGCAAGGTCGACGCCGGGCTCGATGTCGACCGCCGCGCGGCCGCGCTGCTCGCCGGCATCCAGGGCGGAGCCGAAATACTTTTGGCCACAGGCGATCCGAGTTATCTCGAAGCCGCCATTGACGACGGCATCAATGCGCTTCGGACCACCCGGGAGTAGGAGCTGTTTGGTGCTGCCGAAGCGTGCTGATGCTACTTTTTGAATCGTCCGGCAAATCCGCGCAGCGGCAGGTCGGCGCTGGTGATGAGTCCCGGAGGCGCTGCCATCACTGACCTGATCGAGGCCAGGGCCGGCATCCCGGTGACGGTCATGCCGATGGAGGCGAAGTTGTCCGGATTGGACAGGTCCACGCCGGGCTTGGGAAAGATCATGTGTTTGTTGTAGACGCACGGGTCGCCCTTGATCTGGGTGATGTAGCAGCCCTTGATATCCCAGTGCGGATCGGTGTGCGGCGTCATCTGCCATTCCAGGTGCGTCTCGACTAGGGGCACCCCATCCACGATGCCCTGGTACTTGATGTAGTTGCCACCGAGCGAACCCTTGGGCAGGATGTACCAGCCCAGATCGACGTCCTTCGTGCAAGCGCCCAACTCGTAGCTGAACTTGACCTCGTCGAGTTTCACGTCGAAGCAGTCGGCCATCATCAGCACGCTGTCGGCGAAAACGCGCGTGTACTTCTCCAGCTTCGCTGGGATCTCCGGATCATCCACCGGCAGGCCGTAACCCACCTCGATCCAGGTGTCCTTGGAGTGGTGACACGACACGTCGACGGACTCGATGGTGGTGACGTTTTCGATGTCGGCGACGTCGGCCGAGCACACCACGCCGAGGATCTGGTTCAGGCCCGGGTTCATCCCGGTGCCGTAGAAGGTCGCACCACCCAAGGCGGCAGCTTCGGCCAGGACCTGACTCACCAGCTTGCCGGACGGGTGCGGGTGGTTGGTGTCGCGGTGACAACCGGTGATCCAGTCGGCGGTGGTGACGATATTGATGCCCGCCGCAAGCACTTTGACGTAGAGGTCCTCGTCAGGGAACACACCGTGGAACGTCACCACGTCCGGCTTGGCGGCGATGATCTCCTCAATGGTGCCGGTAAACTTCATCCCGTTGGGCGCCAGGCCGGCGAACTCGCCCGTGTCCTTGCCGACCTTCTCCGGCGAATAGCAATGCACGCCAATGAGTTCGAGATCGGGCTGGGTGGCGATCCGCTTAATCATCTCCGAACCGACGTTTCCGCTTCCGACTTGGAAGACGCGAATCGGTCCAGCGGGTGCATTCATTCGATTCAGCCTTTCTGGGATGCTGCGTACACTTCGGCAGCGCTGCCGCCGATGTCGTCGGGATAGAACTGCTTGGCCCACTTGCGAATTGCCGTGAAGCCCTCGTACTCGCTGGTGGCCAGCGCGGGCGGATCCGAGTAGCGCTGGTGCTGCCAGATTTCGACGTCCTGCTCGAACTGCCGGATGACTTCCCCGCCGAACTCTTGCGCCTTGGCCTCAGCTCGGACCGGTTCCTTGCCCGGCGTGCGGCCGATGTAGACCATGAACCGGACATCGGAGGTGCACTCGTCGACCGGGGTGATCGCCGAGATGGTCCGGTTGTCGACCATGCCCCAGCTCTTGGTCACCGCGATTCCCAGCCCGCCGTTGATGGCCTGCACGCCGCTGTTGACGTCCTCGATCCGCTGCCCGTCGTCGCCTTCGAAGGTGATGGTGAAGTCGACAAAGGACACCGGTTCGTCGAAGTCATGACGGGTGAAGACCGGCACGATAGGCGTGTGGTGCACATACTTGAAGTGCGCGAAGTCCACTCCGTTTTCCAGCACGTACTGCGGATGCAGCTCCAGGCCGGCCCGGTACAGCTGCTGCTGCGGGTAGTAGTCGTCCGCGCTGCTGCCGTCGCCGAAAGCGGCGAACACGTCCGGGGCGTCGAAGAACGGCTCGCGACGCCCCACGTCGTGCCAGATGTAGACCGACTCGTTGCGTTCCACCACGGGATAGGTGCGCACCCGACGGCCGCGGTTGGGGCGATCCTGGTACGGGATACAGACGTTGCGGCCCTCACTGCTCCACTGCCAGCCGTGGAACGGGCACTGCAGCACCTCGCCGACGACCTTGCCGCCGTAACCCAGGTGCGCACCCAGGTGCTCGCAATAGGCGTTCATCACGGTGAGCTGGCCGGACTCGGCCCGCCAGGCGACCATTTCCTGGTCGAAGTACTTCATCTTGTGGACGTCCCCGAAGCCGATCTCCTCGGACCAGGCGACCTGGAACCATCCGGTCGGTTTCATCGACAACGGCGGCTTTGCCATCAGAGCTGTCCTCCTCGCGTACGAATGATAGCGGCGCCACTCAACAATCACAGTACGTTCTATGAAAAAGATAATCCGCCCGGCTGCCGCGGGCAAGCAATCGACTAGGATCGGCCGATGGCGCAGCGGGCGACCCGGCACGTCTCGGAGGCCGGGATCGTGGGGCGGCGTCCTAACCGGCGCGGCAGCGCGACTCGCGAGAACATGCTCGAGGCCGCGTTGCGGTCGCTGGCCTCGGGCACGCCGGGCTCGGTATCGGCCAATCGCATCGCCAAAGAGATCGGCGCCACCTGGGGAGCCGTGCAGTATCAGTTCGGCGACACCGACGGTTTCTGGGCGGCCGTGCTGCACCACACCGCCGAGCGACGCGAGGCGACGTTCTCGACACTGTCGACACCGGTCCAGCCGGATGCATCCCTACGCGAGCGCGTCAGCGTCATCATCGAAACCCTCTATCGCGGCCTGGCGTCGGCGGATTCACGCGCGATCGAAAATCTGCGTGCTGCCCTGCCGCGCGACCCCGACGAACTCGAACGCCTCTACCCGCGCACCGCCGCCGAGTTGTTCTCCTGGGGCAAGAGCTGGCTGGAAACCTGTCAGAACGCCTTCGCCGGCCTCGACATCGGCCCGGACCGGGTGCACGAGGTGGCCGCACTCATCCCGGGCGCGATGCGCGGTCTGGTGTCGGAGCGCCAGCTGGGTTCGTACGCCGACCTCGACATGGCCCGGCGAGGTCTAATCAATGCTCTGGTCGCCTATCTGGAACCCTCCGGGGGACCTTAGGGTGGCGATGTGAAGTCCAAGGTCGTCAAGCTCCGTAGAGCCGGACCGAGCGATTTCGCGGAGGTCGCGGAGATGCACTACCCGCCGTGGCGGAAGTCCTTGGCCGGAATCCTGGACGATCACGTGCTCGACGTGATCGCGACGCCGAAATTGTGGGCCACGTTGAAGTACCCGGAGGCGCTGAATCAGTCGGGGTGGAGCATGTGGGTTGCCGAGGCCCGCGGCAAGCTGCTGGGGATGACGGTCTTCGGACCCGTCGCCGCGAATGCCAATGACCTGCAAATTGATGCTCTCTACACCGCAGAGGAAGCTCAGGGGCTCGGAGTCGGTTTGCGCCTGCTCAACAAAGCTGCGCGCTCGAATCCGTCGGGTGACGTGATTTTGTGGTGCGCAGAGAAGGCCGACAAAGCGCGACAATTCTACGAGGACAATAGCTTTCAACTTGATGGCCGCAGCCTTCTGTGGACGCCGCTGCCCGGCGTGAGTGTGGCCCACGTGGGGTATCGACGTCATCCATCAGGGCCCGAACGCTGAGCGCCGCCCTCAGGCGTCGATGACGACCCGGTCGGCTTTCGCCCGCGACACGCATACCAGCATCTCGTCGTCCCCCACGGCCGTGCGCCCACGGTGATCAACCTGTCCGGCAAGCACTTTGACCTTACATGTTCCGCAGAAACCCTGCTGACAGGAATACGGGGTCGTCGGGTCATGGTCACGCATCACGTCGAGCGCGGACCGATTGGCCGGAACACTGAGCAGTCGCTGTGACCGTGCCAGCTCGAGTTGGAACGGCACTCCGTCGACGACCGGCGGCGGGCTGAATCGTTCGTAATGCAATGGCGCGTCGGCGTGTTCGTTACGGGCCAGGCGTACCGCCTCGAGCATGCCGCTCGGGCCGCACACGTAGACGGCCGTCGTCGGCTCGGCACCGGACAATAAGTCGTCGACGGCGGCACACCGGCCGTGTTCATCGTCGGCCCATACGGTCACCCGGTCCGGCGCCACCGACACCACTTCGTTTAGCAGCGGCATGTATTCCCGGCTGCGCCCGGCATAGATTGCGCGCCAACCAATTCCGCGCTGCTGGGCCACCTGGATCATCGGCAGAATCGGCGTGACGCCGATGCCGCCGATCACGAACAACACGTCATGCTCGGCCGTGCCGAGATAGAAGGCGTTGCGAGGCCCTTCGAACAGCAGCGTGTCCCCCACGTCGAACGCATCGTGCATTTCGATCGAACCGCCACCGCCGTCGGCGATTCGGCGGACGGCGATCCGGTAGTCCGTGCGCCGCCCGGGCGGACCGCATAGCGAGTACTGGCGGCGTCGGCCCGAGGGCAGCGCAACGTCGATGTGCCCACCGGGTGTCCAGGACGGGAGCAAGCCGCCGTGCGGGTCGGCCAACGTCAATGCGACGACATCGGGCGCAACGAGTTCCCGTGTGGTGACGACGGCGGATTGGGTGCGCCGCACCGACTTCACCCGCGACGGCTCCCACCGCGAGACCGAGCTGAATCCGTCGAACAACAGCCGGATACCCCACAGCACCGTGCCGAGACGGTCGCGGTCGCGCCGGCCGTAGAGGTCGGCTGGTCTACTCGTCCAGATGCTTTCCGGCACAGGCAACTCCCCACAATGCTTACGTCGGCCGAATGTCCCACCGCGCGAGCAGCCGAATCATCGACGGGCTGATCCGGCGCATCGCGTAGCCGATCCTGGACTCGGCGGCGATCGGCAACACCGCGGGGCCGGTCTTGATGGCCTTGACGATCGCGGCGGCGGTGGCTTCCGGGGTGTAGTTGCGGCGCCGGTAGGCCGCGTCGGCCTTATCGCGGGCGCGCTCCTGCTCGTCGGCCGACATACCCGCGTAGACAGTGCTTTTGGCGATATCGGTGTTGACGAACCCGGGGCACACCGCGGTGACGGCGATGCCCTCGTCGGCGAAGTCGGCCCGCAGCGATTCGCTGAACGCCAGCACCGCCGCCTTCGTGGTGCTGTAGGCGACCATGGATTTCGACGGTAGATATGCCGACGCCGATGCCATGTTGATGATCGTCCCGCCCTGGCCACGCTCGACCATCTGCGCGCCGAATGCCCTGCTGCCGGAGATGACGCCGCGGACATTGACGCCGATGATGTCTTCCCAGTTCGCCGGGCTCGTCTCCAGGAACCGGCCCGCCATTCCGATGCCGGCGTTGTTCACCAGGATGTCGACGACGCCGTGATCGTTACGTATTTGTGCGGCAAGATTATTCATCGACTCTTCGTCGCTGACGTCGGCTTGGTACACCGCCGCCTCGGCGCACGCGGCGCGAACCGCATCCGCGGTTTCGTTGGCCGCGGCGAGGTCTCGATCGACGATGACCACCTTGCGGGCACCGTGACGGGCCAGTTCCACCGCGGTGGCCCTGCCGATGCCGGCGCCCGCGCCGGTGATCAATGCGAGTTTGCCCGGTATCTCGCGGGGACCGCCGGGCCCCGACGGCTCGCTTGCGGTGACCGGGCCACCGGCGCTTCGATCGATCCACTCGCTGGTCAGCCGGGCGATGACGTCGGGACGCGAGGTCACCACCCAGTGCCCGCCCTCGATCGAAACCACCCTGCCCCCAGCCGGAATCGCGCCGGTAAACCGCTGCAGGGCCGGTGTCACGAAGAAGTCCTTGCGCGGCACCAGCACCTGGACCGCGACGTTGGTCTTCGGCAGGTCGCGTCCCGGCGACAGCATCGGCGCGGGCATGTTGGCCCGGTACAGGTTCAACCCGTTGACGTAATCGGCGATCGACCGCGGCGTCGCACGCCGTCGACTGCGCGTGCTCGATCTGCCGATACGTTCCACAGCCTCAACGACTTTCACTCCGATCCCGGAGCGAAACGCCGCCTCCGGCACACCCGGGCACAGGAAAAAGCCGATGTAGGTCGAGGCCATCAGCTGCCCGGCAACCTGGGCCAGCGTCCGGGGACTACGCGCCGACCGTAGGAACACGCCCGCGTACTGCAGATGCGGGCCCGAGATCGAGGTGAACGAGGCGATCTTGCCCATCACCGATTCGTCGGTGACGGCCGCCCAGGCCTGAATCGAGCCCCAGTCGTGCGCCAACAGGTGGACTTGTTCGACCCCCAGGCTGTCGATCACCGCGCCGAGATCCGACACCAGATGCGGGAAGGCATATCCGGATTGGTTTGCCGGACGCGATGATTCGCCGGCGCCACGCACGTCGTAGGCCACGAAGTTGTATCGGCCACCGAAGCTCTGCGCGAACTCCTCGGCTACTGGATCCCACACGTGGTGGTTATCGGGCCAGCCGTGAATGGCCAGGATGGTCGGGCGCGCTGGGTCGACTTCGGTATAACGATGGACGGCGAGATCGACACCGTTGGATGCCGTGAATCCGAAATTAATGGCCATAGGTCAGTGCGATGCCCGCGCGGCAGGTGAGACGGCCAGATAGTCGACTGCCAGCCCGAGCCCGCCCAACTGTGAGGGGTGAAAGCCCGGCCGGTAGTAATCGGAGATACCGCGCACGAATCGCAGCGGACCGGGCAACAAACCCCGGCGCGCCGCATCGACATAGTCGCGCCAGCGCGGCTTGGCGCCCGGCGGCAGTTGGGGATCCACCGAATACAGGTATCGCACGCCGCGAATCCATAACAGCAGCATCGCCGGCGAGACGACCAGCTGCGCGCGAACCCGGCGCCAATACCCGGCGCTCAGATGCTTCATGGTGTCGAAGGCCACCGCCTTGTGTTCGACTTCTTCGGCGCCGTGCCAGCGCAGCATGTCCAGCATCACCGGATCGGTGCCGATCCCGTCGTGTGCCGGGGTGTTGAGGATCCACTCGCCCAAGATGGCGGTGTAGTGCTCGATCGCGGAGATGAACGACACCTGCTCCAGCAGCCAGCTGTCCTGTCGTCGCCGGCTCCACCGGGGTTTGGGCCCCAGTACCTTCTCGAACATCCACCTGACCTGATCGGTGTACGGCGTCACGTCGATGCCCTGAGCGTCGAACCGGTCGAGCACGCCCGAGTGCGCCTGAGAATGCACCGCCTCCTGACCGATGAATCCCTGCACATCCAGCCGCAGCTGGTCATCTTTGATCAACGGCAACGCTTTCTTGAACGCCTCGACGAAGAACTCTTCACCCGCGGGCAGCAGCAGGTGCAGGACGTCGAGCATGTGGGTGGTGAACGGCTCGTTGGGCACGTAGTGAATCGGCAGTTTTGCCCAGTCGAATTCGACATCACGTGCCTCGAGCACGAGACGCTCGTGGTCCAGTGACGCGTCGTGCGGACCTGCGGCCTGGTCGTCGACAGTGCACATCGTGGCCCCCTACCTCGGTGTTTACCCGCGCGAGGCAAGTATAGTGGTGCGCTGAGATATGCGGAACCGCTGGTACCGGGTTTCGCCCCGAGGTGTCCTTAACGGTCCGCGGCCTGCCCGCGCAGGTCGTACTGGCCGGGGTCGGGGTTCGCCAGCATCGCGCGGTGCCTGGCCGGTGTGAAGGGCCAGATCTCGGGGACACCGTCCTTGTTCAGATACCAGCTGTCACAGCCCGTGGTCCACACGGTGTCGGGCATCGCGGCGCGCAGCTCATCGTTGAATTCGTCGGTCGCCGACTCCGTCGGCTCCACGGTTTCGAATTCTCCGCGACGCCAACGCTGAATCCACTGCAGGATGTGGTCGGCCTGCGATTCGGCCACTGTCGTCAGCGCCAGGTTCCCCACTGGACTGTGTGGCCCGAGCATCATGAAGAAGTTGGGGAAACGGGGCAGCGCGACGGTGTGATAGGCCCGTGGGCCGTCGCGCCACACCTCGTTGGCCGTGATCCCGTCGCGGCCGACCAGTTGCATCGGGCGAAAGAACGCGTGGGTGTCGAACCCGGTGGCCAGCACGATGATGTCAGTCTCGTGCAAAATGCCGTCCTCGGTGACGATGCCCCGCCGCTCCACATGGTCGATCCCGGCGGTGACCAGGTCGACGTCGTCGCGCTGGATCGCCCGGTAGAAGCGATTCGACATCACCAGTCGTTTGCACATCGGCGCGTAGTCGGGAGTTAGGGCCCGTCGCAGCCCGGGGTCACGCACCTCCCAGAGGGAGGCGCGGCATAGCGCTCCCATGATCCTTCGGCGCAAGCCCGGCTTGGTGAGCCCCACCGCGAAGATGTCGTAGCCGAAGCTGTACACCCGGTAGGCCACTCGATCGAGCCACGGCAATGTGTTGCGGGTAATGCTGGTGAATCTGCTGTACCGGGGGTTGGGTAAAAACAGCACCCATTGCGGGGTGCGCTGGAATAGCATGACTTTGCCCGCCACGCCGGCCAGACCGCAGACGAGCTGCACACCCGTCGACCCGTTGCCGACGACCGCGATGCGGCGACCTTCCAGGTCGACGCCGTGGTCCCAGCGCGCGGAGTGAAAAGCGTTGCCGCCGAACTCATCCAAACCGGCGATCGATGGTATTCGCGGATGGTGCAGCACACCGGTGGCCGAGATCAGGAAGTCCGCCGTCGACTCCGCTCCGGCATTCGTGCGCAATCTCCAGCGGCCGGCCTCGAATCGCGCGTCGACGATTTCGGTGCCGAACCGGATCCGGTCGCGGAGCCCGAATTGGTCGGCGATGCCGCGGAAGTAGGCCTGGATCTCACCGCCCGGCGAGAACATATGGGACCACTTCGGATTTCGTGCGAAGGTGTATTGGTAGACCCGCGAGGGTATGTCGCAGACCAGACCGGGGTAGGTGTTTTCGCGCCAGGTACCACCCACCTCGTCGGCTTTTTCGTAGATGGTGACATCAGTAATACCGCTGCGCAGCAACGCAATTGCGACACACAATCCGGACATGCCCGCCCCGACGACGGCTACCGCGGGATCGCGTCTCGTCATCGGAGGTCTGCCGCGTCGGTGACCCACACACACGGGTCGGTCATCCGAAGATCATAAGCCTAGATGGGCGCGGCTCCGCGGAGATGTTCGAAGATCAATGAGGTCTGGGTTCCGGCGACGTCGGCGTCGGCGTTGAGGTTCTCGACCACGAAGGAACGCAGGTCCTCGGTGTCGCGGGCGGCGACGTGCAGGATGAAATCGTCTGCACCGGCGAGGAAGTAGACGTCCATCACCTGTCGCCTGCCCCGGATCTGGTGGATGAAGCTGCGGATCTTGCCACGCGCATTGGATTGCAGGTTGACCGAGATCATCGCCTGCAGCGGCATTCCCGCCGCGACCGGGTCGATGTCGGTGTAGAAACCCCGGATGACACCGAACTCCACCAGCCGCCGCACCCGGCCATGACACGTCGACGCTGCGATCCCGACGGCTTCGGCCAGCGCGTTGTTGGTGATGCGCGCGTCGGCGTGCAGCAGACTCAGAATTCTGCGGTCGACGTCGTCGAGGTCGGCAGGCCGAACATCCTTCGGCGGATCCCCCAGTCGACCCACGATATCCGTTGACTTATCGGTCATGGAGTCATCTTATAGAATTAACATCAGCATGTTTGCCGATTAGTTGAACTTTCTTCACAATTGAAGCATGCGAGTCGGCATTCCCACGGAGACCAAGAACAACGAATTCAGGGTGGCCATCACCCCCGCGGGCGTCGCCGAACTGACGCACCGCGGCCACGAGGTATTCGTCCAGGCCGGCGCCGGAGAAGGGTCGGCAATCACCGACCTCGAGTTCAAGGCGGCGGGCGCGCAGCTGCTCAGCTCCGCCGACCAGGTGTGGGCCGATGCTGACCTGTTGCTCAAGGTCAAGGAACCGATGCCGGCCGAATATGACCTGTTGCGACCCCAACAGGTCCTGTTCACCTACCTGCACTTGGCGGCGTCGCGTGCGTGCACCGACGCGCTATTGACGGCCGGCACAACGTCGATCGCCTACGAGACCGTTCAGACCGCGGACGGCGCGCTTCCCTTGCTGGCCCCGATGAGTGAAGTCGCCGGCCGGTTGTCCGCTCAGATCGGGGCCTACCACCTGATGCGGACGCAGGGCGGACGCGGTGTGCTGATGGGCGGCGTGCCGGGCGTCAAGCCCGCCGACGTCGTGGTCATCGGCGCCGGCACCGCCGGCTACAACGCGGCCCGGGTGGCCGGCGGGATGGGGGCCAGTGTCAGGGTGCTGGACCTCAACATCGACAAGCTCCGGCTCCTCGACGCCGAATTCACCGGCCACATCCAGACCCGCCACTCGTCGGCCTACGAGCTCGAAGGTGCCGTCAAACACGCCGACCTGGTGATCGGGGCCGTCCTGGTGCCCGGTGCCAAGGCGCCGAAATTGATCACCAATTCGCTTGTTGCACAGATGAAACCGGGTGCCGTGCTGGTGGACATCTCCATCGACCAGGGCGGTTGCTTCGAAGATTCGCGACCGACCACCCACGACGATCCGACGTTCGCCGTCCACGACGCGCTGTTCTACTGCGTGGCGAACATGCCCAGCGCGGTCCCGAAGACCTCGACCTACGCGCTGACCAACGCGACCATGCCGTACGTGCTCAGGCTCGCCGACCAGGGCTGGCAGGGGGCCTGCCGGTCGGATCCCACTCTGGCCAAAGGACTCTCGACACATGAGGGCGCCCTGCTGTCCGAACGGGTGGCCGCCGACCTCGGCATGCCGTTCACCGAACCGGCCGGCGTACTGGCCTGACCCTCAGCCCTGTCCGGTCAGCCACGGCAGTACCGACCTCGTCACCTCGGCGATCAGCGGCCGCAACGCATCGGCCGGCGCGGCCAGGGCGCGACCGGAGGCCGTCAACGCCGACGCGGCCAACGCCATCCGCCGGCGTGTCAGTTCTGGCACGATGCGCTATTCGTTGGGCGTGAGACTCGCGACGATATCGGCCACCGGGCCGGACTGCGCCTTGCGGAACGACGTTCCCGCCCAGAGGTTCATCCCTTGCGGGTCTTCCCGGTCGGCCGCGGCCTGCCGGATCGGCAGCGTCATCTGGTTGACCTCGGGATAGCCCAACGGCGCCACGTTGTCGAAGAGACGAATGAATTCGTTCTCCAGACCGCGCGCATACCGGCCCGAGAACGCGCGCGTGACGATGGTCTTGGCGAAGAGTTGGTTCATCATGGCGACACGGTGCCCGGGACTGGTGCCGGCCTCGTCGCTGAGCAGCAGCGCGGTCCCGACCTGTGCGGCCACCGCTCCCCTGCGCAGAACGCCGGCGACATCCTCGGCGGTGCCCAAACCACCCGCTGCGATGATCGGGACGTCGCGGTGCGCCCGGTGGATCCGGTCGATCAGCTGATGCAGCGACTCGCTACCGGGATCCATGTCGGGCGCGAAGGTGGCGCGGTTCCCGCCGGCATTCGGGCCCTGGACCACCAGGCTGTCCGCACCGGCGGCGACGGCCACCCCGGCCTCGTAAAGCGATGTCACCGTGACCATCACCAACAGCCCCAGCGCTCCAAACCGCCGGACCACATCCGGTGACGGGACGCCGTAGGTGAAGGACACCAACTCCGGGCGGACGTCTGCCACCACCTCGAGCTTGCGCGCCCAGTCGTCGTCGTGCCCGTACTCGGGCCGGCCCACCTGGACCTGGTAGTGCTCGGCGACCCCTTCGAGTTCGTCCGCGTAGTAGTCCAGTGCTACCCAATCGGCGACACTGGGTTGCGGCACAAGCACGTTCACGCCGAGCGGGCCGGTGGTGGCGGCACGCGCCGCGGCGACATCCTGCGCGAACTGATCCGCGCTCAAGTACCCGGCGGGGACGAAACCGAGTCCGCCCGCATTGGACACCGCCGCCGCCAATGCCGGGCTGCCGGGTCCGCCCGACATCGGCGCGCCCACGATGGGCACCGCGATATCCCAAAAACCCAGTACCATCCGGCTAATTTACCATCGCCCGAAGTTGTTGCGGCAGAGATCGTTTCGAAGCATATGGGCCTAGAACAGCGGCACCATAGCGCTTGGTCAGCAAGCGGCTGGCCACCACGTTGACCTCGTCGACGGTGACCTCGTCGATCCGCCGCAAGGTGTGCTCGATACTGCGGTGCTTGCCATAGTTCAATTCGCTACGACCGATGCGACTCATACGAGAACTGGAGTCTTCCAGGCCGAGAACGATCCCGCCACGCAAGGAGCCCTTGGCGATGCGGCATTCCGCGTCGGTGATGCCGTCGCGTGCCACCGATTCGAGCACCTGACTGGTCACCCGCATGACCTCGGCGAACCGCTCGGGCAAACACGCCGCATACACCGACAGCGCGCCGCTATCGGAAAACATGTCGACCGATGAGTAGACCGAGTAGGCCAGCCCGCGTGATTCGCGAACCTCTTGGAACAGCCGGGAGCTCAGCCCGCCGCCCAGCGCGGCATGCAGCACCGACAACGCCCAGCGATGTTCCCAACCCCGTCCGGGGGTACGCACACCCAGCAATACGTGGGTCTGCTCGGCATCCCGCTTGCCGACCGACAATTGCGGGCGGCCGTCCACTCGTCCGGTCCCCTTGCGCGGCGAAACAGGCTGGCGCCCGCGCACCAAACGCGACCCGAAGTGCTCGCGCACCAGCGCGACCACCTCGTCGTGGTCGACGTTGCCGGCCACCGCGACGACCATCCGCTCCGGCGTGTAGCGCCGCAGATGGAATGAGTGCAGCTGGGCCCGGGTCATCGCCGATACGGATTGCGCGGTACCGATGACCGGGCGTCCCACCGGATGGTCACCAAAGAGCGCCGAGAGGAACGTGTCCCCCAGCGAGTCCTCCGGGTCGTCGTCGCGCATCGCGATTTCCTCGAGGACGACATCGCGTTCGACCTCGACGTCTTCGATGGCGCAGCGGCCGTTGAGGACCACGTCGGCGACCAGGTCGACGGCCAGCTCCAGGTCGCTGTCGAGCACGTGCGCGTAGTAGCAGGTGTGCTCCTTGGCGGTGAATGCGTTCAGCTCGCCGCCGACGGCGTCCATCTCTTGGGCGATCCCCACCGCAGTGCGGGTCGGCGTCGACTTGAACAGCAGATGCTCGAGGAAGTGCGCCGCACCGGCGACGGTGGCGCCTTCATCCCGCGATCCGACTCCGACCCACACCCCGACCGACGCGGACCGCACCGCGGGCAGGTACTCGGTGACCACCCGCAGCCCGCCCGGCAGCGTCGTGCGCCGCAAAGCAGCTTGGGGTTCGGGATTCGCTGCGGCGGTGTGCTTGCCCCGCCGCAGCGCTGGGTCAGCTGCTGGCCTTCTAGACTGAGCTGGCGGCATCGGCTGGCGCGGTCTCCGGGGAGTCGGCCGGGGCTTCGGGGGCGGACCCATTGTCGGCCCCGTCCTCTTCGGCCACCAGGACCAGCGAGATCTTGCCCCGCTTGTCGATGTCCGCGATCTCCACCCGCAGCTTGTCGCCGACGTTCACCACGTCCTCGACCTTCGCGATGCGCTTGCCCCTGCCGAGCTTGGAGATGTGCACCAGACCGTCACGGCCGGGCAGCAGCGACACGAAAGCGCCGAAATCCGTTGTCTTGACCACGGTTCCGAGGAATCGCTCCCCGAGCGTCGGCAACTGCGGATTGGCAATGGCGTTGATCCTGTCGATCGCGGCCTGCGCCGAGGGGCCGTTGGTGGCGCCGACGTACACGGTGCCGTCGTCCTCGATGGAGATCTGTGCGCCGGTCTCCTCGGTGATGGAATTGATCATCTTGCCCTTGGGGCCGATGACCTCACCGATCTTGTCTATCGGCACCTTGATGGTGGTCACCACCGGCGCGTAGGGGCTCATCTGGTCGGGCTCGTCGATCGCCTCGGCCATCACCTCGAGAATCGTCAGTCGCGCGTCCTTGGCCTGCGCGAGCGCGCCCGCGAGCACCTGCGACGGGATCCCGTCGAGCTTGGTGTCCAACTGCAACGCCGTGACGAAGTCCTTGGTGCCCGCGCACTTGAAGTCCATGTCGCCGAACGCATCTTCGGCGCCGAGGATGTCGGTGAGGGTGACGAAGCGGCGTTCGGTGCCGCCACCGTCAACTTCAACGTCGTCGGACACCAGGCCCATCGCGATGCCTGCGACCGGTGCCTTCAGCGGCACACCGGCGTTCAGCAGCGACAGCGTGGACGCACAGACCGAGCCCATCGACGTGGAGCCGTTGGAGCTCAATGCTTCTGAGACCTGGCGGATGGCGTACGGGAATTCTTCGACGCTGGGCAGCACCGGCATCAGGGCCCGCTCGGCCAGCGCGCCGTGCCCGATCTCGCGTCGCTTGGGCGAACCGACGCGGCCGGTCTCGCCGGTGGAGAACGGCGGGAAGTTGTAGTGGTGCATGTAGCGCTTGGAGGTTTCGGGTCCCAGCGAGTCGATCTGCTGGGCCATCTTGACCATGTCCAGCGTGGTGACACCCAGGATCTGGGTCTCGCCGCGCTCGAACAGCGCGCTGCCGTGCGCGCGCGGAACCACGGCGACCTCGGCTGACAAGGCACGGATGTCGGTGATGCCGCGGCCGTCGATGCGGAAGTGGTCGGTCAGGATGCGCTGGCGGACCAGCTTCTTGGTCAGCGAACGGAACGCGGCACTGACCTCTTTTTCC
Organism: Mycobacterium sp.; assembly: GCA_035996225.1. Lineage (GTDB taxonomy): Bacteria > Actinomycetota > Actinomycetes > Mycobacteriales > Mycobacteriaceae > Mycobacterium. The sequence goes on along the minus strand of DASYJS010000077.1, from coordinate 3,611 downwards.
CGACCCTCGTAGGTCTCGGAGAGCCGCGCCAGCACCTCGGCCTTGAGCTCGTCGGTGCGCGCGTCGCGCTCAGCCTTGCCGCCGATGGTCAGCGCCTTGGCCAGCTCGTCGGTGGCCACCGAGGCGACCGAGTAGTACACGTCTTCCTGGTAGTCCGGGAATACCGGGTACTCGGCGGTTTCCTTGCCAGCAGCATCAGCCAGCTCCTGCTGCGCGGTACACAACGCGGCGATGAACGGCTTGGCCGCCTCCAGGCCTTCGGCCACAACGCTTTCGGTTGGTGCACCGGCGCCACCGTCGATCAAATCGATGACATTGTCGGTTGCTTCGGCCTCGACCATCATGATCGCGACGTCATCGCCAGCCTTGCGGCCGGCCACGACCATGTCGAACACCGCGCCTTCGAGCTGCTCGACGGTGGGGAACGCAACCCACTGGCCGTCGATCAGCGCAACCCGCACGCCGCCGACGGGGCCGGAGAACGGTAGCCCGGAAATCTGAGTCGACGCCGATGCGGCGTTGATGGCCAACACGTCGTACAGATCCTTGGGATCCAGGCTCAGGATCGTGACCACGACCTGGATCTCGTTACGCAGGCCCGAGACGAACGTCGGGCGCAGTGGCCGGTCGATGAGCCGGCAGGTAAGGATCGCGTCGGTGGACGGCCTGCCCTCGCGCCGGAAGAACGATCCGGGGATGCGACCGGCGGCATACATCCGCTCCTCGACGTCGATCGTCAAGGGGAAGAAGTCGAAATGGTCTTTCGGGGTCTTGCTGGCGGTCGTCGCGCTCAGCAGCATGGTTTCGTCGTCGAGGTATGCGACGACGGCGCCGGCGGCCTGTTGAGCCAGGCGGCCGGTCTCGAAACGGATAGTGCGGGTACCAAAGGTCCCGTTGTCGATTGTGGCGGTCGCCTCGTACACGCCTTGATCAATTTGAGCTACAGACATAGGTGTCCGTACAGCCTCTCTGGGTTATTCAGCTTTTTCGCGTCGTCACACGCAACCCGCAGAGGGTTCGGAGCTTCCCTGAGAAACTAGAGTCTGAATGCGGCTACGGCCATCGATCGAAGCGGCCGACCTGCCCCAGATCCGGAGAGCCCGGCTGCCACTACCGAAGACCGCCCGATACAGACCGGGCTGCTTCCGTCGTGACACGCTGGAACGGAACACGCGGATCTGCGCGCACCGCACCATTTGTTCAGGCCAGACTGGCCCAGAACGCTCCTACTCTACACCGGCGAACTCATCGGCCCGCCAGGGTGGCGTGGGATGGGCCAGACGTCAGCGGCGCAGGCCCAGCCGATCGATCAGCGAGCGGTAGCGCTCGACGTCGATCTGCGAGATGTACTTGATCAGCCGGCGCCGGCGTCCGACCAGCAGCAGCAATCCGCGCCGCGAGTGGTGGTCGTGCTTGTGGATCTTGAGGTGCTCGGTCAAGTCGGCGATCCGCTTGGTCAGCAGCGCGATCTGCGCTTCCGGCGATCCGGTGTCGGTGTCATGCAGGCCGTATTGGCCCAGAATTTCTTTTTTCTGCTCGGCAGTAAGCGCCACGAAATATCTCCATCAATTGGTCCGCGATCATCAGATATCAAGGCACGGCCACCGCGAACTGCAGCACGCGCCGATGTCGTCCGGCAGTTTAGCAGTCAATAGCTGCCCGCCCCGAATCGTCGGATGCGCGGTCAGTCGGCGAGCAGGGCGCGCGTTCGTTCGGTGTCGACGCCTATCTCGGCCACCAGTTCCTTGATCGAATCGAACTTGTGCTGCCCGCGAATGCGGGTGACGAAGTCCAGGGCGACATGCTGCCCGTACAGGTCGGCGGTGGTATCGAGGACGAACGCTTCGACCGTTCGGGTGCGTCCGGAGAAGGTCGGGTTGGTGCCGACGGAGACGGCGGCCTGGTAGCGCTCACCCGGGACGACCGTGCCGGTCACCGGCCCGTGCCCGAGCACGGTGAACCAGGCGGCGTACACGCCGTCGGCCGGGATGGCCGAAAACATCGGCGGCGCGACGTTGGCGGTGGGAAAGCCCAGCTCGGCACCACGGCCGTGGCCGCGGACCACGACGCCTTCCACGCGGTGCGGGCGGCCCAGCGCCTCGGTGGCCGCCCCCATGTCGCCGGCGTCCACGCAGGAGCGGATGTAGGTGGACGAGAACGTCACAGTCTCGTTACTGAGGTGCTCCGACAGCAGTGACATCGACTCCACCGCGAATCCGAACCGCTCACCGGCCTTGCGCAGGGTGTCAACACTGCCCATCGCCTTCTTGCCGAAAGTGAAGTTCTCCCCCACCACGACCTCAACGACGTGCAGGTTTTCCACCAGCAGCTCGTGGACGTAGCGCTCTGGCGTGAGTTTCATGAAATCAGTGGTGAACGGCATCACCAGGAAGACGTCGACACCCAACTCTTCGACGAGTTCGGCGCGGCGGGTCAGGGTGGTCAGCTGGGCCGGGTGACTGCCCGGATAGACCACTTCCATCGGGTGCGGGTCGAAGGTCATCAGCACGGTCGGCACGTTGCGCGCCCGCCCGGCTTTCACCGCGTGCGCAATCAATTCGGCGTGACCGCGGTGCACGCCGTCAAACACCCCGATGGTGAGCACACATCTGCCCCAGTCAGTGGGGATCTCGTCTTGGCCGCGCCACCGCTGCACGACCGCAAGCCTACGGTGCACAGTCGCCCGACGCGCCGAAGGATCCCGATTCCGCGGTACCGGCCCGGGCGTTTCGGCACGACGACGCCGACTGGGCCGGTCACCACACCACATCAGACGTGGAGTGCCTAAACTTCCGATTGTGAGGGCTGACGACGAGGCTGGCGGTCTCACCGCGGTTGGCCAGGACTATCTCAAGGTCATTTGGAATGCCCAAGAGTGGTCGGTGGAAAAGGTCAGCACCAAGATGCTCGCCGACCGGATCGGGGTGTCGGCCAGCACGGCTTCGGAGTCGATCCGCAAACTCGCCGAGCAGGGGCTGGTCGACCACGCGAAGTACGGCGCGGTGACGCTGACCGAAGCGGGCCGGCGAGCGGCGCTGGAGGTGGTGCGCCGGCACCGGCTGCTGGAGACCTTCCTGGTCAACGAGCTCGGCTACGGCTGGGACGAGGTCCACGACGAGGCCGAGGTGCTCGAACACGCGGTATCCGATCGTCTGGTCGCCCGCATCGACGCCAAGCTGGGGTTCCCGCAGCGCGACCCGCACGGTGACCCAATCCCGGCCTCCGACGGGCAAGTACCCACCCCGCCCGCCCGCCAGCTGTGGGCGTGCGGCGATGGCGAGACCGCGACGGTGGCCCGGATCTCCGATGCCGACCCTGAGATGCTCCGCTATTTCTCCAGCGTCGGGATCAGTCTCGACTCGCGGTTGCGGGTCCTGACCCGGCGCGAGTTCGCCGGCATGATCTCGGTCGCGATCGAATCAGCCGACGGTGCCGAGACCACCGTCGATCTGGGCAGTCCGGCCGCCCGGGCCGTCTGGGTCGTGGCTTAGCTTCTTCAGTCGGCGATCGCGAGCTCGGCGTAGCCGGGCGCGGCGGGTCGCCGCCCCAAGTCCCAGTCGGCGATCGCGAGCTCGGCATAGCCGGGCGCGGCGGGTCGCCGCCCCAAGTCC
>DASYJS010000076.1:0-11905 GCA_035996225.1 Mycobacterium sp. | reverse complement strand
TCATGCAGTTGTGGTTCGAGCCGTTCTTCGACGGGACAAGTTGGGATGGGCCAGCCTGGTCGATCAGCGCCGAATGGCTGGCCTACCTGCTGTTCGGCGCAATCGCTCTGGTGATTTTCCGGATGAAGCTGGCCACCCGGGCGCGGACCCTGATGTGGCTGGCTTGTGCGGCCTCGCTCCCGCCGGTGGTGCTGTTATTGGCCAGTGGTCACTTCTATACCCCGTGGAGCTGGCTGCCGCGGATCGTGACACAGTTCGTCGCCGGCGCGCTGGCCTGCGCCGCCGTCCGCAGGCTGCGGCTGACTGACCGTGGTCGTCATGTCGCCGGGTACATCTCGCTGCTTCTGCTGGCTGCCGTGGTGGGCGTCCTCTACTGGTTCAACGTGCACCCGATCAGCGGAGTCGTGGAAAACGACAGCAGTGGGGTGGTCGACGTGCTGTTCATTCCGCTGGTGATCACGCTGGCGGTCGGTCTGGGCAGCCTGCCCAGACTGCTGTCCACCCGGGTGATGGTTTACGGCGGGCAGATCTCGTTCGGCCTGTACATGGTGCACGAGCTGGTGCACACCTCCTGGGGATGGGCGGTTGAACAATTCACGCTCACGCCGTGGGAGTCCGATTCCCCCTGGAAATGGAACGTCATCGGCCTGCTCGCGATCGCCCTGGCTCTTTCCAGCCTGCTGTACCACTTTGTGGAGGAGCCCGCCCGTCGCTGGATGCGCAGGATGGTCGACGTCCGGCCCGCGCCCTCCCGCAAGGTCCACCAGATCGACGGTGGGCTGGAACCGGTTACCGTCCGCGCGGTGTGACCGCCGCCTCAGTGTCGACGAATCATGCTGTGCCCCAAAATCTCTCGGATGCGGATTCGGCAGTGCTAGTCGCGCCGCACTGGTAGTTTGAGCCTTGCCGATCGGGTCCGGCGTGGATCACAGGGGTGTCACAGCGCATTGATAGTCAGTTCGTGTCAGTTCTTCGTACTATTCCGTTGATTGGGGTGCATCACACGGCCATGCCGTGCGCAAGGGGGGAGGTAGTGGTGAGTCGTCTGGCCGTGTTCGTCGTCAATCTTGCTCTGCTGGTCGGCTTGCTCTTTCAAGACATGGCACACCCGGCACGCGTGCGGGCATACGACACGTTGACGCTGGATGGTCGGCTAACCCACAGCGCGGTGATCGGCGACTCGTATACGACCGGTACCGACGAGGGCGGCCTGGGCCCGAAATCGTGGACCGCTCTTACCTGGCAGACGCTCGGTAAACGTGGTCTGCAGATCGCCGCCGATGTGGCGGCCGAGGGCAGAGCCGGTTATGTCGTGCCCGGCGACCACGGCAGCATCTTCCCGGATCTGACTGCCAGGGCGGCCAAGTCCGATGACGTGCTGGTGGTGTTCTTCGGCTCCCGCAACGACCAGGGCGCCGACCCCGGCCTACTGGCCGGACGGGCTCGAGACGCCTTCGATCTCGCGCGCACCCTCGCACCGTCGGCGAGGTTTCTGGTGATCGGTCCGCCGTGGCCGACCGTCGATGTGCCCGATTCCGTACTGCAGATTCGCGACGTGCTGAACGCCGAAGCGCGGGCCGCGGGAGCGGCGTTCGTTGACCCCATCGGCGCCCACTGGTTCGTCGACAGGCCCGACCTGATCGGCCCGGATGGCGTGCACCCCAACGACGCCGGGCATCGATATCTGGCCGACAAGATTGCACCGCTGATTCGCACGCAACTGTTCAGATAATGAGGCACTCGCATTTTCAGCCAGCTGGCTCCCCACCAAAATGCCAGCCGCGCAAGGCTTACCGCGCCAACGGTGAGCGCTTAGTCTTCTGCGTGCCGCTCGTAGTCCCACTGCTCGAGGCGTGCTTGCAGCTGCATCAAGCCAATTCCGACGACTGGCGTAACAGCCGCGATGCAGACCAACAACAGCGGGGACATTTCAAACCTCCAAAACCCTTTCATTCCTAACACGTTCGGAATTGTGGTGGGGTTCATTTGCAAAGAAAGTCATCGCAACGTCACCCGTCCGTTATGGCTTCGTCGGCGAGTGCGCCCATCACCGGTGCCAGCAGTTGCGCGTACTCGGTTGTCACATGGTTGTCGTCCCGGAACACCAGGGTGTTACCGACGATCATCGGGCAGCGCTCGACTGTGCAGAACAGGTCGGTGAGATCGGCGTAGTGGCCGCCGTTGCCGGTGGTCGCCGCCTGCTCCGTGGAAATACCGCCGTCGTTGACCGCGACCGACCGGTTCGGCGCGCAAGCTGTGGCGTCCTCGAGGTGCCCGGACAGGCAGGTGGGCGCCGGGGATTGCGGATCCGGGGCAGGGCCGAGGACCAGGACGGTCGCGCCGGTGCGCCGCAGCTGTGCGACGGTGCGACCCAAGGTGTCGATCCACGCCGGATCGTAGGACACAAAGCCGAAGTCGCTGCTGTAGCGCCGGCTCATGTCCAGCACGACCAGACGGGGGTGTTCGGCCGCCACGCGGGTCATGACTTGGCCGCGCCACTGCTCGCACTCGGTGTACTCACGGCCCAGATACGGGCTGTCGATGGGCAGGTCCTGCATCGGGCAGGTCACTTTGGCCAACGTCTCCAGCCGCCAGTGCCGCTGCTCGGCAACCTGCTGGAAGGCCGGGTTCCACATCGCTGCGTGCGAGTCGCCGATCAGCGCGACCGTCGTCCGCGAGCCGATGTCGCCTGCCGCGCACTCGGGTTGCCCGGCGTCGCGCCAGGATCGCACGCAGCCGTTGACGAAGACGGCCGCCTTGTCGGCCGGCGCCTGGGCCAGCGGTGGGTCCAGATTCGACGGAACGGCCAGCAGCCCCGCGGCCGCCGCGACGGCATCGCGCACCTGCGCGAAGGCCTGCTGAACCACCGCCCCCCACGGATCGGCGGCTTGCGGACTCGCGGTGGGGGCGGTCGAGGGCAGCGCCGCGAAGTTGGCCCTCGATGCGGCGGGACCGTGACCGACCGGAACCGGTATCACCGTCAGCAACAGCACACATGCGGATGCGGTGGCAGCGCTGGCGATCCCGGCCACGGCCAGGCTGGCTTTGGCCGACCGGCGCAGGGCGGCGGCGAACCGGCCGGGGTTTTCCACCAGATGGAAGGTGATCACCGCCAGTCCGGCGGAGACGGCGGTCGCGGCCAGTCGGGCCGGCAGGCCGGCGGGTTCACCCAGCAGCCGCGGCATCAGCAGCAGCACCGGCCAATGCCATAGGTACCAGGAGTACGACACCCGTCCGATCGCTCGCATCCCCGGGCGGCACAGCAGGCGACCGACCCCCAGGCTGCGGGTGACACAGCCGCTGCCGATCACCAGCGCGGTGCCCAGCACGGGCAGCAGGGCCGCGGTGCCGGGGTAGGGGGTGGTGGGGCCCAGCTGGGTGCAGGTCAGCACGATCAGAGCCAGGCCGCCCCAACCGGCGATCGCCGCGGGCAGCAGCGGCAGCTGGCGCCACTGCTGGATCGACAGCGCGACCAGGCCGCCGGCCGCCAGCTCCCACGCGCGGGTCGGCAGCGAGAAGAACGCCCACGGCGGCGAAGTGCGGGTCCACAGCACGGCCGTCGCCAGCGAGGCCACCGCGACTAATGCCAGCACCACCGCGTACGGCGCCGCCTGTGCCGCGGCGCCGCGCCGGACGCGTCCGACGAGCCACGCGGTACCGATGATCAGCACTGGCCACACCAGGTAGAACTGCTCCTCGACGCCCAGGGACCAGTAGTGCTGGAACGGCGAGGGCCCCTCTGCGTTCAGGTAGTCGGTGCCCTGGATGGCGAACCGGTAGTTGCCGACGTACAGCGCGCTGGCGATGCCGTCGGTGAAGACGCTTCGCGCCTGCAACGGCGGCAGCACGACGGCCGCCGCGATGGCGGTGATGACGCCGACGGTGGCCGCTGCCGGTAACAGGCGGCGGGCCCGCGCACCGTAAAAGCGGCCCAGCGCAACGGTATTCGCGGTCGTGACCTCGCGCCAGAGCAGGCCGGTGATCAGGAAGCCGGAGATGACGAAGAAGACGTCGACGCCGATGAAGCCGCCGGCGGTTCCGGGCACGCCCGCGTGATAGAGCACGACGGCAACCACCGCGACGGCCCGAAGGCCCTCGATGTCCGGGCGGAACCCGCGCCGCTGCACATGGCGGGTGGGGTCAGCGCCCGCTCGTGGGGGCGGGCTGGTCTCGGTTTCCTGCCGTACTGTCATACCTCTTTCGGGTGCCTCGGTTAGGTGGCCAGCCAGGCGAGCTCGCCGGGCAACTGCAGACGCCACCAGGTCATGTCGTGGCCGCCGATTGTGAAGCTCACTGCCGGTGGCGGTTTGAGTTGGCTGACGAATTGACGGGTGGCGGGATAGAAGCGGTCGAAGGTGCCGCAGTCCACCCGCAGCGGGATCTGCGCTAACGCCGGCAGGCCCACCACGCTGTTGGCCATCCAATCGTCGTAGCCGTCGAACGCCCCGGGTGCGATATCGGTGTAGGACGTGTACAGCGCCGGGCTGATCGCGCAGATCCCCGCGGTCCGCGACGGCCCCAGCGTGGCGCCCAGGTGCATCGCGCCGTACCCGCCCATCGACCACCCCATGAAGCCCACCCGAGACGTATCCAGGCCCATCGAACCCAGCATCGGCAGCAGCTCGTCGAGCACCATTGCGCCGGAGTCGCTGCCGTCGACCCGTTTGTGCCAGTAGGAGTCGCTGCCGCCGTCGACCCCCACCACGGCGAACGGTGGCCTGCCCTCCTTGACCAGCCGGGCCAGGGCGTCCTCGACGCCGCAGTCGAGCATCATGTTCGCGTCGCCGTCCTTGCCGTGCAACGCGATCACCGGGCGCAGCAGCCCGCTCTGCGAGGTCTGCCCGGGCGGCAGGGCGATCACCCAATTGGTCTTGACGCCGCCGCGCGCCTTTGAGATGAACGAGCCGCTCAGTTTGCTGGGCAGGTTGCTGCTCGCGGTGGACGGCTCGAAGGGGGTCGGTGACTGCGGCTGTGCTTGCGGTTCCAGCGGATCCAGCCACGCGTTCAGGGCCCAGACGCCTGCTGCCGCAGCGCTGGCGCCGGCGCCCATTCGTAGCACCGCGCGGCGGTTCAAATCACGCACGAGGGTCATAATGCCGCGCGCACTGAGGTTTTCCGACCCTGCCACGCCGTTTGCAAGGGCTTTGTGACGCGGCAGTCATCGAGCAGTTACGAACACCGCCGGCGGAATTGAATCTGGCAGGTTTCAACCCTCGCGCGCGGCGGCGAGCTTGGGGAGGCTGGAGCTTTCGTGTGTGGCTTCGATAGTCGACCGAATGCTGATCAAGAACGGAAGAGGATCGGATGAGCCTGGCATTTCATTGGTTTTTGCCGACGTACGGGGATTCGCGCAACCTCGTTGCCGGCGGACACGGCACAGCGATGCAGGGCGACCGGCCCGCTACTTTGCGCTATTTGCACCAGATTTGTGCGGCCGCCGAAGACAACGGTTTCGAAGCGGTGCTCACACCGACCGGATTGTGGTGTGAGGACGCCTGGTTGACGACGGCGATGCTGATCGAGCGCACCGAGACGCTGAAGTTCCTGGTCGCATTCCGCCCGGGATTGCTCAGCCCCACCCTGGCCGCGCAGATGGGCGGCACGTTCCAGCGCCACTCGGATGGGCGGCTGCTGCTCAATGTCGTCACCGGCGGCGAACCCCACGAACAGCAGGCCTACGGGGACTTTCTGGACAAACAAGCGCGCTACGCGCGTACCGCCGAGTTCCTGCATGTGGTGCGGGAACTGTGGACCTCGAAGGAGCCGGTGACGTTCGCCGGTGAGCACATTCACATCGAGGGCGCACAGCTCAACAACCCGCCCGACCCGATCCCCGCGGTGTTCTTCGGTGGATCGTCGGGGTCGGCCGGACCGGTCGCGGCGAAATACTCCGACGTCTACCTCACCTGGGGCGAACCGCGGGCGGCCGTCAGCGAGAAATTGGACTGGGTGCGCGGGCTGGCCGCCGATGCCGGCCGGAAGCTGCAATTCGGATTGCGGATCCACGTGATCAGCCGTCCCACCGCCGAGGAAGCGTGGGCCGAAGCGGACCGGCTGTTGGCTGCCATCGACCCGGCAGACGTCGAGCGGGTGCAGGCAAGTCTCGCGCGCAGCGAATCCGAGGGGCAGCGCCGCATGCTGAAGTTGCACGACGGCAACAGCAGTCGGCTTCTGATCGCGCCCAACCTGTGGGCCGGCGTCGGTCTGGTGCGGGGCGGTGCGGGCACCGCGCTGGTCGGGTCACACGAAGAGGTCGCCGAACGGCTGATCGAATACGCAGACCTCGGCATCGACCATTTCATCCTGTCCGGGTATCCCCACTTGGAAGAGGCCTACTGGTTCGGCGAGGGTGTGCTGCCGCTGCTCGAGCGCAGGGGCGTGTGGAAGCACCCCAACCGCAAGTCGCAGCCGGCGTCGGCGACGCCGTTCGCGGCCTCCTCGGCGCACTAGCCATGGCGACGACCCTGCCCGACGCCGCTAGAGCGGCGCCGGACGGTTATGACGAATCCGACGCCGATCGCCGCCGGCGCCTGCGGAACGTCGTTGCCGCGAGCCTGCTCGGTACCACCGTGGAGTGGTACGACTTCTTCCTCTACGCCACCGCCGCCGGCCTGGTGTTCAACAAGCTGTTCTTCCCCAACGCCAGCTCGCTGGTGGGCACACTGCTGGCGTTCGCAACGTTCGCGGTCGGGTTCGTCATGCGGCCCATCGGCGGCCTCGTCTTCGGCCACATCGGCGACCGGATCGGCCGCAAGCGCAGCCTCGCGCTAACGATGCTGATCATGGGCTTCGCGACGGCGCTGATCGGGGCGTTGCCCGGCGCCGCCCAGATCGGGGTATGGGCGCCGGTCCTGCTGCTGGTGCTGCGCATGCTGCAGGGCTTTGCGCTCGGCGGCGAGTGGGGCGGCGCGGTGCTGCTGGCCGTCGAACACAGTCCCGGAGACCGGCGCGGCCGGTACGGGGCGATCCCGCAGATCGGCCTGGCGCTGGGCCTGGCACTCGGCACCGGCATCTTCGCGTACCTGCAGGTTGCCCTGGGCCAGGAGCGGTTTCTCGCCTACGGCTGGCGCATCGCCTTCCTGCTGAGCCTGGTGCTGGTGGTGATCGGCATCATCGTGCGGCTGCGGGTCGAGGAGACCCCGGCGTTTCGCCAGTTACGCGACCTCGAAACCGCGTCCACCGTACCCATCCGGGAAATCATCCGCGAACCTCGGTCCCGGCGAAACACCTTGCTGGGACTGCTGTCTCGCTGGGCCGAGGGCTCGGCCTTCAACACCTGGGGTGTTTTCGCCATCAGCTACGCCACCGGCGCGCTGGGCTTCAACAAGGTGTCGGTTCTCGTCGTGGTGACCATCGCCGCTCTGCTGATGGCGGTGCTGCTGCCCGTTTCGGGAGCATTGACCGACCGGTACGGCGCGCGCCGGGTGTATCTGATCGGTGTGGCCCTGTACGGGTTCGCGGTCTTCCCGGCATTCGCTCTGTTCGGCACCAAGAACCTGGTCTGGTTCGGGCTGGCGATGATCATCGTGTTCGGTGTCGTGCACGCACTGTTCTACGGCGCCCAAGGCACCCTGTACTCGTCGCTCTATCCCACCGGCACTCGCTACACCGGATTGTCGTTCGTCTATCAGTTCTCCGGCATCTACGCCTCCGGGGTGACCCCGATGATCCTCACCGCGCTGATCGCGGCCGTCGGCGGCGCGCCATGGCTGGCGTGCGGGTATCTGGTTGCGACCGCGGCGATTAGCGTGTTCGCCACGGCACTGATCCGCGACCAAGACCTCTACCTCTAAATCCTCGGTCGAGCGGGCGGTTGCTGCGGACTACGAAGCCCGCTAGCGTCCGGGAATGCCGCCCACGCAACGCCAGGGGAGTTCCGGGTCTGCGGGTAGCGGGCCGGAACTGCCCGGCCACGGTGCTGATTCGCAACTGCGCCAAGGGCTTTCGCAGCGGCAGCTGAGCATGATCGCGCTCGGCGGTGTGATCGGTGCGGGGTTGTTCGTCGGGTCGGGCGTGGTGATCCGGGACACCGGGCCCGCCGCATTCGTCACGTATGCACTTTGCGGCGTGCTGGTCGTTCTGGTGATGCGGATGCTGGGCGAGATGGCGGCCGCGAACCCGTCGACCGGGTCGTTCGCCGACTACGCGGCACAGGCGCTGGGCGGCTGGGCCGGGTTTTCGGTGGGCTGGCTGTATTGGTACTTCTGGGTGATTGTCGTCGGGTTCGAGGCGGTCGCCGGCGGCAAAGTCCTCAACTACTGGTTCCATGCGCCGCTGTGGCTGCTGTCGCTGTGCCTGATGGTGTTGATGACGGCGACGAACCTGTTCTCGGTGACATCGTTTGGCGAGTTCGAATTCTGGTTCGCCGGAATCAAAGTCGCGACCATCGTGATCTTCCTCGGCATCGGCACGGCGTTCGTGCTCGGGGTGTGGCCCGGTCGCCACGGCGGGTTCGCCAACCTGACCGCGCAAGGCGGATTCTTCCCGAAGGGTGTCGGCGCGGTCTTCGCTGCCATCGTTGTGGTGATCTTCTCGATGGTGGGCGCCGAAATCGTCACCATCGCCGCGGCCGAAAGTCGCGACCCCGCGCTCGGAGTCCACCGGGCGACGAGATCGGTTGTCGCGCGCATCGCGATCTTCTTCGTCGGTTCGATCTTTCTGCTCGTCGTCATCCTGCCGTGGAATTCGGTAGAGCTCGGCGCATCGCCCTATGTCGCCGCGTTGCGGCACATGGGCCTGTCCGGCGCGGATCAGGTGATGAACGCGGTGGTGCTCACCGCGGTGCTGTCCTGCCTGAACTCCGGGCTGTACACGGCGTCGCGCATGCTGTTCGTGCTCGCCGCCCGCAACGAGGCGCCGATGCGTCTGGTCAAACTCAGCGGGCGCGGGGTCCCGCACCTCGCCATCTTGTTCTCGTCGGCGATCGGGTTCCTGTGCGTGATCATGTCGTGGGTCGCGCCGCGCACGGTATTTCTTTTCCTGCTCAACTCCTCGGGCGCGATCATCTTGCTCGTCTACTGGCTGATCGCGCTGTCGCAGATCATCCTGCGTCGCCGGACGCCCGTCGAGAAGCTGCGCGTGAAGATGTGGTTTTTCCCGGTGCTGTCGATCCTCACGCTCGCCGGGATCACCGCCGTGCTGGTGCAGATGGCGTTCGACCACTCGGCACGCAGCCAGCTCTGGCTCAGCCTGCTGTCGTGGGCGGTGGTGCTGGCGATCTACGCCGTCGCACGCGCCCGCAGCCGTACCGCCGCCGCTAGGGGGTCCGGGTAAACAGCACCGCCTGCTCGAATGGCATCCTGCCGAAAACCCGCCGTGCCCCGCTGCTCACGTGCTCGGCCGCCTCGTCCCTGGTGACGACCTGGGGGTCGGCGATGCCGATGGTCTTGCCGTGGCGGCGCATCTGCCCGCCGCCGGCCGCCTTGAGATTCTTCAGCCAGTCGCGGTCCGGGCCGTAGGTGAGCAGGACCGCAATGCCGGGCTTGCCGTTGACGGTGGCGTTGAACGCGCTCACCGGCGTCCGGTAGGCCTTCCCGGAACGCCGCCCGACGTGCTCGATGATGGCAAACGACGGGGCCCACCCGGCCCACAGCCGCTGAATCGGGTTGGTGACGTGCCGGTTGAATCGGGCCAGGCCTTCGGGTAGTCGCATACCACCATCCAACTCGCCGGGCCCGGCCGACTTCAACCCGTAAACCAACTCTTACACCCTGTAGTTGATCGCTGTTCGCAGGCTGGAACACTGGTCGTCATGGGCAGCACTGATCAGGGCGCCACTGTGTCCAGGGGGGCCGTGGCCACCTCGGCGCGTCTCTTCGACGACGCGTGCGCGGTCATTCCCGGCGGGGTGAACTCGCCGGTGCGTGCCTTCACCGCGGTGGGGGGGACGCCGCGCTTCATCACCGAGGCGCACGGCTGCTGGCTCACCGACGCCGACGCCAACCGCTACGTCGACCTGGTCTGTTCGTGGGGCCCGATGATCCTCGGCCACGCGCACCCGGCCGTTGTCGACGCGGTCGCCAAGGCCGCGGCGACGGGGTTGTCGTTCGGGGCGCCCACCCCAGCGGAGACCGAGTTGGCCACCGAGATCATCGGCCGGGTCGCACCGGTGCAGCGGATCCGGTTGGTGAACTCCGGCACCGAGGCCACCATGAGCGCGGTGCGGCTGGCCCGCGGTTTCACCGGCAGGGCCAAGATCATCAAGTTCTCCGGCTGCTACCACGGCCACGTGGACGCATTGCTCGCCGACGCGGGGTCAGGAGTGGCGACGCTGGGCCTGCCGTCCTCACCCGGGGTCACCGGCGCCACTGCGGCCGACACAATCGTGTTGCCCTACAACGACATTGACGCGGTGCGGCAGACATTCGTCCGGTTCGGCGACCAGATCGCCGCGGTGATCACCGAGGCCAGCCCCGGCAATATGGGCGTCGTCCCGCCGGCGCCCGGCTACAACGCGGCGTTGCGGGCAATCACCGCCGAGCACGGCGCGCTGCTGATCATCGACGAGGTGATGACCGGTTTCCGGGTCAGCCGAAGCGGTTGGTACGGAATCGATCCGGTCGACGCCGACCTGTTCACGTTCGGAAAAGTGATGAGCGGCGGGCTGCCGGCCGCCGCGTTCGGCGGGCGGACCGACGTGATGGAACGGCTGGCCCCGCTGGGGCCGGTGTATCAGGCCGGCACTTTGTCGGGTAACCCGGTGGCGATGGCCGCCGGGCTGGCCACCCTGCGCACCGCCGACGCCGCCGTCTACGCCGCGCTGGACGCCAACGCCGACCGCCTGGCCGGGCTGTTCGCCGAGGCGCTCACCAATGCCGGTGTGCCGCATCAGATTCCGCGGGCCGGCAATATGCTCAGCGTGTTCTTCGCGGACACGCCGGTCACCGACTTCGCGTCCGCACGCAACAGCCAGACCTGGCGCTATCCGCCGTTCTTCCACGCCCTACTGGACGCGGGCGTGTACCCGCCGTGCAGCGCCTTCGAGGCATGGTTCGTCTCGGCGGCACTCGACGACACCGCGTTCCAGCGCATCGCTGACGCGCTGCCCGTCGCGGCCCGCGCTGCCGCGAGCGCCACCCTGGAGGGGAAAGCCTGATGGCCGAGCAAACCCGCGTGCATGTGATGCGGCACGGCGAGGTGCACAACCCCGGCGGCATCCTGTACGGCCGGCTGCCCGGATTTCACCTGTCCGACAGGGGCAGAGCGCAGGCGGAGGCGGTCGCCGACGCGCTAGCTGGCCGCGACATCGTCGCGGTCATCGCCTCCCCGCTGCAGCGGGCCCAGGAGACCGCCGCGCCCATCGCGGCCAAGCTCGACCTGGCCGTGGACACCGACCCCGACTTGATCGAATCGGCTAACTTCTTCGAGGGCAAGCGCATGGGCCCTGGCGACGGCGCCTGGCGGAACCCGCGGTTTTGGTGGCAGCTGCGCAACCCGTTCACTCCGTCCTGGGGCGAGCCCTACGCGGAGATCGCGGCCCGCATGTCGACCGCGGTGGACAAGGCGCGTGCTCGCGGCGCCGGCCACGAGGTGGTGTGCGTCAGCCACCAGCTGCCGGTGTGGACGCTGCGGTTGCACCTGACCGGCAAGCGGTTCTGGCACGACCCGCGGCGGCGCGAGTGTGATCTCGCCTCGCTGACGACCCTCGTCTACGACGGCGACCGGCTGGTCGGCGTCGAGTACTCCCGACCGGCGGGCGCTTGATCGCGCCGGCGACGATGCAGAGCGTAGCGATGCGGAGGAGCGGCGCCATGACGATGCGGCGGCTGACGGCGGCCAGGGCGGTGGCGGCAACGCTGCTGGCCGGCTGCGTCGGGCTTGTCGCTGGCTGCTCCGGTCGCGACGCCGTCGCGCAGGGCGGCACCTTCGAATTCGTCTCGCCCGGAGGGAAAACCGACATCTTCTA
>DASYJS010000075.1:0-13473 GCA_035996225.1 Mycobacterium sp. | reverse complement strand
GCGTCAACATTAAACCGTTCCATGATCATCCCTTTGGCTTGTCCAATGATGTCCCTACTCGCCAACGCGGACTGAAACTGAAGTCGCGCATCGTCCGCGATGAGCGCGACGGCTGCGTGGGTGGCCAGCATGGCACCGACTGCTTCAAATTCGGGGGTGAAGACGTCAGGTTTGAGTCCGAAAAGGTTTAGTGCCCCCATGCGGGCGTCGTGAGTGTAAAGCTGAAACGACATCAGGCTGTGGACACCGGCAGCAACAGCCGCCTCGCCGAATTGGGGCCATCGCGGGTCTTCGCGAAGGTCGTTGCACAGGACCATCGAATGACCGATAGCGGCGTCGACGCAGGGCCCCTCACGGAAATGTTGCTGGAGATCATCGATGTCGACGGCGAGCTGTGAAGTCGCCGCCACTGACCGGAAGTGGTCAGCACCCGAGATCAGTAGTACGTCCGCGGATTCCACACCGTCAATCAGATCAACCGAATTCGCCGTGACAGCCTGCAAAGTGACTTCGAGTTTGGTTGGGTGGGCGAATCGTTCGGTCAGTCCCGCCATCGATTGCCGAAGAACCTCGGCGTACTCCCGGTCGTCCATAACGGTGGCCCCTGTCGCGAAAGTTTGTGAGCGAAGCGGGCCAAAGAGAAGAATGATCAAAAGGTCCGTTGGGAACCCTGAGCGACTGGGTGAACCGCGCGAGTGAAGGCCGTAGCCATCCCGACGCGCGTCTCACGCTACTCGCCTATACATCGATATAGGCCGGCCGGGGCGGGCCTGCTGATATGGCAGAACGTCAACGGCCAATCCTGCCTGGCCCTGCGGCAGTTCGTGGGCCGCCGGACCATAGCGTGAGCAAAATCGCCCTCTAACGTAGATACGAACGCCTGCACGCGTCCTGGCGCGCGAGGAATCGCAAAGTGAGAACGCCAACCGGGCTTTTGCCCTGGCGGCCACTGCCCTTCGCCGACGACCTGCGCAACACGTGCGCACCTGGCTTGGACGGCTAGGGGTTACCGGATGGACGCGACCGTCGAGGGAGTCCTACCTCTCTAAGGGTGCTCCTCGTCGACATTTCCCGAAACCCACAGGCAACTCAGCCCACACCGACGCCTAGCGGGCGCGGCTAATGTCCAGGATCGGCCAGAAATTGCTCAGCGACGCGGATGCAATCGGTGAGGCATGAGTCAGCGTGTAGTGCTACTTGGTCGAGGATGTCGCGGACCTCGTCTGCGGTGACGCCATTGGCTAGAGCTTTGTTGATCTCGATACCCAGATCATCGGTTCGCAGGAGAGCTGCAGCGCCGGCGATGTTCAATATGCTGCGATCTTTTGCCGACAAACCGGTGGTGCGTTGCGGCTGCGGATCATCGCCTTGCATGTGACCTTCTTAATTTAAGTGTTCGCGCTCAACGGGTTTCACTGGCTTCGAAACTCCATTGTCGGGCGTTGATCCGCGGCGTGCGGGTGTTGCGCTTCGTATCCACTCGTCAAGCGCCACAAGGCGCGGTCGAGGATCGGAAGGATATCGGTGACGGCGATCTCGCCGGCGGTGAAGCGGCCCAAGAGCCCGTATACCAGGGTGGAAATGATGGTGTCGAGGTCGGCAATGAAACTATCGTCGACGTCGCCGAGCACTTCGAAGAATGCGGGCACAGCCATATCGAGGCCGTGGCGGACGAGTTGTTGCCCACCCTGCGCTGCCCGGGCACGGAAGTAGGCCGTGAGCATGTCCGGGTGCTCCTCCCAAGGGAGGAAAATGGTGCGCAACACGCGCATGATGCCGGCGTACAGCGATTCGTCGAGGTCGTGGGACTGGCCTAAAAGCTTTGCGAATCGATGCTCGTCCATCCACATCTGCACCGCCGCGGCGATCAGCTCATCGCGGTTTGAGTAGCGCTTGTAGATGGTGGTCAACGACGTCTGCGAGCGACGGGCGACTTCGCGCAATTGGACGGCGTCATAGCCCTTCGTCTCGAGAATCTGCACGACCGTATCCAGAATTCGGGCGTCGCGCCGCTCTGTCTCACGATGCGCGCCATCGAAATGGGTCACTGTCCACAACACCCTTGCCGTCCAGGAGTAACGCGGTTACTCTACTCGGGATAACACGGTTACTGCTAGCCCACATGGGTCGCCGTGCGCGGCGCAATGAAGCGAGGACTGATGGGTCGCCTGGATGGCAAGGTCGCGTTTATTACTGGGGTGGCACGCGGTCAGGGCCGCAGTCACGCGATTCGCTTGGCGCGCGACGGGGCCAGCATTATCGGCGTGGACATCTGTGCAGACATCCCCGCCAACCACTACCCGATGGCCAGTCGAGCCGAACTCGACAAGACGGTCGACCTCGTCGAGGCCGAGGGCGGCAAAATGCTGGGATCAGTCGCCGACGTGCGTGACTTCGATCAAATCAAAACCGCGGTGGACGCCGGCGTCGAGCACTTCGGGCGGCTCGACATTCTGCTGGCGAACGCGGGAATTGCGCCAGTGGCCTTCCGAGAGCTGAGTATCGAAGAAGAGCTAGCGCAGTGGAAAGCTGCCGTCGGGGTAAACCTCGACGGGGCGTATCACGCCGCGCAGGCGGCGATCCCACATCTGCTGGCCGGCAACCGCGGCGGAGTCATCATCTTCACCAGTTCCACGGCAGGGCTGAAAGGCTTCGGGGGCCTGCAAGGCGGCGGGTTGGGCTATTCGGCGTCCAAACACGGCATCGTCGGGCTGATGCGCACGCTGGCGAACGCCTTGGCGCCGGCCAACATTCGTGTCAACACGGTGCACCCAACTGCGGTCAACACCATGATGGCCGTGAACCCTGCGATGACGGAGTTCTTGGAGAACTATCCCGGTTCGGGTGCACATCTGCAGAACCCGCTGCCCGTCGAGATGCTCGAGCCGTCGGACATCAGTGCCGCTATCTCCTATCTGGTGTCCGACGAGGCCAAGTATGTGACCGGTGTGACCTTCCCGGTCGATGCCGGCTTCTGCAACAAGCTATGACTAGCAACAAGATCCATGGCGAAGCACGCTCGATCGGACGGGTAGCGGGCAAGCGTGTATTGGTCACCGGGGCTGCACGCGGAATGGGCCGCAGTCATGCGGTGCGACTGGCCGAAGAAGGTGCCGACCTCATCCTGGTCGACATCTGTGCGTCGCTGCCGGAGTTGGAGTACCCGCTGGCCTCGCGTGAAGATCTCGACGAGACCGCCCGCCTGGTCGAAAAACACGATCGCCGCGCCATCACTGGGGTGGTCGACATCCGCGACGCTGATGCGTTGGCGGCGGCGGTCGCCGATGGTGTGAAAGAGCTGGGCGGGTTGGATGCGGCCGTGGCCAATGCCGGCGTTCTTACCGTCGGGACTTGGGATTCAACGACTTCCGAACAGTGGCGCACGGTGGTCGACGTTAACCTCATTGGCACCTGGAACACGTGTGCTGCGGCGCTGCCACACCTGCTCGATGCGGGCGGCAGCTTGATTCTCATCAGCTCCTCGGCCGGCATTAAAGGCACCCCGCTGCACCTGCCCTATACCGCCTCCAAGCATGGGGTTGTCGGACTGAGCAAGGCGCTGGCCAATGAGCTGGCGGCGCAGAGTATTCGGGTCAATACCGTGCACCCCACCGGGGTTGAGACGGGTATGCGACCGCAGTCGATGCAGAAAATTCTGGCCGAAACTCGTTCGGACTTGATCCCGATCTTCTTGAATGCCTTGCCGGCCGTGATGGCCGAGCCGATCGACATCAGCAACGCAGTGTTGTTCCTCGTGTCCGATGAGTCAAGATTTGTGACCGGACTCGAGTTCAAGGTTGACGCCGGCGTCACCCTGCGGTGAATGCCTGCATCTTGAGCAGAAAGCCAGACGATGACAGCGATCGAGACTGAACGTTCCGAACGAGGCAGGCGTTCGTTCGCGGAGGTGATGACATTCGATCCGCCCGCCGACCGCAGTCCCGCGGCCGTTGCCGGTCTGCTCGATTTCGTGTTCGGCGAGATCTGGTCGCGCCCGATTCTGAGCCGGCGAGACCGACGTTTCGTCACGCTGGCTTGCGTGGCCGCTGCTGACGCCGAACAGCCGCTGCGCGATCATGTCTATGCGTCCCTCAACAGCGGTGACCTGTCGATCACCGAAATGCGGGAAACCGTATTGCATTTCGCGGTGTACAGCGGGTGGCCGAAGGCGTCGCGGTTCAACATGATCGTCGACGAGCAATGGGATCGGATCCACCGCGAGCGCGGTAAGTCGACACCGGAGCCCGAACCACTGCTGCCGCTGGTCACCCCGAGTGACCCAGAGCAACGATTGTTGGGCGGCGAGCAGTCTTTTCGCGACGTCAACTGTATGCCGTATGTGCCGATCCGCGACAACCCGTATTCCGGCGCAGGCATCTTGAACTTCGTGTTCGGTGAGATGTGGCTGCGTCCGGGCCTGGAAATGAAAGAGCGACGGCTGGTCACCGTGGCGTGCGTGGCGATTCAGGACGCACCCATACCCATCCTGAGTCACGTCTACGCCGCGCTCAATAGTCGTGATGTCTCATTTGACGAAATGGACGAATTGGCACTACATTTCGCCGCCTACTACGGGTGGGCCAAAGCCTCTCACCTCGGCGATGTGATCGCCGAGCAGAAGCAGCGTGTCCTCAATGAGTGGGCGGCGGCAGCACAGGAAACCTCATGATCGCTGTCGAGGCCGTGCCGCCTGCCGCACCTGCCGGGCCGGTCGGCCTTCTGGTGGGTGGTGACCGGATCACCACATCATCTGGCCTCGACAAAACTAGCGAAGACGACTGGCGCGACATGATCGACGTCGACCTCTCAGGCGTCTGGAAAACCGTCAAAGCTGGTGTTCCACACCTGATCTCCCAGGGCGAAGGCGGATCGATCATCCTGACGAGCTCCGTCGGCGGACTGAAGGCCTACCCACGCACCGGTCACTACATCGCCGCCAAACACGGCGTCGTGGGCCTGATGCGCACCTTCGCCCTCGAACTTGGCCAGTGCTTCATCCGGGTGAACTCCGTTCACCCCACCAACGTGAAGACGTCGATGTTCATGAATAAGGGCACGATGAAGCTGTTTCGGCCTGACCTGGAAAACCCCGGCCCTGACGACCTCAAAGTTGCCGCGCAGTTCATGCACGTCCTCCCGATCGGATGGGTCGAGCCAGTAGACATCAGCAATGCGGTGCTGTTCCTGGCTTCGGATGAATCTCGTTACATCACAGGACTTCCCGTCACCATCGATGCGGGGAGCATGCTCAAATAAGCTGCGGCGATCAATCTGAACAGCGAAGTGCCCCCAGCGCGCAGCTGGGTTGCCCGCAGTCGACAAGTGCCAGCAGACCGATGACAGCTTCCCGTCGATGACCCCGCACGACTTGCGGCACACCTCAGCCAGCTTGGCCATCAGCGCCGGGGCCATGTGAAGGCGTTGCAGCGGATGCTGGGCCACGCTAAGGCCTCAATGACATTGGACGTTTGCGCGGATCTCTTTGACCAGGATTTAGACGGTGTTGCTGACCGCCTGGACACGGCGATCCGGCGTGCTGCGGACCAGCTGCGGACTACCGAGCGCGAGTTGAACCGTCAGCAAACAAGTTTCGTGCCGTTTAGCAGCTGAATGGTGGAGCTGAGGGGAATCGAACCCCTGCCTAGGCAGTCATTAGATGGGATGACTGCCCACGGCACACAACGGAAAGAACACGCGGGGCGTCGCCAGCATGCGTCCTGATGCGCAACAAAGGCTTCGTCAGGAATTAACTGCCAAACTCTCCGCCTGGAGACGAAGACCCGAGGACGGTCGTCGGCGCGCCAGGACCCGCACCCGCTGGCCCGCCAGGACCTCCGCCAAGACGACTGGCCGCAAAAGCCGCGCCCTGGTCAATCATTGCGCTGTTGGTCGAGTACGTGTCGTGTGCGACGAAATTCATCCCGTCGGAGCAGATCGGGTCCTGTGGGGCGCAGACCTGGATGGTCTTGGCCTGATAGAGCGGGCCGATGACGACCGGCGGCTCGCCGAAGAAGTTCATCGCCTTATCGCTCGGCAGCGCGAAGAGCACGACCGAGGAGACGTGGTTGGCCACCTCGGGAGCCAACGGTTTGGGCACGGTCGCCGGATCGATCCCGTTCGGTACGGCCGCTGAGGTGATGAAGCCGATCACGGCCGCGCCTTGGGAATAACCGCCGAGCACCATCTTGGTGTTGGGGCAGTCGTGCGCCATTGAAACGACATGCGCGCCCGCGTCTCTGATGCCGTCCTTGCCCGCGTTCGTCCAGTCATGGGTGGCGGGGTAGCTGACCGGATATACGTCGAGCGACTTTGCGCCAATGCGCGGGCCCAGGGAGTCGATGAATGCCTGTCCGGTCGGGCCGACACCGGGAGGGTCATCGGTGCCGCGGGCGAACACCACCTGAACGTCCCGACATTGATCGGCGGAGGCAAACGGGATCGCAGACGCGAGGACGGATGCGCTGACACCCGACACCGTGACTACCGCAGGAGCAACGAAACGAGGGATGTGACGTGCGATCATGTCGCAGGATGCCCTCGCACGCGATTCCTTAATCGCGACTTTTCAACCGACCACATGGAAATGGACCGCCAGAGGAGAAGGCGCTGCCTGGGCAACGCCCATGGTCAGTCCGACTGTGCGACGCTGCGATCCGATCTGCTGCGGACCGACTGCGGACTGGGCAGTCCAGAGCAGTGTTGCCAGCTAACGCAGATGCCTGAGTCTAGGTGTGCCAATCTCGGTGGAGCTAAGGGGAATCGAACCCCTGACCTACTCGATGCGAACGAGTCGCGCTACCAACTGCGCCATAGCCCCTGACCGCTAGCAGGCTACCAGTTCCGGGTGGGCGCCAGCACTGTCAGGCACTACTGGCCGACGGCGCGCGGCAGGTCCCGGTGCCAGCCGTAGTTCTGCTGCGGCATCGCGTAATCCAGGTGCTCGAAGATGGGGTCCTCGTCGTCGATCTCCAGGACCACCGCGCCGGGGCGGCGCAGCCGCGACGGGACCACGTCGTAGTCGCGGTCGTGGGCGTTCTCCACGCCAAATTGGGCGCGCGCCATCCGCTGCATCCGGCGGCGACGGACTTTCTCTTCGATTTTGGTCTGCCGGCGCAAATAGCCCAGGTAGATCAGGGTTATCGCGGTGGCGGTTCCGCATATCCACCACGCGGTCCGCGTCATTTCGAATGCGGCCGTCGCAGAACCAACCAGGATGACCGCCATCATCATCAGCACCTTCCTGCGGAAGGCGTACTTGCGGGCGGTGACCGCCGCCGCGGTCTTGGAGTCGAAGCGGCGCCGGCGCCGTGCGCTCGCCGGGACCACGCCCTCCCGCGAACGCGCGTCCTCGTAGTCCTGGTCCGCCTCGGGCTCCAAACCGGACGAGTCCTCGACGTATTCGTACTCGTCGTCGGCGTGATCCTGGTCGGCCTCGGCCTCGGAGTCGTCTTCATCCACCGGTGCAAGTTCGGGTTCGGCGGCCTCGGCGCTGGCGCCGACCGGCAACGCGCCCGAGTCTTCGATCACGTCGACGTCCAGGTAGTCGGGCTCGGCCGGCTCGGCGACCGTCATCTTCATCACGACGGGATGGGCGGGGCGCAGCTCTTCGGTCTCGGCGTCGTGATCGTCGTCGCTCTCGGCGAGGTCGTCGCGGTGGTCCTGTTCAGCGTCGTCGAACTCCTCGTCGGCCGAGTTTTCCTCGGGCTTCCAGTCCGGGTCGTTGCGGTGACCTGCGGCCGGACCGCTACGCCTGAGCAGCCGGGAAGCGGCCCCGCCGTTGAGCACCCGGGTGGCCAGCGCCACGTCGCTGGTGCGTCGTACGGCATCGCGTTTGCTGATCAGCATCGGGACCAGCACGAACAGCCAGAGCACCACGAGCGATATCCATAACAACGACTGCGGGATGCTTGGCATGATGACCTGCTCCTTCTGGTTCCGATCCCGCGGGGGCCGATCGTCGACCTGCGCGGCTGGGACCTGTGACCAGCGCAATTACACACCTGTAATTCGTCTCTTTCAAGCATCACACGCCACATATGTCACGTTGGCCACAGAATTGTTGCGATTTCTCCACGGCGGCGGCCCGTGGCGCGTCGAGGTCGCGCCTTTGGTCGCGCTCCCGGCAGGGGATCACAGCCGTGACGGCAAGCTCGGCGAACAAGACTTCCGGTTATGCCCAGCGGGCGTATCCGGCGCGGATCAGCGTCGATGTCACCGACCCGTAGACCTCTTCGGCCGTCATCGCCATCAAGAGATGGTCCCGCCAGGCTCGGTCAACCTCGAGGTAGCGGCGCAGCAAGCCCTCTTCTCGGAAGCCGACCTTTGCGAGCACGGCCCGACTCGCGACGTTCTCCGGACGCACCGTGGCCTCCACGCGATGCAGCATGACCGGCCCGAAGCAGTGGTCGAGACCCAACGCCAATGCACCGGTCGCGACCCCGCCACCGGTCGCCGAGCTCGGCACCCAGTAGCCGATCCACGCCGACCGCAATGCCCCGTGGATGACGTTGCCGATGGTCAGCTGACCGCAGAACCGCCCGTCGAGCTCGATCACATACGGCAGCATGCGGCCATTGCGGGCCTCGGTCCGCAGGCCGGAACACAACACCGGCCACGCCGCGACGGTGTGCCGGACCGTCCAGTCGCCGTCGGCCGTGGGCTCCCACGGCTCGAGATGTGCCCGATCGGCCAGCCGATGCCGACTCCACTGGGCACCATCGCGCATCCGCACCGCCCGCAGCCGGATCACCCCCGCCGCGACCCGCAGCGGCCCCACGTCCGAGGGCCAACCGGGATGACGGGCGTTGGAGCGCAAGAGGTTCACGAGCGTGCGCAGTCGATGTAGTCAGCCGCGCTGGGCCAGGAACGCGACGTCGACGATCTCACCGGTGCGAATCTGCTCCGCTCCACTGGGAACCACAACGAGACAGTTTGCCTCAGCCAGCGTCGCGAGCAAATGCGATGACGCCCCCGGACCTCCGCCCAGCGCCTGCACCAGATACTCACCGCTGTCCTGGTCACGCATCAGCTGGCCACGCAGATAGCCCTTGCGCCCGGCCACCGACGTGATCGGCGACAGCGTTCGGGCCCGCACGATCCGGCGCATCGGTTGGCGCTTGCCCAGCGACAGCCGGATCAGCGGCCGGACCATCACCTCGAAGACCACCAGGGCGCTGACCGGGTTGGACGGCAGCAGGAATACCGGAACGCCCTCGCGGCCGAGCTGACCGAAACCCTGCACCGATCCGGGGTGCATCGCGACTCGGACGACTTCCATCTCGCCGAGCTCGGACAGCACCGCGCGGACCGCCTCGGCAGCTCCACCCCCGACCCCGCCGGCGATCACCAGGACCTCAGCCCTATTGATCTGGCCCTGGACGATTTCGCCGAGTTCGTGCGGGTTGTTGGGGACGATGCCGATGCGGTTGACCTCCGCGCCGGCATCCCGGGCCGCCGCCGCCAGTGCATAGGAGTTGACGTCGTAGACCTGCCCGTTGCCCGGGGTACGCGAGATGTCCACCAGCTCGCCCCCGACGGCCATGATCGACACCCGCGGGCGCGGATGCACCAGCACCCGCTCCCGGCCGACCGCCGCGAGCAGCCCCACCTGGGCCGCGCCAATGATCGTCCCGGCCCGCACGGCGACATCCCCGGGCTGGACGTCGTCGCCGGCGCGCCGCACATAGGCACCTGAGGGCGCTCCGCGCAGAATCCGCACCTTCGACGTCCCGCCGTCGGTCCAGCGCAGCGGCAGCACTGCGTCGGCCAGCGTGGGCAGCGGCGCTCCGGTCTGCACCCGGGCCGCCTGCCGCGGCTGCAGCCGGCTGGGCGTGCGCGCACCGGCCTCGATGGTTCCCATCACCGGCAGGACCAGCCCGCCGGGGGTGCCCTCGTCGGCCATCGGCTCGGCGGTTTCGTCGAAGGAGGTGTCGTCGGCACCCACATCGCCGACACCGAGCACGTCGACGCTGCGCACCGCGTAGCCGTCGATCGCGGCCTGGTCGAATCCGGGCAGCGGCCGTTCGGTCACCACTTCTTCGGCGCACATCATCCCCTGCGCCTCCGCGATGGCGACACGTACCGGGCGCGGCGCTACCGCGGCCGCCGTTATCCGGGCCTGCTGCTCCTCCACAGAACGCACTAGCCGCGCCTCTCTGCCGTCAACCCTGACGGGCGCCGTGTCGGTCCTGAGCCCGATCGCCCGGCCGTCGCCGGAACGGCATGCGGCCGGCTACTGCCCGGTCAGGCCCAATCGCGCCACCAACCACCGCCGCAATTCCGGGCCGTAGTCGTCACGATCCAATGCAAAGTCAACCGCAGCCTTGAGGTAGCCGCCGGGATTTCCCAAGTCGTGTCGAGATCCGTGATGCACGACGACATGAACCGGGTGGCCCTCTTTGATCAGCAGCGCGATCGCGTCGGTGAGCTGTACTTCGCCTCCGGCGCCGCATTCGATGCGGCGCAGCGCGCCGAACACGGCACGGTCCAGCACATAGCGGCCCGCCGCCGCATACATCGACGGGGCGTCCTCGGCCTTGGGCTTTTCGACCATGCCGTTGACTTTGAGCACATCCGGATCGTCGGCACCGGCAATCGGCTCGACGTCGAAAACGCCGTAGGCGCTGATCTCGTCGGGCGAAGTCTCGATGGCACACAACACCGTTCCGCCGTACTGGGCACGCACCTTCGCCATCGTCTCCAGCACGCCGGTCGGCAGCACCAAGTCGTCGGGCAGCAGCACCATCACGGCGTCTTCGTCCGGCGCCAACACGGGTTCCACGCAACTGATGGCATGTCCCAAGCCGAGCGGCTCGAGCTGCACCACCGACTCGACCTTGATGAGTGCCGGGGCGCGACGCACCTTGGCCAGCATGGCTTTCTTGCCGCGGGCTTCCAGCGTGCCCTCCAGCACCAGGTCCTCGACGAAGTGCGCGACGACGCCGTCCTTGCCTTCGGAGGTGATGATCACCAACCGCTCGGCGCCGGCCGCGGCCGCTTCTTCGGCGACCAGCTCGATGCCGGGCGTGTCGACGACGGGCAGCAGCTCCTTGGGCACCGTCTTAGTCGCCGGCAGAAAACGGGTGCCCAGACCGGCTGCGGGGACGATCGCCGTGTACGGGATCGGGATTTGATCTGGCCGTGACATCGTTCACACCTTAGCGCTCATAGGGTTTGCCGCCGCTGCATGGCAGGCCGAATACCCGTGCTGTCATCGTTGACGCATGACAACTTCGAGCAAGGCCGCATTGCGCGAGCAAGTGCTGGCTGCCCGAAGTGACGTTGCCGACGACGTTCGGGCCGCTGAGGCGCGAATGCTCAACGAGCAGCTGGAGCTCGCGGTGAGCAGCGGCAGCACCGTCTGCGCGTATGCCCCGGTGGGCACCGAGCCGGGATCGGTCGCGCTGCTGGACATGTTGCTGCGGCGCGCGCGGCGGGTGCTATTGCCGGTTGCGCGCACCACGGGTGACGGCATTCCGATGCGGCTGCGGTGGGGCGAATACCGACCGGGTGAACTTGTCCGCGGCCACTGGGGCCTGCTCGAGCCGCCCGGGCCGTGGCTGTCGGAGTCGGTTTTGGCCGAGGCCGAAATGGTGGTGGTCCCGGCGCTGGCCGTCGATCATCGGGGCGCGCGGCTGGGCCGCGGCCGCGGCTTCTACGACCGCTCGCTGGACGGTAGGAACCCGCAAGCGCGCCTGATCGCGATGGTGCGCGACGTAGAGTTCGTCGACGAGTTACCGGCCGATCCGCACGACGTGCCGATGACCCACGTGATCACCCCGGAGCGCGGGGTAATGCAGCTGCGTACCGACTTTCGCGGCCGGGAATGAGACCGGTTTCACGGCTGTTTTAGCACTCATGCACGGTAGAGTGCTAAAAAGACTTATTTGACGGAGGATTTGAGTGCCGACCTACAGCTACGCGTGCACCGAATGCGATGACCGCTTTGACGTGGTGCAGGCCTTCACCGACGACACCCTGACCACCTGCGAGAAGTGCTCCGGTCGACTGCGCAAGCTTTTCAACTCCGTGGGTGTGGTGTTCAAGGGCAGTGGCTTCTACCGCACCGATAGCCGCGAGTCGAGCAAGAAAGCGTCGACTCCGAGCAACGGTTCGTCGACCAATGGCTCGGAGTCCAGCGAGAAGTCCAGCGCCACCGAGAAATCCGGCGCCAGCGAAAAATCCGGCGCCAGCGAAAAATCCAGCTCGAGCGACAAGTCCGCGTCAAGGGAGAAGTCGACGAGTTCTGCGTCATCCACCGCGGCCGCTTCGAGCTAGCGGGTTATCCACAGAACGTACTTCTGACCGGCACTGTCGCGGGGACACTGCGCTTACCGTGGCGGGGTGGGGGAAGCGTCGCTGAATCCAGCGCTGTTGCGCCGCATATCGATGTCGCTGCGCCCGGATTGGACCCGGACGGTGCTGGCCCGCCGAGTTGCCGCGGGCGGCCTCGTCGTATTGGCCGGGATCGCGGCGCTGCGTTCGAATCCAGACGGTGACCGGGTTGAGGTGGTGGTGGCCACGCGTGACCTCACTCCCGGCGCGGCCTTGACGCCCGATGATGTTCGAGTCGAAAGACGTTTGGCGACAACCCTTCCCGACGGATCGCAAGCCGACCTGGGCGCAGTGGTCGGATCGACGCTGGCCGGTCCGACGCGGCGCGGCGAGGTACTCACCGACGTCCGCCTGCTGGGCAGCCGACTGGCCGAGGCCGCAATCGCATCGAAGGCCGGGCCCGGCGCCCGCATCGTGCCGCTGCATCTGGCCGACAGCGCCCTGATCGATCTCGTTCGCGCCGGCGACGTCGTCGACGTGCTGGCCGCACCGCCCACCGATGCGCAGCCCGGCACTCAAGCCGTCAGCAAGGTGGTGGCAACCGATGCCGTCGTAGTGCTCGTGTCGCCCAAGCAGAAAGCGCAGGCCGGGGAGGGTGACCGCGTAGTCTTAGTTGCGCTGCCGGCTCGCGTGGCGAACACGGTGGCAGGCTTGGTGCTAGGGCAGGCGGTGACCCTCACCCTGCACTGACTGCCTGGCTGCCGCTCGCCACACAAGCCGCAGCAATCTGTGTCCAGCCCAGAAAGGACGTCGGAATGCTCAAGGGGTTCAAAGAGTTTCTCTCGCGGGGCAATATCGTCGACCTGTCCGTCGCGGTGGTCATCGGTACGGCGTTCACCGCGTTGGTCACCAAGTTCACCGACAGCATCATCACGCCGTTGATCAGTCGGATCGGCGTCAACCAGAAGACAGATGTCGGCGCCCTGCGGATCGACCTCGGCGGCGGCAACACCATCGACCTGAACATCGTGCTGTCGGCCCTGATCAACTTCATCCTGGTCGCCGCGGTGGTGTACTTCCTGGTCGTGCTGCCCTACACCAGGCTGCGCAAGCAGGGTGAGGTCGAACAGGCCGATGACGCACAGATCGTGCTGCTGACCGAGATCCGCGACCTTCTCGCGCAGACCAATGGCGATGCCT
>DASYJS010000074.1:0-2944 GCA_035996225.1 Mycobacterium sp. | reverse complement strand
CTCACGTCCCAACCGCGCATCAACACCGTCCATCACCCCGAGAGGTTGCTGTGGGATGACGACCCTTGATCGGCTCCATCGGCAACAGGTAGCGTAGTGCTGCCAATTACGAAACGGTGAGTAGCGTAATCGGATTCCCGTCCACCGAAAGGATCGGCTCGATGCGCAGCCCCTACTCCGGCCGCCCTTTCACCACGTCAACGCCGGAGATCGCAGCTGCCTTGGAGGATGTCAGCATCCCCACGCTGCTGCTGTCTCTCGTGCACATCACCGGCGACCCGCGATTCATTCGCGACTTCAAGCAGATGGGCATCTTCCTCAACGAGGTGCAGGGGTTCATGTCGGAGGACGACAAGGCCCGGGCCCGCGCCGAGGCGCTGACCGTGATCACCGACTATCGCGACCGCGGCTGTCCGGAGCCGGAGCCGCTAGACCCGGAGCTCATCAGGGAAATGCTGGACTGGGCGGCCTGCGAGCACGTTCCCGACGACTACCTGGCCCTGGTGTCAGAAGAACTGGACCTCGGCGGGGTCGATCCCCGCCGGCCCGCGGCGATACCGGCCGAGCGCGCGGCCGAGCTGCCGGTCCTCGTCGTCGGTTGCGGGGAATCGGGCCTGTTGGCCGGCATTCGGCTCAAACAAGCCAACATCGGATTCACGATCGTGGAGAAGAACGCCGGCCCCGGCGGAACATGGTGGGAGAACAGCTATCCCGGGGCCCGCGTGGATGTGGCGAACCATTTCTATTGCTACAGCTTCGAACCCAACAACGACTGGACTCATTTCTTCGCCGAGCAGGACGAGCTGCAAGACTATTTCACCCAGGTGATGAACAAGCACGACTTGGCCGAGCACATCCGTTGGAACACCGAGGTTCTCGCCGCCGAATGGAATGACGACGAAGGGATGTGGAGCGTTTCGCTGCGCGACCCCGCCGGACAGACCAGCACGCTTCGCGTGCGTGCCTTCATCACCGCGGTCGGCCAGCTCAATCGGGCGCAGATCCCCGAATTCGATGGTGCCGAAAGCTTTGAGGGACCCTCGTTTCACTCCGCGGCCTGGGATCACTCGGTCGATGTCACCGGTAAGCGGGTCGCCTTGATCGGGGCCGGCGCCAGTGGCTTCCAGATCGCTCCAGCCGTTGCCGAGGACGTCGAGCATCTCACCGTGTTCCAGCGGACCGCCCAGTGGATGTTCCCGAATGCGATGTATCACGACGAAGTCGGTGACGGTGTGCGCTGGGCGATGCGCAACCTGCCGTTCTACGGCAGGTGGTACCGGTTTCTCGTGCTGTGGCCCGGCTCGGACAAGGGTCTCGACGCGGCGGAAGCCGATCCAAACTATGCCGATCAGGACGCGGCGGTCAGCGACATCAACGCCGCCGCCCAAATGATGTTCTCCCAGTGGATCACCAGCCAGGTCGGCGAAGATAACGAGCTGTTGGCCAAGGTGATGCCCGACTATCCCGCCTGCGGCAAACGGACCCTGCAGGACAACGGCAGCTGGTTGCAAACACTGCAGCGGGACAACGTCGACCTGGTCCGCACACCGATCCAGAAGATCACCCCCGGCGGGGTCGTCACCGAGGACGGCGTGACACACGAGGCCGACGTCATCGTCTACGCCACGGGGTTTCGACACACCGATGTGTTGTGGCCGCTAAAAGTGATCGGCCGCAACGGAATCGACCTGCACGAGATGTGGGGGAGCCGCCCGTATGCATATCTGGGCATCACAGTTCCGGAATTCCCCAACTTCTTCATTGTCTACGGGCCCGGCACACATCTCGCCCACGGAGGCAGCTTGATCTTCCAGTCCGAACTCCAGATGCGCTACATCGACCAATGCCTGCAGCGCCTGGCCGAAACAGACGTGCACTCGATGGAACCCAGGGCCGAAGCCGCCACCGACTGGCATCAGCGGACCCAGACCGAGATCAAGAAAATGGTGTGGTCACATCCCGCGGTCAAACATTCTTATTTCAAGAACGCCGACGGGGAGATCCACACGGTCAGCCCGTGGCGCCTCAACGAGTACTGGGCCGCGGTGCGCGAGCCTGACTGGTCACAATTTATTGTGCGACAAGAAAAGTGAGCAAGCCACCATGCGCACGGTAGTCGTAGATGGACCCCGCAACATCCGGGTCGACACCCGCCCCGATCCCGCACTTCCCGGCTCCGACGGAGCGATCGTCGAAGTCACCGCTGCCGGCATCTGCGGATCCGACCTGCATTTCTACGAGGCCGATTTTCCGATGCCCGACCCGATCGCGCTGGGCCACGAAGCGGTCGGCACCGTCGTGGATGTCGGGGCCGACGTGCGCACCGTCAAGGCTGGAGATCAAGTCATGGTGTCGTCGGTAACCGGCTGCGGCACCTGCCCGGGGTGTGCCACTCGCGACCCGGTCATGTGTTACTCGGGCTTTCAGATCTTCGGCGGCGGCCTGCTCGGTGGTGCACAGGCCGATCTGCTCGCCGTGCCTGCGGCCGATTTCCAGCTATTGAAGATGCCCGAGGGGATCAGCACCGAACAGGCTCTGCTTCTTACCGACAACCTGGCCACCGGCTGGGCGGCGGCGCAGCGCGCTGACATTCCGTTCGGCGGCACCGTGGCGGTGATGGGTCTGGGCGCGGTCGGCTTATGCTCACTGCGCAGCGCGTTTTTCCAGGGCGCGGCAACGGTTTTCGCTGTCGATCGGGTCGACGGCCGCTTGGACCGTGCCGCCCAGTGGGGAGCCACACCGATCAAGGCGCCGGCGGTCGAGGCGATCCTCGCCGCGACGGGAGGCCGCGGCGCCGACGCGGTGATCGACGCCGTCGCCACGGACGCATCCCTGACCGACGCGCTCAACGCGGTGCGGCCGGGAGGCACCGTCTCGGTGGTCGGTGTGCATGACATGAATCCGTTTCCACTCAACGCCCTGGGCTGCCTGATTCGCAGTATCA
>DASYJS010000073.1:0-5534 GCA_035996225.1 Mycobacterium sp. | reverse complement strand
GCCCCAGCAGGCCAAGGAAATCGAATCCCTCGGCTACGGAGCCGTCTGGGTGGGCGGTTCCCCGCCCGCCGAGCTGGAGTGGGTGGAGCCCATCCTGGAAGCGACGACCACCTTGCAAGTGGCCACCGGGATCGTGAACATTTGGACCGCGCCCGCCCAGGCGGTAGCCGAGTCGTTCCACCGGATCGACAAGGCTTACCCGGACCGCTTCCTGCTCGGGATCGGCGTCGGCCACCGCGAGGTGATCAGCGAGTACCGCAAGCCCTACGACGCGCTGGTCGAGTATCTGGACTCACTCGACGACTACGGGGTGCCCGCCAATCGCCGGGTGGTGGCTGCCCTGGGCCCGCGAGTCCTGGGGCTTTCCGCGCGACGCAGCGCCGGCGCACACCCGTACCTGACGACGCCGCAGCACACCGCGCACGCACGCGAGCTGATCGGCCCGTCGGCGTTTTTGGCGCCCGAGCACAAGGTGGTGCTGACCACCGACGCCGATAAGGCGCGCGCGGTCGGCCGCAAGGCCCTGGACATGTATTTCAACCTGTCCAACTATCGCAACAACTGGAAACGGTCGGGCTTCGCCGACGACGAAATCACCCGGCCGGGCAGCGACCGCCTGGTAGACGCGGTGGTGGCCTACGGCACCCCCGACGCGATCGCCGCACGGCTGAACGAGCACCTCGCCGCCGGCGCCGACCATGTGCCGGTGCAGGTCCTCACCAAAGATGAAAACCTGGTCTCGGCGCTGGCTGAATTAGCGGGGCCACTCGGACTGAACCACTCGTGACCAATCGGGTAGGGGGACCTCGATGACCGACGCAGTTTCACTCAAGCCCAACCTGGGCCGCTACGGCGTGTTCCTGGGTACCCGCTCCATCACACCGGAACTGGCCGCCAAGATCGAGGCGCTCGGCTACGGCGCCGCCTGGATCGGCGGATCTCCGGACGCCGAACTGGATTGGGTAGACCCTGCTTTGGCGCAAACCACCTCGCTGCAGCTGGCCACCGGGATCGTCAACATTTGGTCGGCGCCGGCAACGCCCGTCGCCGAATCCTTCAAACGCATCGAAAGTGCTTACCCCGGAAGGTTTTTGCTCGGTATCGGAGCTGGCCACCCCGAGCACAGCCAGGAGTACGTCAAGCCCTACGCCGCACTGGTCGGTTACCTCGATGCCCTGGACGACGCGCTGGTGCCAACCAGCCGGCGGGTTCTCGCGGCGCTCGGGCCCAAGGTGTTGCAGCTGGCCGCCGAACGCAGCGCCGGTGCGCACCCGTATCTGACCACGCCGGAGCACACGGCCAAGGCGCGCGAACAGGTCGGTAACACGGTGTTCTTGGCGCCGGAGCACAAGGTGGTGCTCACCACCGACCGCGAAAAAGCGCGTGCCGTCGGCCGCGGACTCGTCGAGCACTATCTGGGTCTGGGCAACTATGTGAACAACTGGCTGCGGCTGGGGTTCACCGAAAACGATGTGCGCAAGCCCGGCAGCGATCGGCTGATCGACGCGGTGGTGGCCTACGGCACCCCGGAGGCCATCGCGAAACGCCTCAACGAGCATCTGGAAGCCGGCGCCGACCACGTGGCGATCCAGGTGCTGGGCGGTTACGACGAAGAGACGCTCTTGCCCACGCTGAGGGAACTGGCCGAGCCGCTGGGGCTAACCCCCGCAAACTGATCGCGGCCCTCGGTTAGGGTTTGACCATGCGGCTGCTGGTCACTGGTGGCGCCGGTTTCATCGGCGCGAATTTCGTGCACAGCACCGTGCGCGAGCGTCCAGACGTTTCCGTGACGGTGCTCGACGCCCTGACCTACGCGGGCCGGCGCGAGTCGCTGGCCGACGTCGACGATGCCATCAGGCTGGTCGAGGGCGACATCACCGATACCGAGCTGGTTTCCCGGCTGATCGCCGACGCCGACGCGGTCGTGCATTTCGCCGCCGAGAGCCACGTCGACAACGCACTGGACAACCCCGAGCCGTTTCTGCACACCAACGTGGTCGGGACGTACACGATCCTGGAAGCGGTACGGCGGCAAGGGGTGCGGCTGCACCACATCTCGACCGACGAGGTCTACGGCGACCTGGAACTCGACGATCCGAAGCGGTTCACCGAGTCGACGCCCTACAACCCGTCGAGCCCCTACTCGGCGACCAAAGCCGCGGCCGACATGCTGGTCCGGGCCTGGGTGCGGTCCTACGGGGTGCGCGCGACGCTTTCCAATTGCTCCAACAACTACGGGCCCTATCAGCACATTGAGAAATTCATCCCGCGTCAGATCACCAACGTGCTCACCGGCCGGCGGCCCAAGCTGTACGGCACCGGCGCCAACGTCCGCGACTGGATCCACGTCGACGACCACAACAGCGCGGTCTGGCGGATCCTGGACAAGGGCCAGATCGGCCAGACCTATCTGATCTCCGCCGAGGGCGAGCGCGACAACCTGACCGTGCTGCGCACGCTGCTGCGGATGATGGGTCGCGACCCCGACGACTTCGACCACGTCACCGACCGCGTCGGTCACGACCTGCGTTACGCCATCGACCCGTCCCTGCTGTATGACGAATTGTGCTGGGCACCAAAGCATACCGACTTCCAGGAAGGGCTGCGCGAAACCATCGACTGGTATCGGGCCAACGAATCGTGGTGGCGTCCGCTGAAAGAGGCATCGGAAGCCCGCTACGACGAACGGGGTCAGTGAGATGGAAGTTCGCGAACTCAAGGTCCCCGGCGCCTGGGAACTCACCCCGAAAATTCACGGCGATTCCCGCGGGATGTTCTTCGAATGGCTGACCGACCATGGGTTTCGGGATTTCGCGGGTCACGGCTTGAATGTGCAGCAGGCCAACTGCTCGGTGTCAGCCGCCGGTGTGCTGCGTGGCCTGCACTTCGCCCAGCTGCCGCCCAGCCAGGCCAAATATGTAACGTGCGTGCGCGGCGCGGTGTTCGACGTGGTGGTCGACATCCGGGTCGGCTCACCGACGTTCGGGCAGTGGGACTCGGTCCTGCTCGACGACTCCGATCGCAGGACGATGTACATCTCGGAAGGCCTCGGGCACGGATTCCTTGCGCTGCAAGATAATTCGACGGTGATGTACTTGTGCTCCGCGGAATACAGCCCGCAGCGTGAGCACACCATCTGTGCCACCGACCCGGCCCTGGGCATCGACTGGCCGCTGGTCGATGGCGCCGCCCCGAGTTTGTCCGACCGCGATGCGGCCGCTCCCGGCTTCGACGAAGTGCGCGCGGCCGGTCTCCTGCCCACCTGGGAAGAGACACAGCGCTTCATCAACGGCATGCGCAGCGAATAGGCCCGCGCTCGCTCGTTGCGGTGGCGCGAATGTCCTTTGCCGACCGTTCGGCAACGCTACGATGGCGCCCACAGCGGTAGGCGCGGACGACGGACGGTTGGAGGGGAATGAAGCTCGGGCAGGTATTCGATCCGCGGAAAAATGCGCTGAACGCCTTCCGTTTGGCGTTGGCGACCGAGGTGATCCTGTTCCACTCCTTCCCCATCACGGGCCACGAAATTTCGCCCAAGCCGGTGCTCCAGCTTCTTTTCGCGGTCGGGGTTGATGGGTTCTTTGCACTTTCCGGATTCCTCATCACCTCGAGTTGGCTCCGCGACCCCCAGCTTCGTGACTATCTCGTCGCTCGAGCTCTTCGCATTCTGCCCGGGCTCTACGTCTGCCTGATCGTCACCGCGTTCGTGTTCGCCCCGCTCAGTCTGGTGATTCAGGGTGGCCCGGCTCTGAAGCTGCTGCTGTCCAGCGCGCCGTTCGAGTACGTCTTGAAAAACGGCACGCTGATTGCGGTGCTTCAGTTCGATGTCGGCGGGACACCGCTGAAGATTCCAAACGCGGGCATCTGGAACGCTTCCCTGTGGTCCCTCATCTGGGAAGTGCTGTGCTACCTCGCCGTTGCCGCCATCGGCCTGGTCGGACTTGCGAATCGACGGTGGGTTCCTCCTGCGATCTTGGCGCTCGCAGTCTTGGCGGCGCTGATGTTGCCGCCGCTCACCTTCCCCGGGGTCTGGACCATCCCGCAGCTCGCGGCGCGCTCGGCCATCATGTTTTCGGCCGGAGCCCTGATCTATCAGTGGCGAGACAAGATCCCCGCGCGGTGGTCGCTGGTCGCGGTGAGCGTGATCATCGTTCTAGCATCGAGCCTGCTGCCTGATTACCGGGTGGTCGGCGCCGTTCCGCTGGCGTATGCTGTCATCGTTTCGGGTTCGCTGATCAAAAAGAAGCGCTTGACGTTACGTACGGACCTGTCCTACGGCACTTATATCTATGCATTTCCCACCCAGCAGCTGCTCGCGGTCTGTGGGCTTGCCAGCCTGAATCCCTTCCTGTTTTTCGGCATTGCGACGACTGCCATTCTGCCGCTGGCCGCGTTCAGCTGGTTCGTGGTAGAGAAGCCCGCGATGGCCCTGAAATCTCGTCTCAAGCTGAAGTGGACTGCCCCAGCCGTTGTCGATGCCGGCGGCGATCGCGACGCCACCTCGGCAGACCCGGTTACCGAGCCGCCGACTCCGAAA
The DNA here is from genome assembly GCA_035996225.1 of Mycobacterium sp. GTDB lineage: Bacteria > Actinomycetota > Actinomycetes > Mycobacteriales > Mycobacteriaceae > Mycobacterium. Next base: position 997 of record DASYJS010000073.1, on the reverse strand, counting down.
GCACCGGGCGCCACATAGTTCTGGACAGCTGCCGACGGCCGAAGAGCCCGACGGTGGCTATACGATAACGCCGACAACGTGAGCGACTACGGGACGTCAGGGCGGATGAAACTCGGGCAGGTATTCGATCCACGAAATAATGCACTGAACGCGTTCCGCTTGGCGCTGGCAGCCGAGGTAATCCTGTGGCATTCGTTCCGCGTCACCGGCCACGACGTGTCGTCCAGGCCGGTTGTCCAGCTTCTTTTCTCGATCGGGGTTGACGGGTTCTTTGCGCTTTCAGGGTTTCTCATCGCCGCAAGCTGGCTCCGCCACCCGCAACTGCGTGACTATCTCGTCGCTCGAGCCCTTCGTCTCCTCCCCGGGCTCTACGTCTGCCTGGTGGTGACCGCGTTTGTCTTCGCCCCGATCAGCGTGGCGGTTCAGGGTGGCTCGCCGATGAAGTTGCTACGGTCTGGCGCGCCGTTCGGGTACGTCCTCAACAACAGCACACTATTGGCGGACCTCCAGCTGGATGTCGGCGGAACACCGCGCAGCGTTCCTGTTGCCGGCCTCTGGAACGGTTCGCTGTGGACCCTCGTCTGGGAGGTGTTGTGCTACCTCGCCATTGCCGTCATCGGAGTCGTCGGACTCGCTGATCGCCGATGGGTCTCTCCTGCGATCTTGGCACTCGCGCTGTGTGGAGCGTTATTGCTGCCGCCGCTTACCTTTCCCGGAGTCTGGACTATTCCGCAGCTCGTTGTGCGCTTCGTCATTATGTTTTCGGCTGGGGCATTGCTGTATCAGTGGCGAGACGTGATTCCCGCGCGGTGGTCGCTCGTGACAGTGAGCGTAGTCATCGTTGCGGCGTCGAGCCTGCTGCCTGACTACCGGGTGCTCGGCGGCGTTGCGCTGGCGTATGCCGTGATCGTTTCGGGTTCGCTGATCCAAAGCAAGCGCTTGAGGTTACGTACGGATGTGTCCTACGGCACTTACATTTACGCATTTCCCATCCAGC
>DASYJS010000072.1:0-14933 GCA_035996225.1 Mycobacterium sp. | reverse complement strand
CACGGGCCGTTGGCCGCCGAGGACGTCGGGATGCGAGATACGGCCAGAGTGCATGAGCTGCACCACGATTCGGCCGCCGGCCGCGTGGACCGCTTCCGCGACCCGCGCCCACCCGGCCTGCTGCGCATCGGTGTGCAAACCTGGCTGTTGGGGGTACGCCTGCCCACGCGCCGACGGGAATGTGCCTTCGGTGATGATCAGCCCCGAATTCGCCCGTTGTGCGTAGTAGTCAGCCATCAGCTTGGTGGGCACTCCGTCGTCTGCTGCCCGGGTGCGCGTCATGGGCGCCATCAGAATCCGGTTCGGTGCGTACAACGCGCCCAGTTGGATGGGGGCCAGTAACCGATGGCGGGGCGACAGCAACCGCGACGGTGCAGCCGATTCGGCCGCGGGCGACGTACAGAGACGTTGCGTTCGGCCGGCAACAGCGAATCTTCGAACCACGATCGTCCGCACCTTTCGTCCGGGGAGTTGGCCGCCACGACACGGACGTCCGAGCTACCCGTTGACCGTGCGGACAACTCCATGGTGTCGTTGTCATACCGCCACGGCTAGGACACGTGTCCTCTCGAGTAGGAGGCTGTGCCTCGCACAGCGACGGAAGGTCGCCGGTGGCAGCTAAGACACGTTCGGCTTGATCTCTTCGATAACCCACTGCGCGTAATCGAGGTATTCGTCGACGCCGCTCACAGCGGGAATGGGGACCGCACTGACCGTCACGCCCTGCTGGCTCAGCCAGTTCAAACGGTCGATGATCGCCTGCGCGCTCATGCCCGGCCGGTCGCCTGAACCTTTGCGGATGACGTGTCCCTCGCCGACGCGATTGGTACCCATGCCGTGCATCACCTCGAATGGCCGGCCGTCATAACAGGGCTGGGACTTGATGTAGTCCAGTCTTTCGCGGATCTGCTCGGGAGGCGTCAGAAACGGCCACCACCCGGATGCGTGTTTGGCCGCTCTGCGCAATGCCGCGTCGGCGTCGCCGCCGATCCAGATCGGAAGGTGGGGTTTCTGAACGGGTTTCGGCTCGAACGCGATCTCGTTGAACGACACGTAGCGGCCGTCGAATTGCGGTGTGTCGCTGGTCCACAATTCGACGATCGCCGCTAAGTATTCGTCGGCGATGCGGCCCCGCTCGTGGAAGGGCACCCCGAGCAGTTCGAACTCCCGTGCCAGCCAACCGACTCCGAAGGTGACCATCATTCGGCCTCCACTCATCCAGTCGGCGGTGGCCAACGCCTTGGCCAGGACGATCGGATGCTGCAGCGGCAAGATGGTGACACAGGAATTGATGGCGATGCGTTCGGTGGCGCCGGCGATATGGGCTTGGGCGACCGTCGAGTGCAGATAGTGCGGCCCGGACAATTCGACATGCTCGGCAGGAATGACGAGATGCTCAGGGACGGCGATCACGTCGTAGCCCCAGCGATCGGCGCATTTCACCATGCGGGTTTGGTCGGGTCCGGTGACGGCCGGCTCCCAGGACTGCATGGTGGCCTTGAGGCGGAGCATGTGCGGAAGAGGGAAGACGAATTTCACCCAGAAACTCCTTCTCAAGCGTGGCCAACAAGGAAATCAAAGCCCACTCGGGATCGGCCCTCACCCTAAATCGGCCACAATGCGGTGTCCCGGCCAGCGGTCAGTACCACCCAAGCGTGTGTTCGGTGTTGTTAACCTGGCGACGTGTCAGAGATCAGCGGAAAGCTGACAAAGGCGGTGCTTGCCGGCACCAGCTGGGCGCTGCTGGGCATGATGTCCTACGAAGAGGAAGTCTCCGGCTACGACCTGAAGAAGTGGATCGACTGGAGCGTTGACCTCTATTACTGGAGCCCGTCGTTCAGCCAGATCTACACCGAGCTGAAGAAGCTGGAAGTTCTGGGTCTGGTCACCTCACGCGTCGAGCGCGACGAGGGCACCCGCAGCCGCCGGCTGTACAAAATCACCCCGGCGGGCATGGACGCGGTCACCGAGTGGACCAATCACGCACCCGTGGATCCACCGGTACTCAAGCACAGCGTGCTGCTGCGAATTACGTTCGGGCATCTGAGCAATCCCGCACGCCTGAAGGAACTGCTGCAGGAGCATGTGGCATACGCCGAAGCCAGACATCGCAAGGCCCTCGAGGACGCCGAGGGGGCCGAAGCCGAACCCGCCTGGGCGTACTCAGTGCTCGCGCTGCGCTGGGCGGCCAAGTACTACGCCGCCGAGCGCGAGTTCGCGCTGGAGTTGATGAAGGACATCGACGAGGCCGACGCCATACTGCAAACGGCGCCCAAGGGAGGGTACGGCAAGCCGCGTACCACGCCGGGGTACTGGCGCGAGGTCGAAAAGCAGGTCGAGGCCAAGCGCGAAGCCGACTAGTCGGCGCCCGCCGCGTCCCGGGCCGCGATGTAGCCGTACACGAGTCCCTGCGCAATCGTCGCGCCCGCACCCGGATACGTCGTGCCGAACGCGTTGGCGGCGGTATTGCCGATTGCGTACAGCCCGTTGATCACGGCACCGTCCTCGCGTAACACCCGCGCCCGGTGGTCGGCTTTCAATCCGCCGCAGGTGCCCAGGTCGCTGAGCACCATCTTCACCGCGTAGAACGGGCCCCTGGTCAATGCGCGCAGATTGGGGTTGGGCGATACCGTCGGGTCGCCGTAATAGCGGTCGTAGGCACTGCGGCCCCGACCGAAGTCGGGATCATCACCGGTGGACGCGTTTTGGTTGAAACGAGTGATCGTCGCGGTGAACTCGGGCACCGGTATGCCGATCCGGGAGCCCAGTTCGGCAATGGCGTCGCTGCGCGCCGCAATACCCGCGTCGTACCAGGTCTGCGGGATACGCATTCGCGGGAACAGTTGAGCGCCAAAGACATAGCTGTTGCGGTATTGCTGATCGAAGATGATCCACATCGTCTCGATCGGGCTGCCCGACCGCTCCAGCTCGAGCAACCGCTGGCCGAAGGACATGTAGTCCGCCGACTCGTTGGCGAATCGGCGGCCGTGCTGGTTGACGATGAGGCTGCCCGGCAGCGATCGTTCAGCCAGCATCACGGCGGGCGCCGCGCCGGGAAGCGGCGCGACCGCCGGGAACCACCACGCCTGATCCATCAGATCGATGCCGCCGCCGACTTCTTGTCCGGCGCGGATGCCGTCGCCGGTATTGGCCGCTGCGCCGAGGCTCAGGTTGGCGCCCAGCGACTCGGACTGAAATTTCCACCGCATGTCCATGCTGTGGTCGAAACCGCCGGTGGCCAGCACGACCCCGCGCCGCGCGGTAATCGTCACCTCGTGTCCGCCGTGCGCCACGACCGCGCCCCGGACACGGTCACCGTCGCCGTCAAGGCGCAGCAGGGAGGTGCCGGTCCACACCGGAATGCCGGCACGCAACACACCCGCGAACAGACCGGCGGCCAGGCCCTGACCGCCCGCGGCGTAACGCCGGCCCAGCACCCGGCCGCCCACTCCCTGTGCCAGTCGCTTGCCGAACGTCGGAATTCCCTTGCGCGGCACCCGAGCCACCAAATTCATCCAGCGGTAGTCGGCGCCGGTCGTGGGGATCGGGACGGGTGCTTCCATCAAGCCCGGCTCCAGCCTGGTGCGGTAGGCGCCGAGAATCGACGTGTCGAACGGATGACATTCGCAGGTGCGGCCCGCCGCGCTGCCACCGGGCTCCTCGGGGTGATAATCGGAATAGTCGCGGGCCCAAAAGAACCGCAGTGGAGTCGTTCGGCGCAGCATCTCGACCGTCGCGGACACGTGCGTCAAGAATCCCGTCGCGCGTGGCCCGGGCGCTGAGCCCGCGACCACGGAGTCGAGGTAGGTAGCGGCGCGCTCCTCGGTGTCTCCGGCGCCTCGCAGAACCGAACTCGCGGGCAGCCACAGTGCTCCGCCGGAGCGAGCGGTCGAGCCGCCCACGTGCGACGCCTTCTCCACGACCAGCACCGACAGCCCGAGTTCATAAGCGGCCAGCGCCGCGGCCATCCCGGTGCCCGAGCCCACGACCAGCAGGTCGACGGTGGTGTCGGCCACGGGATGCCCGGCCGGGATCGTCGCGCTGTGCGGTATCACGACGAAAACCGTATGCCGGGGCGGCGAGACGCAGGAATAGTCGTCCTGATGAGTGGAACAGACAACCCCCACGGGCGCGTCCTCAGGAGTTAAATCATGCGTATGACGTCGCATGACACCGACGAAGTTCGGCTCATTGAAGCCCAAGCCGCCCCGACGCGGTTTGCCCGCGGCTGGCATTGCCTGGGCCTCATCAGAGATTTCGATGACGGCAAGCCGCACGCGATCAACGCCTTCGGACAAAAGCTTGTCGTCTTCCGAGGCGGGGACGGCAGGATCAACGTCCTCGACAGCTACTGCCGGCACATGGGCGGTGATCTATCCCAGGGCAAGGTGAAGGGCGACGAGATCGCGTGCCCGTTCCACGACTGGCGCTGGGGCGGTGACGGCAGATGCAAGCAGGTGCCGTACGCGCGACGCGCACCGCGGCTGGCCCGCACGGTAACCTGGACCACGCTGGAACAGGACGGCATGTTGTTCGTGTGGAACGACCCGGAGCGCAAACCACCGCCGCCGGAGGTCACGATCCCGCGCATTGAGGGAGCCACCAGCGATGAGTGGACGGACTGGCACTGGTACACCACGGTCGTGGGAAGCAACTGCCGCGAAATCATCGACAACGTCGTGGATATGGCGCACTTCTTCTACATCCACGGCGCATTGCCGACCTACTTCAAGAACATCTTCGAGGGACACGTCGCGACGCAGTACATGAACGGCGAGGGCCGTCCCGACATGGGTGGCACCGAAGGCGCACAGATGTTGGGCAACACCTCGGTGGCCTCGTACTACGGCCCCTCCTTCATGATCGACGACCTGACCTACCATTACCAGCATGGCGACGCCCAATCGGTCCTGATCAACTGCCACTACCCGATCGACGCGAATTCCTTTGTGCTGCAATATGGCATCATCGTGAAGAAGTCGGAAGCGCTGCCCGGCGATGATGCCAAGCGAACCGCGATTCAACTTGGAGACTACGTCAAGCTGGGTTTTGAGCAGGACGTCGAGATCTGGCGGCACAAGGCACGCATCGACAACCCGCTCCTGGTAGAGGAAGACGGCCCGGTCTATCAACTGCGGCGCTGGTATCAGCAGTTCTACGTGGACACCGCCAACGTAGAGCCGGATATGGTGGACCGCTTCGAGTTCGAGCTCGACACCACCCGCCCCTACGAGGCGTGGATGAAAGAGGTCGAAGCGAATATGGCGGCCCAGGCGGCCGCGGCAGGCTCGGTGTGATGGCACTCGATTCGTCCGTCCGGACGGACAATCGGCTCGACGAGATGCCCATGTTGCCCGTGGCATGCCGCGCCTGCGGCGCACGGGTGCTGGTCCGCAAGAGCACCTGGAACCAAACCAGTGTCCAGTGGAACGCCGACGCGACAGACCGGTGCGCTGAGCGCGCCGACGCCCAGAAGATGTCGGCGCATGCCAACCGTGGTGTGTTCCTGGTGTGTTCGGCGCTGCGCGAGTCGATCCTCGACGCGGTGCGGCACGGAGAGCTGTCTGTCGTCGACGATTTAGGCGTCGTCTCGTAAATCGCGTCTCAGTTGCGCGATTCGGCCGGAATGGTGCGCGACGCGGCCCGTGACCTCGACTGCACCCGCCTAGCATCGGCTTAATGGATACCGACCCCTCGGTGGAATTTCGCTTGCAGTGAAGGGATTTCATGGCTGACAACATCGTCGACTATCTCGTGATCGGTGGCGGATCGGCGGGATGCGTAGTGGCATCCCGTCTGGTCGAGCGCACGGGGATGCGCGTTGCGCTCCTGGAAGCCGGAGCCGGCAGCGGACCTGAAGTTATGTACAGCGGGAACCCCCTCGACGCGATGGGATTGTGGGGATCCCCGGTGGATTGGGCGTTCACCACCACTGCCCAGGCCGGGCTCGACGGCGCGGTTCTCGGCTGCCCGCGCGGGAAGGTACTGGGCGGATCCAGCAGCATCAACGGCCTTGTCCACCTACGAGGGCATGCTTCAAGCTACGACGCCTGGGAAAAACAAGGCGCGATCGGCTGGAACTACCAGACGATGCTGCCCTACCTCAAACGTAGCGAGCGCGCCGACGGACGAAATCCCGAAGTCCGGGGGATAGCGGGGCCGATGCGGTTAGGGGAACTTCCGGCGCCGAATTCCCTTGCACGAGCGGTGTATCAAGCTGCGGTCGATGCCGGGTACCCGGAAAGTGCCGACCCTAACGGGATAGAGGCAGAGGGTGTTTCGTGGGTGGAGCAGAATGTCGTCGCCAACAAGCGGCAGAGCGCGGCCGATGCCTACCTGGGGCCCGTGCAGTCGGAACCCAATCTCACCGTCGTGACCGAAGCCTACGTGCGGCATCTGGTGATGGACGGTTCGCGTTGTCGCGGCGCCCGGTACTCGAAAGACGGCCAGAGCCATGACATTTATGCAGAACGCGAGGTCATCGTGTGCGCGGGGGCGATCGGCTCGCCCAAGCTGCTCATGTTGTCGGGAATCGGCCCCGCCGCACAACTACACCAACACGGTGTGCCAGTAGTTGCCGACCTTCCCGGCGTCGGTGAGAATCTGCACGATCATCCCATCGCGTGGGTGTCCTTCAGCGCTATGCGGACCCCGGAGGAAACCCCCTTCCGCCGGCCTCATCTGCTAACCCGCAGCGACGAGCACGCTGAACCCGATGTGCTCGTGATGTTCGCCGAAGCGGCCATCGAACCGCGTTGGCAGGGGGCGAGTCCGGGCTTCTCCGTGGCGTTTTCGGTGGTACGTCCGATGAGCCGGGGGTCGGTGCGCCTGGGTGGCCCGGACCCCTGGGATTCGCCGTTGATCGACCCCGCATATCTGCGTGAACGGGCCGATATCGATCGGATGGTCGTGGCGTTACGGCTGGCTCGCGAAATCGCTCATGGCGCTGCGTTGACACCGTGGCGCGGTACTGAACTTCGTCCCGGCGCCGAAGTGCAGAGCGATGAGGATTGCCGCGCGTTCCTGCGACGCAGCACGGATTCCTTCTTCCACCCGGTCGGCACGTGCCGAATCGGTACCGATGACCTTGCGGTGGTGGACCCGGCATTGCGTGTGCGCGGAGTTGACGGCCTGCGGGTTGTCGATGCGTCGGTGATGCCCTCCGTGGTATCGGCGCCCACGAATGCGGCGGTACTGGGGATTGCCGAACGCGCAGTCGAGCTTATCGTTTCCGGCGCGACGCCGGAGGGCGCTGTGCCGCAAGAATATTCGCCCGCTCAGCCATTGCCGACCCGACAGATTCCGGTTCGGTGAGCAGGTAGAACCGTCCGTCGGCAGCCTGCTCGAAAATCGCCGCCGCGGCCGCCCGCGGATCCATGGCCGCGGCCTTGATGTCCAGCATGGCTGCGCGCTGTGCCTCGGCGACGGCGATGTCGCCGCCGTCGTCGGGATCGACGCCGCCGGCCGACTCGAAGATGTTGGATTTCACCGCACTCGGCAGCACCGCCTGCACGTGAATGTGGTCGCTGTGCCCGGCCGATTGCACATCGAGATAGAGGCACTCGGTCAACGCCAGCACAGCGTGCTTGCTCACGATGTAGGGCGCCTGCAACGGAAGTGCCAGCACTCCGCCGACCGATGACAGATTCCACACCCAGGCTTGCTGATCGGCGGCCATCATCTTCGGCAGAAACGCGCGCACGCCGTGGAACACCCCGCTGATATTGACGTCGACGACCCGCTGCCAGTTGACCACGGGCGTATCCCACAGATACCCGAACTGTTCGACGCCGGCGTTGTTCACCAGTAGCCGCACCGCGCCGACGTCGCGGTAGGTGCGCTCGGCGAGTTCCTGGACCGCGGCCGGGTCGCGGACGTCGCACACCACGTCAACCGCCGCTCCTCCTGCCGCGCAAAGCTCTTCGCGCAGGGCCGCGACGGCGTCGGCGTCGATGTCGGCCAGTACCACCGTCATTCCCTGCGTGACCGCGTGGCGCGCCAGGCCCGCACCGATACCCCCGCCGGCTCCGGTGATGACTGCGACGCCGCCGGCGAACGGACTCACGCGTACTGCAACGCGGGCCGCGGCTCGGGGCTATGAGGCTGGGGAAGACGCTGGGGGAGCAGTGGCCGCAGCGGCTGCAGGGTCGGCGCGACCCGCCGCGGCCCGTCCTCGACGTTGCGCCAGATGCCCATCGCCGTCATGCGCACCGGTGCGGTGAGGCGCTGATCAAACATCATGCGATTCATCGGTCCGCACACCGACACCGCGGCTAGGACTTCCTGGGTCTCACCCGGGCTGCCGATCGGCGCTGCGACACAACCGAATCCGAGCAACGACTCCTCGCGCTCGAACGCCACCCCATGAGCACGCACCTTGGCCAATTCCGCGGCCAGTTGGGAGCCGGTGGATATCGAGTACCTGGTCTTGCGAACCTGCAGATCCACCTGGGTGGCGTCGTCGCTGTAGGCCAGGATCGCCTTGCCCACGGCGGTGCAATGCGCGGGTTGTCGACCGCCGACCCGGGTGGGGATCGCGTCGACCATCCGGTCGCCGATCTTGTCGAGATAGACGACGTCGGCGCCGTCCAATACCGCGAGGTGTGCGACCAGTCCGGTGGCACGGTGCAATTCGCCTAGCAGCGGGGCGGCCGCACGCACCAGGCGGTCTTGATGCACGGCCAGTGACCCGAGTTCCACCAGCCGCATGCCGAGCTCGTAGTCGCGCCCGCTGCGGCGCAGCCAGCGCAGCTGCACCAGGCGCTCGAGCATCCGGTGTGCCGAGGAACGCGGCAGGCCGGTGCGCCGAACGATCTGGGCCAGCGTCAGGCGTGCGGGCCCGTCGAATGCGTCGAGGACCAGCGAGATGCGGTCGATGACGGCCGTGGGAGTGCTTGGTTCGGCGGTCGCGACGGGGCGCACGGTCCCTGACATCGGTCCTCCACGGGCTGGGTGTGTCTGGCTGCCATATTCCTATTAGGAATATGTTCTATCACATGACTGTGGCCGCTGTCACACGCGACACGAAATCGCCCCGGCCCGGTACTCCAAGCGCGCGAGCGTAACGCCACGGCGCAACATCGACCAAGAATTCACCGCGGCGTTACGCTCGCGGCAATAAAGGGATCAGCCCTTGGCTGCCGACCGTCCGGCGCGGCGGCCGTAGAAGCTGCCGTCACCGAGCGAGACGCCGCTGGCATAACCCCATGCGGCCAGCCCGGCGGTCGACCGGCCCGCGGCGAAGAGCCCCGGGATCGGTTCGCCGCTCACATGCAGCACCTCGGCGTCCAATGTGGTGGCCAGCCCGCCCAAGGTGAAGCCGCCGGTGTTCTCGCGCAGGTCGATCGCGCCGACCGGAGTGCCGATCGGCTTGATCCACTCCGGCTTCTTGTGCAGCAGCGGATCCTCACCGCGCGCGGCGCCGTCGTTAAAGGCCGCCACGGTCGCCTGCAGCGAACCGGATGCAAGTCCGATGTCGCGTTCCAAATCGGCAACATTGTCGGCCACCCACGTCGGCTGTCGCAGCATGAACTTGGGTGACCACGAGGCCATCGCCTCTTGTTGGGCGTCGTTGTCGATGATCAGGTAGGCGATGTTGTCCTGGTGGTAGAGCGTGAGCTGTCCGATGCGACCCGGGTAGGTGTCCTCGGCGACGTAGCGCTGACCGCGGCCGTTGACCAGGATCCCGCGCACCAGCTGCTGCGGGTCGACGAAGATCGCGACCTCGGTCGCGTCCATGTGGGCCAGATCGGCGCCCAGCGCCTGCCCCATCCGGATTGCCTGCCCGTCGTGCTGCTCGATCGACGCTGCCGGGCGCCCGGCGATCCGCGGCGCGTAGCGCGCCACCATCGCGTCGTTGTAGGCGAAGCTTCCCGTCGCGAGCACGACCCCGGTGCGCGCCCGGATCGTCATCTCGGTGCCGTACTGGCGGGCGCGGATGCCGACCACCCTGCCGTCGGATTCCACGATCAGGCGCTGCACCCGCACGTCGTAGAGCGCGCGGGCGCCTGCCGCGCTTGCGGTTTCGACGAGGGGCTTCATCAGCATGTAGCCGGCGCTGGCTTCGCCCTGCTTCTTGTTCTGCATCTGCGGGACGTGGCCGCGCGGGGCGGGGGAGGCAATGGTGTTGAACGGGTAAGAGTTTTCGCCGCCGCTGTACATCAGCCCTTGATCGCCCATCGGCTCCCAACCAGGCTCGGAAAAGAACTCCGCCTTGAACGGCACTCCGCACCCGACAAGCCACTCGAAGTGGGCGACGCTGCCGGCGCAGTAATCGGCGATCCGCTTCTCGTCGGCGCCCGGTCCCATCGCCACGTTGAGGAACGCCGCCATGTTGTCGACGGAATCGGTGAAACCACAAGCCGTTTGCAGTGGCGTCCCACCGCCGAGGTAGATGAACCCGCCGGCCATCGCCGCCGCACCGCCCCAGGAGCCGGTGCGTTCCAGCACCAAGACGTCGGCACCGCAGCGGGTCGCTTCGACTGCGGCGGCCGCACCCGCGATGCCGTAACCGGCGATGACGACGTCGGCCTCGTGATCCCACGACGTGATCGACGAAGCCAGCACGGGCGTTACGCCCGAAAGAGCACTGCTGTCGGGTGTCATAGCCGCATTGCCGCGGGCATCTCGCCGACCCACTGGTGTCCCCAGTAGCTGTCGGCCGTGATTTCCTCTGCCGTGTAATAGGTTTCGTCTACTCGCATGCCTTCAGTGCCGAACTCGATGTCCCAATCGCCGGGTGCCCGGACGTAGAAGGAGATCATTTTGTCGTTGGTGTGGCGCCCGAGCGTGGACGACAACTGGAAGCCCTCGGCGTTGACCCGGTCCAGTGCCCGACCCACCGCATCGAGGGCGTCGACCTCGACCATGATGTGGACCAGGCGCGGGTCGCGCATATGTGCGGCCGGCACGATCGCCAGGCTGTGGTGGCGTTCGTTGATCCCAAGGAAGCGAACCCGCACCGGGCCAAACTCTTTCGGCAGCGGCACCCGGAACGCGCCGCGGGAGCGGAAACCCAGGACGTCGGTGTAGAAGTCGAACAGTCCGTTGGGATCCATCGCGGGCACCACCACATGGCCCAGGCCCTGATCTCCGGTGACGAACCTTGCGCCGAACGGGGTGACGACCGGGCTGTGATCAAGCACCGCACCGTGGAATACCTCGAGCGTGGTGCCGGCCGGGTCTTCGAAGGTGATCACCTCTTCGACCCGGCGGGCCTCGGCCTCGTCGACCGACAGTTGCTTGAACGGCACCCCGGCGCCATCGAGGGCCGCTTTGATCCGCTGCATGCCCGGGTGGTCGCGCACCTCCCAGCCGATGGTGAGCACCCGATCGGTCTCACCCGGCACCACGATCAGCCGCGCGGCGCGCTCGTCCATCCGCAGATAGAGCGCGGACTCGTCGGGGCCCTTTCCTTCGGCGAAACCCAGGACGCCGAAGGCGAAGCGGCGCCACCGGTCAATGTCGTTGGTCGAGATAGTGATGTAGCCCAGGCTTTTCAGATCGCTCACTTCTTGCATCTCCTGCTCAGATCAAGGCCCGCAGCGGACCCACGGGCGGATCAATGCCCAACGAGCTGAGCGCCGACGCGTGATAGGTGGTGCCGGGGACATGGATGGCATGCAGTTGGCCGACGTGCATGTCACGCCAATACCGCTGCAGCGGCTTGTCCATTCGGGCCGCGTTGCCGCCCGAGCGGGCGAAGATCTCGTCGACCGCCGACACCGCGCGCCATACCGCGCGGACTTGCGTGCGGCGTCCGGCCGCGCGGTCGGCGAAGGACACCTCTTTGCCGGCGGCGACCATGTCGTAGATGCGGTCGGCGTTGGCCAGCAGCTCCTGGCGGGCGGCATTGATGTCGGCGGCGGCCTCGCCGATTGCGTGCATGACGTACGGGTCATCCTTGATTGCGGTACCGGTGGCGCCGACGCGCTCTCGCTGGTAGTCCAGGTGCGCGGCCAGCGCTCCCTCGGCGATGCCGATGGTCGCCGACGAGATGCCCAGCGGGAACATCGTCGACCACGGCATCAGATACAGCGGCTCGGTCATGCCGGCCTCACGCTGGGCGGTACCGTCCATCACCTTCGTCGCGTCCATCGTCCGATAGCTCGGGACGAACGCCTCCTTGACGATGACGTCCTTGGAGCCGGTTCCACGCAGCCCCACCACATTCCACGAGTCTTCGACGATCTCGTAGTCCTTGCGCGGCAAAATCATGTGCAACATCTGGGGCGGCATCAGCGGGATGCCCTTACTGTCACCGAGCATCGCGCCCAGGATGATCCAGTCGCAGTGATCGGTGCCCGAGCTGAACTGCCAGCGTCCGTTGAAGAGGTAGCCGCCGTCGACGGGCTTGGCGACGCCCTGCGGCGCATACGGGGATGCCATCCATGTGTCGACATCGTCGGCCCAGATCTCGGCGGAGACCTTCGGGTCGGCGTAGGCCAGCTGGTAAGGGTGCACGCCCACCACACCGACGATCCAGCCGGCGGCCGGATCCAGGGCCGCCGTGGCCATCGTGGTCTCGGCGAACTCGCGCGGGTGAACCTCGAAGCCCTGATACTGCTTGGTCTGCAGTAGCCGAATCAGGCCGGCGCCTTTCATCAGCTTGACGGTGTCGTCGGTGAGCCGGCCGATTCTTTCGGCGTCTGCGGCCTGGTCGCGCAACTGATCGGCCATGGCCACGACCCGGTCGAGTACCCGCTCGGTCATATTGTTGTCCTTACGTGTGTGGGCTTAGTAATGGTCTACCGCAGTCCCGGTCTCGACTCGCCGGTGATCCCGGTGAGCGGGCGAAAATACGGGTCAGAGCCTTCCCGGCACGAGTGGGCGTCCGGTGACCGGGACAGGGCGTGCCCCGCGACGAACGGGCCAATACCGTGGGCGCTTGTGAATGATGCTGCCGATCAGCGCCTCGACGTCATCGTGGTGGGCGCCGGGTTCGCCGGCTTGGACGTGGTCTGCGGTGCCAGTGCGCCGCACCTGATCGACCGGGGAGCCGGCGCGATGGTGCTGACGAACTCCATCGCCGGACTTCGTGGGCTGGTCGGCGTCGCGCATTACACGGCCGCCAAGCACGGTGTCGTCGGCCTGATGCGCAGCCTGGCCAATGAGCTTGCGCAGCACAATGTTCGGGTCAACTGCGTGCACCCGACCAATGTCGACACGCCCATGATCCAAAACGACTCTGGCAGTAGTGCATTCCGGCCCGACTTGGGCCGGCCGGCCACGCGCGCGGAATTCGCCGAGGCGGCGGAGGCGATGAATATGCTTGCGGTGCCGTGGATCGGCCCGGTGGATGTCGCCAACGCCGCGCTGTTCCTGGTCTCCGACGAGGCGCGCTACATCACCGCGATAGTCCTGCCCGTCGACGCGGGTGCCACCCAGCGATGAGGAGACGACTATGACGGAGTTTGCGGACTTGGCGGCCCGGCTGCGCCGGCTCGAGGACGACCGCGACATCAGGCAGTTGATCGCGTCCTACGGCCCCGCGGTCGACGCCGGTGATCCGGAAGCCACCGCGCGCCTGTGGGCCACCGACGGCATCTATGACGTCGACGGCTGGCGCATGGAAGGCCGGGCCGACGTGCACGCGATGATCAGTTCGCAAGCCCACCAGAAGTTGGTGGCCAAGGGGTGCTGTCATTTCCTCGGGCCGTGCGTCGTCACGGTCACCGGCGATGAGGCGGTGGCGGTTTGCGAATCTCTGGTGCTCGTCCGCGACGGCGACGGCTATCGGGTATGGCGTGCCACCGCGCACCATTTCGCGCTGCGGCGCATCGATGACCGGTGGCAGATCAGCGTCCGCACCAGCCGCGTGCTCGACGGCAATCCCGACGCGCACGCCTTGCTGACGAAAGGCCTTGCGGGAGCTCCCTAGCTACGTGCGGGACAGGAATCCCAGCACCGTGCTTTCGAATGCCGCCTTGGCTTCGATCATGGCCCAGTGCCCGGAGTTGGGGAAGATATGTAGCTCCGCGTTGGGGATGGTGCGCATCGGGATCAACGCCATGTCGGGCGGGCTCACCCGATCGTCGCGACCCCACGTCAGCAGCGTGGGTGCGGCCACCTTGTGCATGACCGCCCAAGGGAACGGCCGATCCGAGGCGCTCATCGCGGAGTTCATCGCGGCGAACGCCGCCTTGCCGTACATGCGGCGCGCGGCGGCCAGTGTGACGGGGTCGGTGGCCAGCTGCCAGCGTTCCTCGATGAGCTCGTCGGTGATCAACGATTGGTCGTACACCATCGACTTGAGCCAGTCGACGAGCCGTTGCCGAGTCGGGTCCTCGACGAACTCCTGCAGCAGCCGGATTCCCTCACTGGGACTAGGCGTGAAGATGTTGGTGCCGATGCCGCCGATGGTCACCAGTCGGTCGATGCGATCGGGATTCTGGAGGGCGAAGTTGATGCCTACGCCGCCACCCATCGAATTGCCGACGATGTGCGCCTTCTCGACTCCGACTGCGTCCAGGAAAGGCGGAACGGCGCCGAACGCGGTGACCATCGGGTGGCCGCCGAAGTCGTCGGTGACCCCGAAACCGGGGAATTCCAGGATCAGGCAGCGGAAGTGCTCGGCGAACGTGGGCAGGATCCCGCGAAAGTTGCGCCAGCCGGTGACACCGGGGCCGGAGCCGTGCAGGAACAGCAGCACCGGACCGGAATCGGGCCCGCTGTCGTAGTAGCGCAAAGCACCCTTCGGGGTGTCGATTTCACGCAGGTCGTGCTCGACGGTCGCTGGAGAAGTATTTGCCACGGATGTCACCCTGCCATGTCGCCGCGGCGCGCGTGGGCGGTGTTCCGCTGATCGGCGGCCGGGCCGGCGCGTGGCACAGGAAAGCGACTGCGACGCGATCACGGCGTCGAATGTGCACTGACGGCGTTGGGTGTGCGCTCAGGGCGGGAATTTCGCCGATTCTTCGCCCTGGTTGCACCCT
>DASYJS010000071.1:0-2085 GCA_035996225.1 Mycobacterium sp. | reverse complement strand
CGGTGCGAGATCCGCGAGCGCGGAACGCAATTGCGGCAGCACCGGGTCGATGATCGGGTGGTGGGAGGCCACGTCGACGTCGATGCGCCGGGCCAGCAGATTCCGGGCGGCCACCACCGCGATCACCGCGTCCACCGATTCGGGCGGGCCGGCGATCACCGATTGGCGCGGCGAGGCATGAACGGCCAGGGTCACCTGCGGGTAGTCGGCGATAAGCGCCGCGGCGGTGTCGGCGTCGAGCTCCAGCAGGGCCATCGCGCCCTGGCCGGCCAGCTGGGCCATCAAGCGCGAGCGGGTGGCGATCACCCGCAGCCCGTCGGCTTGTGTCAGCGCCCCGGCCACCACGGCGGCCGACACTTCACCCATCGAGTGGCCGATCACGGCGTCGGGCGTCACCCCGTAGGAGCGCCACAGCGCGGTCAGCGCCAGCTGGACGCCCACCAGCACCGGCTGAATGCGGTCGATGCCGACTATCTCGCCGCCCTCGGCGAGGGTGTGGCGCAGCGAAAACCCGGCCTGGGCAAGGAAGTCGGGCTCGAGCTCGTCGACGGCCGTGGCGAACGCCGGTTCGTCGAGCAGTAACTGCCTGCCCATGCCGACCCATTGCGAGCCCTGACCCGAATAGACGAACACCGTGCCCGGCCCGGTGAAGCCGTCCCGGCACTCCAGCACGCCGGGTTCGGGACGGCCGGCGGCCAGCGCCCGCAGCCCCGCCACCGCGTCCGCGCGATCACGCGCGACCACGACGGCAGCCTTGGCGTGGCGGGCCCGGTGCTGGTTGAGCGTATGCGCGACATCCGCCAATGGCGTCGTTGTGCCGGGTCCTTCCATCCAGTCGGCCAGGCACGACGCCAGCGAAGCCGCCCGCTGCGGTGTCTTACCCGACACCCTCAACGTGGACACAAGCGGACCAGATCCGTTCGCCCGGGCCGATTCTGGGGCCTGCTCTGGGTGCTGTTCGATGACCACGTGAGCATTCGTTCCGCTCAGACCGAATGACGACACGGCCGCCCTGCGCACACCCGCGGGCCACGCGGTGGCCTCGGTCGGGACGAACAGCCGGGTCGACGAGGGGTCGATCGCCGGATTCCACCGGGAGAAATGCAAATTGGGCGGAATGTGCCCGCGTGACACGGCCAGCGTCGCCTTGATGAACCCGGTGATCCCGGCAGCGGCCTCCAGATGACCGATGTTCGTCTTCACCGACCCGAGCGCGCACGTGCCGTCACTCTGACCTTTTACAAGGCCGTAGGTGGCCGCCAGCGCCTCGAATTCGATCGGATCCCCCAACACCGTTCCGGTGCCGTGCGTCTCGATGTAGTTCACGCTGTCCGCGGTCGCGTCGGCCAGGCGCAGCGCTGTGGTGATCACCTCACGCTGTGCTGCCGCGTTCGGCGCGGTCATGCCGTTGGATCGGCCGTCCTGGTTGATCGCTGAACCGCGGACCACCGCCAGCACGCGATCACCGTCGCGGGTGGCGTCGGCCAGCCGCTTGAGCACCACGACGCCACAGCCCTCGCTGCGCACGAACCCATCGGCCAGGGCGTCAAAGGTCTTGCACCGTCCGGTCGGCGACAGCGCCGACCACTTGGACAGCGCGATGCTGGTGAACGGTGACAGCATGAGTTGAACCCCACCCGCCAGCGCCACGTCGCTTTCGCGCAGTCGCAGGCTCTGGCAGGCCAGGTGCAGCGCCACCAACGACGACGAGCACGCGGTATCCACGGCCACCGCGGGGCCGCGCAGCCCCAGCAGATAGGAAATCCGGCCCACCGCGGCGCTGTGCGGGTTCCCGGTGCTCATGTACGCATCGATTTCGGCGCGGCGCTCGAGGTTGACGATCGTGTAGTCCCACGCCGACAGCCCCATCATCGCCGCGGTTCGGGTGCCGCTCAGCGAATCCGGTGGCAGCCCGGCATGTTCGAGTGCTTCCCAGGCGACTTCGAGCAATATTCGCTGCTGGGGGTCCATCGCCTCGGCCTCGCGCGGGGTAATGCCGAAGAAGTCGGCGTCGAACCCGGCGACGTCGTCGACAAAGCCCCCCCACTTCGTCGTCATCCGCCCCGGTGCCTGCGGATCGGGGTC
>DASYJS010000070.1:0-20199 GCA_035996225.1 Mycobacterium sp. | reverse complement strand
ATCCTGTTTCCGTCGGGTACAGAGTTTTACGTGGTGGACAAAGTCGTGAATCCGCTAACCGGTCGGACAGTCATCAGAATGATCGAATATTAAATCGTGGGCAATCGGTAGGCGCAGGGCGATAGGAGTCATTACATGAGTAGGACGATCGGTGGAAAGAGTTTTTCAACACCGGAGGAAGCGGGCCGGACCCCACCGACAGAGGCCGAGTTGGCGCGTGCCCGCCGAATCTTTGACGAGTTCGAGCAGCGAATAGATGCCATCCCGCCAGAAGATCGAGCGACAGAAGTCTCACCGAAATTCTGGGACGACACTTCAGGCACTGAGTTTGAGCGCCGCGATCCCCAATCGCCCTAACTACTCGCCGCACTACTCGCCGCGGTCGAGCAGATCGGACGACTATCGCGGGAAGCACTCCACGAGATCGGTAGGTGTGTCGGATGGAACCTTCGTAGTTCGGAATAGTGATGAAATTTGACGACACGTTTTTCTCAAGCGAAGACAGGTATTCGGTTGGCGTCGAATCGATTTCGGGTCGGTACTACGCCTCGATACCAGTAAGCAACGGCATTGTCGACTACGAAGAATATTACGATCTCACGCGGGATCAACACGATGAGTTCCTACACAACAGCGCTGCCGCAATCGCGCTTGTCGGAGGAGGGAACACGATGGCCTGCTCTTCCAACGACCGGGCAGTAACCGTGGTACTCCGGTATAAATCCGGTTCGGTTCCGTGTCAGCACTGATTGATCGTGATGCCATGAGCGATTGGAGCTTCAGACGTGGCTAAGAAGATTTGTGGAAAGACTTTTACCACACCCGAAGAACTGGGCCGCACCCCACCGACAGAAGCTGAGTTGGCGCGCGCCCGCCAAATCTTTGACGAATTCCGGCAGCGAAGAGATGCCGTCCCGCCAGAAGATCGGGTGACAGAGTTGTCACCTAAGTTCTGGGACGACACTTCAGGTACCGAGTTTGAGCGCCGCGACACCGAATAAACCGCGACAAGTTGGATCGAAAGCTACTCGCCGCGGTCGAGCAGGTCTGACGATCCCAGCACGCGCTCTATCTGAACTTCGATGACCACACGTCGCGGATTGGGCCGCGGAGTGCGGTAGCGCTGCGCATAGCGCAGCTCGGCATCGCGGACGGCATCGACACCGTTGTTCACCCTGGCGCGGCCCTCGAGCGAAAGCCATCGTGCACCGTCGACCTGGCTGAGCACAGCCATGCCGGCACGATCGGCATTGATGGCCTTCTGCGAGCCCCCGGTGGTGATCACCCGCGCGATATGGGTCACGGGGTCGAAGGTGAAACCCACGGCCACCACATGCGGCGAATTGTCGACGCGAAGCGTGGTCAGCATCGCCAAATGACGTTCGGACAGAAACGCCAAAGCGTCGTTAGTGAGCCGCGTAGTGGTGTTCGCCATCACCGCTCACGCTAGCGCAGGTGATAATCGCAGCCGTGGACGACACGGGCGCGGGTCCAGTTCTGATTTTGGGTGGCCGCAGCGAAATCGGTATTGAACTCGCGCGACGCCTGGCTCCCGGGGCGACGGTGGTGCTGGCTGCGCGCAGGGCCGACCAGCTCGATGAGCAGGTCGCCGCGCTCAAAGCAGCCGGCGCGAAGGCGGTGCACACCAGCGAGTTCGACGCCGACGACCTGGCCTCGCACGGCCCGCTGGTGGCATCGGTCATCACCGACCACGGCCCTATCGGCACCGCGGTGCTCGCCTTCGGGATCCTCGGCGACCAGGCCCGCGCCGAGGCCGACGCCTCCCACGCGGTGGCCATCGTGCACACCGACTACGTCGCCCAGGTCAACATGCTCACCCATCTGGCCACCGCCATGCGCACGGCCGGCCGGGGATCGCTGGTGGTGTTCTCCTCGGTCGCCGGCGTTCGGGTGCGACGCGCCAACTACGTCTACGGCTCAGCCAAGGCCGGCCTGGACGGCTTCGCCGGCGGCCTGGCCGACGCGCTGCATGGCACCGGGGTCCACCTGCTGATTGCGCGCCCCGGATTCGTCATCGGGCGTATGACAGAGGGCATGACACCCGCACCCCTGTCCAGCACGCCCGAGCAGGTGGCCGCTGCCACCGCGCGTGCGTTGGCCAAGGGGCGCCGGAACGTATGGATCCCGTGGGCACTGCAGCCGATGTTCTTCGTGTTGCGATTGCTGCCGCAGTTCGTCTGGCGCAGGATGCCGCGATGATCATCGTGGTCGGCATCGGCGCCGACGGCATGGCCGGACTCTCAGCGACATCGCACGATGAATTGCAAACGGCCACAGTCATTTACGGTGCCAAGAGACAACTCGGCTTACTCGACGATACGGTGACGGCCGAGCGTAAAGAGTGGCCGTCACCGCTGCTGCCCGTGCTACAAGTGCTGCTCGATTGCCACAAAGACGACGACATTCACATCGTCGCCAGCGGCGACCCGCTGCTGCACGGCATCGGCGGCAGCTTGATCCGCTTGTACGGCGCCGAAAACGTCCGGGTCTTGCCGCATGTGTCGGCGGTGACGCTGGCGTGCGCTCGGATGGGGTGGATCGTGCACGACACCGAGGTGATCAGCCTGGTCACCGCACCGCCGCATACCGCGGTGCGCCGCGGCGGCCAGGCGATCGTGCTGTCGAAAGATCGGTCCACGCCGAAAGCCCTGGCCCAGCTGCTCACCGCGCACGGTCGCAGTGACTCCGAAGTCAGCGTGCTCGAACAGCTCGGCGGACCCGCCGAACACCGCCGCGACGGCACCGCGCGCCAATGGGCCGAGGACGCGCCCCAAGACATCGACAACCTCAACGTGATCGCCGTCCGTTACCTGCCCGACGAGCGCATCACACCGTTGCCCGACGACGTGTTCGTCCACGACGGGCAGATCACCAAACACGGTATCCGCGCGGTCACCCTGGCGGCACTAGCGCCGCGGCCGGGGGAGCGGTTGTGGGATGTCGGCGCGGGCTCGGGCAGCATCGCGGTCGAATGGTGCCGCAGTTGGCGGGGTTGCAGCGCCGTGGCCTTCGAACAAAACGAGCAGCGCCGGCGCAACATCGAGTTCAACGCCGCAGCCTTCGGCGTCAACATCGACGTACGCCAACAAGCCCCCGACGCATTCGACGGTGCCGCACCGCCATCCGCGATCTTCATCGGCGGCGGCCTGACCCATCCCGGTCTCCTCGACGCCTGCCTTGATAATCTGTCCGCCGAAGGGCGCCTGGTTGCCAACGCCGTCACCGTAGAATCTGAATCGCTTCTGGTACAAGCGTATTCACGCCTAGGCGGCCAGCTGCGGCGGTTTCAGCTCTATCAGGGCGAACCGCTGGGCGCCTTCACTGGTTGGCGCCCGCGGCACCCGGTCACCCAGTGGACGGTGACGAAGTGACGGTCTATTTCATCGGCGCCGGCCCCGGAGCGGCCGATCTGATCACCGTCCGAGGCCAACGCCTGCTCGAACAATGCAAAACGTGCCTCTATGCGGGTTCGATCATGCCCGACGACTTATTGGTCCTCTGCCCGCCCGACGCGAAAATCGTTGACACCGGCCCGTTGACGCTCGAGCAGATCGTCACCGAACTCGCCGATGCCGACGCCGCCGGCCACGACGTGGCCCGGCTGCATTCCGGTGACCCGTCGCTGTACAGCGCGCTGGCCGAGCAATGCCGCCGACTCGACGCGCTGCGCATCGATTACGAAATCGTGCCTGGCGTCCCGGCTTTCGCCGCGGCAGCCGCCGCGCTGAAACGAGAGCTCACCGCCCCGGGGGTGGCCCAGACGGTCACGCTGACTCGCATAGCGACCTTGTCGACACCCATGCCACCAGGCGAAGACCTACAAACCCTCGCCCAATCCGGCGGCACCCTGGTGCTGCACCTGGCCGCCGCCCAGATCGACGCCATCGTCCCACAGCTGCTCGCCAACGGCTACCGGCCCGAAACCCCGGCCGCAGCAGTAGCTTTCGCAAGCTGGCCGCAGCAGACGGTACTGCGTGGCACGCTGGCCAGCATCGCCGACCAAATGCACGAGGCCAACATCACCAAAACCGCCGTCATCATCGTCGGCGACGTGCTCGCCGCCGAGGGATTCACCGACAGTTACCTCTACTCGACCGGGCGGGCCCGGGGGAGCCAACACTGATGCGGGTGCTGCTGCTCGGTGGCACCGCTGAAGGCCGCGCGCTCGCCAAAATCCTGCACCCCAACGTCGACGTGATCAGCTCGCTGGCCGGCCGGGTACCGGATCCGGCACTGCCCGTCGGCCCGGTGCGCATCGGTGGATTCGGCGGTGTGGACGGGCTGCGGAACTGGCTACAAGAACAACGCATTGACGCCGTCGTCGACGCGACCCACCCGTTCGCGGCAACCATGACCGCGCACGCCGCCGAGGTGTGCGGCGAACTAGGCATACCGCACCTGGTATTGGCCCGCCCGGCCTGGGATCCCGGCGCCGCCATTGTCGTCGCCTCGGATGACGAAGCCGCGGAACTCGTTGCCCAAAAACACTATTCGCGGATATTTCTCACTACTGGCCGCTCCGGCGTCAGGGCCTTCGCGAGCAGCGACGCGTGGTTTTTGATTCGCGCGGTCACCGAGCCGGATGCAGCGACCTTGCCGCGCCATCATCAGATCGTGTTGTCTCGTGGACCGTACCGCTACGAAGACGAGCGAGCGCTGTTGCGCGATCACCGGATCGAGGTCCTGGTGACCAAGAACAGCGGCGGCGACATGACCCGGGCGAAACTGGACGCCGCTGCGGCACTGGACATTCCGGTGATAATGGTGGCGCGCCCGCAGCTGCCGGACGGAGTGAACGCGGTGGCCACCGTCGGCGAGGCTGCGGATTGGATTGCCGGACTGGGCTAACCGGTCAGGTCGTCGCGTTCCGCATCGGCCAGCAGCGCACCGCGGGCGCGGGCGACGCGGGACCGGATGGTGCCCACGGGGCAGCCGCACACCGCGGCAGCGTCGGCGTAGGGCAGCCCGAGCAGCTGAGTCAGCAACAAGGCTTCGCGTTGTTCGACGGTGAGGCTGGCGATCATCGTGGTCACTTCGACGAGGTCCTCAAATCCGCGCGCGTGGCGGTCGCCGTTCAGCACCTGCTCGGGGTCGGCACCCGGGGCGGTGCGCGGCCGCGACTGGGCGTGGCGAATGTGATCGGCGACCACGCGCCGCGCGATGGACAGCAGCCAAGTGCGCGCGGTGGAGCGCCCGGAGAACCGCTCGATTGCCCCGATCGCCCGCAGGAAGGTTTCTTGGGTCAGATCGTCGGCGCTGCCCGCGTCGGACAGATAAGCGACGAACCGCCACACGTCTTTCTGAGTGGCCTTGATGAATGCCTCAAGAGCTCGCTCATTTCCGCGCGCGGCTGCCAAGGCGAGTTCGGTAACGGCCTCGTCGTCGCTTGACGCGGTCATGGCCAACCACCTTCGTTGCGCGGGTTCGGTCAGTCTACGACGGGTTGTCGTAGAGTTTGCGGTGGGGTCCGACGACGACCGGTTGATCGGCCGCAGATGGCTGCGTCGCCGACCTCCGAACGGCCCCGTGTGGCTCGGCAGATCGGCATCGAAAGCGTCGAAATCGGAATTCCGCGACCGGTGCGCTCCCGTTCGGTCGCGCGCCACCAACACCGCGAACACCAGGCCTAGCAGCAGGGGTACGTGACTGGCGACGCGGGTCGCGGTCACCTGTCCGTCGAGGGCGTCGGCGGCCACATAACCCGTCAACGCCAGCGAGTACGCACCCGAAATCGCCGCGACACCGATCGCCATCACCGGCCAGATGCCGGCGGCGATCATCGCCACCCCCAACGCCAGCAACCAGGCCGTGGACTCGTGCAGCAAATGTTCGCCGGACATCGCCCCGTGCATGTGGTGGGACACCATGCCGAAGTTGATGCCGCCGATCTGAGCGGCCGCGATGCCTACCTGGAACGCGCCCACAGCGATGAGCCCCCACCGCGCATAGCGTGACCGCACCGCGCGCATCCAGCCGTGACGCGCGGTGGAGTCGTCGTCGATGCTCGCCATGATTCGGTCGACCAGGTCTGGTCCGTCGCCGGGCTCAATCGAGGCAAACCGGCGAGTCTGCGCCGCCGCACCGATCAGCCAGGTGCGGCAACCGCGGCACGACTCCAGGTGGGCATCGACCTGCTGTGCGAGCACTTCTGGACGCTCGCCATCCAGCCGGGCGGAGAGCGCCTCGCGCACCACGTCACACCGCATCCCTGCATCGTTGCGCATGCTTGCGCCGCGTGCAAAGGCCTGGGCAAGAAACCCGGCGGGAACTAAACCGCGTCACGAAGCGACCACTGAAGACAAGCCCCGCCAGCCCGCACCGCCACAAGGCTCACCGAAGAGGTATTCGTGTCGCCGTTCGCCCCGGAAGGCCCGCTTCAATGACCGCCCCGATCTGGCTCGCTTTTCCACCCGAGGTGCACTCGACACTGCTGACCAGCGGGCCTGGCCCCGGGCCCCTGCTGGCGGCGGCGGGGGCTTGGTCGGCGTTGAGCGCTGAATACGCCGACGCCGCAGATGAACTCACCGTGTTGTTGGGCGCGGTGCAGGCCGGCGACTGGCAAGGCCCCAGTGCAGAGCAGTACGTCGTGGCCCACGCCCCGTATTTGAGCTGGCTGCTCGCCAGCTCCGCCGACAGCACGGCCGCGGCCGCACTGCACGACACGGCGGCCGGGGCCTACACGGCCGCCCTGGCCGCGATGCCCACGCTGGGCGAACTCGCCGCGAACCACGCCATTCATGGCGCCCTGGTCGGTACCAACTTCTTCGGCATCAACACCATCCCGATCGCCGTCAACGAGGCGGACTACGCGCGCATGTGGGTGCAAGCCGCCACGACGATGAGCGCCTACCAAGTTGTCAGTGAATCCGCACTGGCCGCGGTTCCGGCGGCCACGCCGGCGCCGCAGATCATGGTGGCCAGCGCAGAGGCGAACAACGCGACGACCGCGGCAGCAGACCCTCCGCCGGCGCAAACCTATCCGTCCTGGATGGACCAGCTCACCCAATGGCTGCAGCAGTACACCAGCACCTTCGCGTGGCCGGTGTCCAAGGACCTCAACCCCGGTGGGTGGCCCTTCCCGCCGGTGCCGTGGGTCAACAGCCTCGCCTCATTCTTCGGGCAGCTGGGATTGTCGCCGGCCCTGTCGACCGCGCTCGGCTGGGCGATCTTCCACACCTTGATGATTTTCTGGCCGTTCATCCAGGTCGCGATTCAGTTGGCCGTCGTCGCCATCCCGGCCATGATGGTTGTTGCCGCTGCGGCTGGCGCCGGCGCAGCAGCGGGCGTTGCGGCGATCGCGGTGGGCACCGCGGTTCCCCTGGCGATCCAACCGCCGGTGGCAGTGCCGGTGCCGGCACCGATGCCCACCGCGCCGGCCCCGGCGGGATTCGGCAATGTGCCGAGCACCTCGAGTGCCAGCGCACCCGCGCCCGCCCCCGCGACGGCGACTGCCGCTCCCGCCAGCGGCGCCCCACCGGTCGGTGGCGGCCCCGGAGTCGGCTTCGGACCCACCAGTTCGACCGGACTTGGTGCGGGCCTGTCCGACGCGCTCTATGCCGTTGGGCTGTCGGGGTTGTCGGGGAGCGCCAGCGCGCGCAATCGTTCCCGCCGCAAGTCCGAGGAGCCCGCGCCCGACGACGCCGACGCCCCGGCAGCTGCCGCGGCGGCATCTGCCAAGGAGCGGTTGAAGGCTCGCCGGCGTCGCGGGGCGGCTGCAAAGGATCGTGCCTACCGCTACGAATTCATGGACCTCGACGACGCGCCTTCTGGTCCGGGCGACGAGCCCAGCGCACCGGTTGGAGAATCCGGTCAGGCGGCGGGACCGCTCGGATTTGCCGGGGCCGCAGTCACATCCGGTGCGGGCCACGCGGCGGGGCTGACGACGCTGACCGGTGATGGGTTGAGTGACGGTCCGGCGGTGCCGATGTTGCCGAGCAGCTGGGGCAACGATTCGACGACGGACGCCTGACCGAGTTCAGGTCGGATAACGCCGGGGAGTGAACACCCGGTCACCGGAATCGCCGGTGTACCACTGGGTTTGAGATGATCCGACGATCAGCAGGCAGCGCATGTCGACGTCGGCGGGGTCTAGGTCGGCCAACCGCACCACGCGGACGTCCTCGTCGGGCCCGGACACGTTGCGGCCGATCACCACCGGCGTTCCCGGTTCGCGATGGGTCAGCAAGACGTCGCGCATGGCGCCGACCTGCCAGGTCCGGGCCTTGGAGGCGGGGTTGTAGATGGCCAGCACCAAATCGGCTGCGGCCGCTGCGGCCAGGCGCGCCTCGATCACATCCCAGGGCTTGAGCCGATCGGACAACGAAATTACCGCGTAGTCGTGACCGAGCGGAGCGCCGACCCGGCTGGCAACCGCCTGAGCGGCGGTCATCGCGGGAATCACGCGGACCTGCACTCCGGGCCATTGTTTGGCCTCTTCCAGGACGGCGGTGGCCATCGCGAACACCCCCGGATCGCCCGACGACACCACCGCCACGGCGCGGCCCTGTTCGGCCAGCGCGCAGGCCAGTCGCGCCCGCGCGGGTTCGTCGGTGTTGTCGCTGGGATGACGCTTCTGACCGTCGCGAACCGAGACGCGGTCCAGGTAGCGGCCATAGCCGATCAGGTCGGTTGCCGCGGCCAGCTCACGCCGGCTCTGCGGTGTCATCCAGTCGTTGTCGCCGGGGCCAAGGCCCACTACCGCGACGGCCCCGACCGGCGACCGCTCGGGGCGCCGTCCGCCGGGCAGCATGGCCAGTGAGAAGTACGGCACGCTGGTCTCGTCGACGTCCGCGGCCGCCAAGATCCGTTGCGCGGAAGTACTGGCCCGCTCCACATAATAGGCGTCACCAAGCCGTCCAGATGCCGAAAGTGCTTCCCGCACAGCGTGATATGAACGGCCCAGTTTGAGCACCACGGCGGCGTCCGCGTCGGCGAGCCGGCGGGTCAGCTCGGCGACCGGCAGGGTTCCCGGTAGTACCGACAACACTTCGTCACCGGCCACCAGCGGCGTCGCGATGGCCGCCGAAGCGGCGCTCACCGACGTCACGCCCGGCACGATGACGGCGTCAAACCGCTGGGTCAGGCGGGTGTGCAGATGCATGTAGGAGCTGTAGAACAGCGGATCGCCCTCGGCCAGCAACGCCACATTGCATCCAGCCTCGAGGTGCGCGGCGATGCGTTGGGTGGCTTCGACATAGAAGTCCTCGATCGCGCCGGCGTAACCGCCGGGATGATCGGTCACCTCGGTGGTCACCGGGTAGACCAGGTGCTCCTCGATTTGGCCGGGCCGCAGGTACGGTTCGGCGATGCCGCGGGCGATGCTGCGGCCGTGCCGGGCGCTGTGGTAGGCGACCACGTCGGCCTCGCCGATCACCCGGGCGGCCTTGACGGTCACCAACTCTGGGTCGCCGGGTCCCAACCCCACTCCCCAGAGCGTGCCTCGAGTCGTCATTCGGCGTCGCTCGCGATCGCGTTGACGGCGGCGGCGGCCATTGCGCTGCCGCCGCGGCGACCCCGCACCACCAGGTACGACATTCCGCGCGGGCGGTCGATGAGCTCGTCTTTGGACTGTGCCGACCCGACGAAACCCACCGGCCCACCGAGCACGGCGACCGGCTTGGCGGCGCCCTCGTCGATCAGCTCCAGCAACCGGAACAGCGCGGTGGGTGCATTGCCGATCGCCAGCACCGCGCCGTCGAGCCGGTCAGCCCACAGCTCCACACCTGCCGCCGAGCGGGTGGTGTGCCTTCGGGCGGCCAGCTCGGGCGCGCGTGGATCGGCCACCAACGACACAACCTCGTTGCCGGCGGGCAGGCGTGCGGTGGTGATTCCGGCGGCCACCATCGACGAATCGCACAGCACGGGAGCGCCATTTCGCAACGCGGCACGGGTCCGCGCCACCACGTCGTCGGTGAAGGCGACGTGCTCGGCGACGTCGACCTGCCCGCAGGTGTGGATCAACCGGACCACGACTTGGGCCACGTCGGCGGGGAATCGTGCCAGGTCGGCTTCGGTGCGGATGGTCGCGAACGACTGGCGATAGATCTCCGCCGCGTCGCGGATGTAGTCGAGCACGTGCTCACCCTAAGGCTTTCTAGCGTGGCGAACCGCTGCGCCCGGCTTCGTCGCGCTGGCGGTCGCCACGGGCCCGCTAGCTTCGCAGCAGCCGATATCCGTCGCCGGTGGCGACCAGCACCTGGCCAGCCGGCGGGCTGCCGCAGGCGCGTTCGCAGCCGACGAAGTGACGGTGCACCGCGGAATCCGTCCCGACGGAATGCGCGGCGTCCGCCCGCACGTCGGCGGCCGAGTGTGCGCAGCCGGGGCTTCCGGTGCATGCGCTGACGTTCAGCCAGGGGGAGTTCTCGTCGAGCACCAGTCCCAACGGCGCCAGCACCCGCAGCGCGGCGTCGGCGACAGCCTCGTCGAGGTCGCACACCAGCACCGAACGCCACGGCGTAACCACCATCGGGGCCTCGATCGCGGCCCCAATCGAGGCCAAGTACTCCGCGACTCGCGCGGGCAGGACACCTAGCGGCACCGCGGCGCCCAACGCGACCCGGCCATCGTCCTGGGCTATCCAGCCCACCGGCGCTTTGGAGACGGGCGGAAAGGGGGTGGCGCTGAGCCGGGCGCCGGGCAGCAGGCTTTCTATGTCAGCTAATTCGCTTATCCGCCAAGCATTTTCGGGAACCTCGGTGAACCGCACAGCGACTCCGACCAGGGTCGTGACCACATCGTCGGGCGCCATGCGCAGACCGGTGTCTCGCCCCGTCAGCAGCAGTGCGCACCCGTCCTCGTAGACGTGCACTCCGACGTCGGCGCCCAGTCCGGACACGTCGGCGCGGCCGTCGTCGATGCTGAACCAGAACCGGCCGCCCAGTTCCACCAGTTTGGGCTCGGCGCAGATCGCCGCATCCAGCGCGCTCACCCAGGCCCGCACGTCTGCGCGTCCGCCGGCGCGACCGGACAGCGGCGAGGCGACAATGTTGCGCACCCGTTCGTGGGTCGCGGACGGCAGCAGCCCGGCGTTGGCGATGGCCTCGGCGACCGCTGTCACGTCGGTGATCGCGCGCAATTGCAGGTTGCCGCGCGCGGTCAGCTCCAAGGTTCCCGAGCCGAAGCCACTGGAGATGCCGGCCAGCGCCGCCAGTTGTGCGGCGCTGATCTTCCCGCCGGGCAGTCGGACCCGGACCAGCGCGCCGTCGGCCGCCTGATGCACCTGCAGCGCACCCGGGCAAGCGTCGGTGTCGCGGGTTCGGGTCACCTGTCCACGGTAAGGCAGAAGGCAGCGGTGAAAACACCTATTGTCTGGCCGCTTCTTAGGGCCACAGCCGCGCGCCGCGTCGGTACGGTCGGGCTCATACCGGGGGAAGTTGGTGGTTGGGATGGCCCAGCAGCGTCAAATGAAAGTCGCGATAATTGGCGCCGGAGTCTCGGGCCTATGCATGGCGGCCAAGTTGGCCGATGCCGGCATCGACTCGTACACCGTTTTCGAGAAAGCCGACGAAGTCGGAGGCACCTGGCGCGATAACACGTATCCGGGTCTTACATGCGATGTTCCGTCGCGCTACTACTCCTACAGGTTTGCGCCCAACCCGAAGTGGACACGGTTGCTGCCGCCCGGCCCGGAATTGCAAGCCTACTTCCGGCAGGTGGCCGACGAACGTGGCATCCGGCGCCATATCCGTTTTGGCTGCGATGTCACCAGAGCCGAATACGACGACGGAACATGGCATCTCACCACAACATTCGGTGAAGAGACGTTTGACGTTGTGGTCATCGCGACCGGAGTGCTGCGGATACCGAACTATCCCGACATCCCTGGGCGGGAGACCTTCGCCGGAGCGGCATTCCACTCGTCGCGGTGGGATCACTCGATTGCCTTGCCGGACAAGCGAATCGGTCTGATCGGAAACGGGTCGAGCGGCGTGCAGATCATTGCGGAGCTCGGCGGCAAGGTGCGCCAGTTGACGCTGTTTCAACGCACCGCGCAGTGGGTCTACCCGATGCCCAACCCGCATTACTCACGGCTGACCAGACAGTTACTCTCGCGCTTGCCGGGGTTCAACGCTCTGGGCCACTGGTTTTGGGGGTCCTTCACCCGGCGGGTCTTCGGCGGCGCCCTAATCCGTTCGGGATGGCGCCGCAGTCTGGTCCAGGCCACCTGCCGTTGGAACCTGCGCCTCTCGGTGCGCGACCCGGAACTGCGGGCCAAACTCACTCCGAATTACCAGCCGATGTGTAAGCGGCTGGCGATGTCGCGAAACTTCTACCGGTCGGTGCAGCACCCGACTGTCGACGTGATCACCGACCGGATCGAGCGCATTGAGCCCCGCGGCACCGTGACCGTCGATGGCACCCTGCACGAACTCGATATTCTGGTCTACGCCACCGGGTTTGACGCCAGGGCCTACCTGCGGCCGCTGAAGCTGATCGGGGAGGGCGGGATCACTTTGGATGAGGCCTGGGCCGACGGTCCGATCGCGTATCGGTCGGTCGCTGTGCCGCGGTTTCCCAATCTCTTCATGCTGATGGGGCCGCATTCGCCGCTCGGTCAGCAGTCCTTCATGGCCATCGCCGAGGACCAAGCCGATTACGCGATGTGGTGGATCCGTCGGATCCGCAATGGTGTGGTGCGTACCGCCGCGCCGACGGAAGCGGCGACCAAGGAATACAACGAGCTCATGAAAGCCGCGCTACCGCAGACAATTTGGGCGTCGGGCTGCAGCAGTTGGTACCTGGGCAAGGATGGCCTGCCCGAGCTGTTCCCCTGGGCGCCGAAGACCCACAGCGAACTCTTGCGTCGACCCGAGCTCGCGGACTTCGACGTGCGCACCGCCTGACCGGCTCAGTCGTCGATGTGCATCGGTGGGTCAGCGAAGCCAAGACCCCCAGGGTGCTGGTCGGCACCCATCAAGTCGCATTGCCGTTCGGGCACTTGGAAGGAACTGGCGCCGCTAGGTACCCAGTGGGTAGATACCACGCAACGTTGCCAGGTGCCGTCAGGCTGGACGGGTCCATCGCACTTGCTGAGAACGGGTCCTCCGTACTGGCAGCCGGCGCTGGCCGGCGGCGCCGCGGCGATCAGCCCTCCGGCCACCAGCACGGCAGCCAGTCCTCCGACGACGTAGTGCTTCATGGTTTTCTCCCGTCACATCGCCGCTGGTGCGATGCCGAGTGCTTGGGGTGGCAAATACCGTCGACAGCCCAGCCAGTACCAATGACGCTACCGCTTAGGTAGCTGGATTTTCCTGCCTTTGAAGGAGCTCGGAGATTGCATCGTGTCGCGGTGGGCACTCTGCAGCAGTGCAGACGATGGAGTACGCCCCGGGACGCTTGGCCGATGTTTTCGGTCATCCGACTCAACCGGCCATCCTGCTGTGGCACGGCATGCAGGCCAACGCCCGCGCCGTGGTACGGCCGCTGGCCGGCTTCCTTGCCCGCTCGGGTGCGACCGTGGTAGCGCCCGATTGGGATTCGCACGCCGACGATGGAGGCCGGGCGGACCTGTTGCAATCGGTCGAATTCACCCGGAAGCGCATCGACGGCAATGGATTCGCACTCGTCGGGTGGTCGATGGGAGGTGCCGCCGCGGCGGGTCTGACACTGGGCCGCCGCGATGTTCCGCTGACCCATACGATTTGTCTGGCTGGCGCTTTCACGGCCCCTGACCCGATTTCGGGTCGCGTCGTGGCCGACGATGTCGTTCTCGACCAGGACGGTCCGCCGTTCACCTTGCTGCACGGCCGGGCCGACGATGTGGTTCCGGTGACCGCGAGCCGGGAGTTTGTCGCCCACCTGGAACGGGTCGGCTGGCCGGTGAACCTGGTGGAGTTGGCGGCGGATCACGGGTCGATCGCCGGCGCCGAGTACGACCCGACCGTGGATCGCTACCACGCGGCAGAGGGCGGACGAGCGTTAGAGGTGGCCGGCGAGGTCGCCGCTCGGATCGCGGCGGTGCTCGGTCGTTGAGCATCGAGTGTGCACCTCGGGCGTCGAGTGTGCACTGAGGGTGGAAGTGGGGACTCATTCCCGCCCTGGACGCACACGCGACGCCGGCATTGCACGCTCGACGCCGGTAGCCGCGGTCAACCCGGGATCGGCCGATGGGGTACGAATTAGGGGTGGCTGAGCCGACGATCGTGTTGCTGTCGACGTCCGACACCGACCTGATCAGCGCCCGTTCCAGCGGCAGAAACTATCGATGGGCCAACCCCTCGCGGCTGTCCGAGCAGGAGCTCCCCGACCTATTGGCCGACGCGTCGATCGTGGTCGTCCGGATTCTCGGCGGCTACCGCGCCTGGCAAAGCGGCATCGACACCGTGATCGCCAGCGGTATTCCGACTGTGCTGGTCAGTGGCGAGCAGGCTGCCGACGCCGAGTTGACCGGCCTGTCCACTCTCGCGGCCGGCATCGCGGTGCAGGCCCACATTTACTTGGCGCACGGCGGCGTGGAGAACCTGCGCCAATTGCACGCCTTCCTGTCCGACACCGTGCTGATGACCGGCGTGGGGTTCACCGAGCCGGTGGTGACCCCGACCTGGGGTGAACTGGAACGGCCGCAATCGCAGGACGTCGACGGCCCGACGATCGCGGTGCTCTACTACCGCGCGCAGCATCTGGCCGGCAACACCGCATACATCGAATCGTTGTGCGCGGCCATCGAAGACGCCGGCGCGCAACCCCTGCCCGTCTACTGCGCGTCGCTGCGCAGCGCCGAACCCGAACTGCTGCAACGGCTCGGCGATGCCGACGCCATGGTCGTCACCGTGCTGGCCGCCGGAGGATTGAAGCCGGCGACCGTGTCGGCCGGCGGGGACGACGACAGCTGGAGCGTCGAACACCTTGCAGCCCTGGATATTCCGATCTTGCAAGGTTTGTGCTTGACGAGCTCGCGCAGTCAATGGTGTGAAAACGATGACGGCCTCAGCCCGCTGGATGTGGCCAGTCAGGTGGCGGTGCCCGAGTTCGACGGGCGCATCATCACCGTTCCGTTCTCGTTCAAAGAGATCGACGACGACGGACTGATCGCGTATGTCGCAGACCCGGAACGCTGCGCACGGGTCGCGGGACTGGCCGTCCGGCACGCGCAGCTGCGGCACGTCGCTTCCGCCGACAAGCGGGTAGCTCTGGTGTTTTCGGCGTATCCCACCAAGCACGCCCGCATCGGCAACGCGGTCGGATTGGACACCCCGGCCAGCGCGGTGGCGCTTCTGCGGGCGATGCGCGACCGCGGATACCAAGTGGGCGATCTGCCCGGAGTGGACGCCAACGACGGCGACGCCCTGATACACGCGCTGATCGAACGCGGCGGGCAGGACCCCGACTGGCTCACCGAAGAGCAACTGGCCGGCAACCCGATCAGGGTGTCCGCCAAGGATTACCGCGACTGGTTCGCCACCCTGCCCGAAGAATTCCGCATCGCCATCGAACGGCATTGGGGTCCGGCACCCGGAGAACTCTTCATCGATCGCACCAAAGACCCCGACGGCGAGATCGTCATCGCCGCAATGCGGTCCGGCAATCTCGTGCTGCTGGTGCAGCCGCCCCGCGGGTTCGGCGAGAACCCCGTTGCGATCTACCACGATCCGGATCTGCCGCCCAGCCACCACTACTTGGCCGCCTACCACTGGCTGGACGCCGGATTCGGATCCCATGCGGTGGTGCATCTGGGCAAGCACGGCAACCTGGAGTGGCTGCCGGGTAAGACGCTGGGCATGTCGGCGGCCTGCGGATCCGACGCCGCGCTGGGCAACCTGCCGCTGATTTATCCGTTCCTCGTCAACGATCCCGGCGAGGGTACCCAGGCCAAGAGGCGGGCACACGCGGTGCTCGTCGACCACCTCATCCCTCCGATGGCGCGCGCCGAAAGCTACGGCGACATCGCGCGTTTGGAACAACTGCTCGACGAGCACGCCAACGTGGCCGCCCTGGACCCCGGCAAGCTACCCGCCATCCGCCAGCAGATCTGGACGCTGATCCGGGCCGCCAAAATGGACCACGACCTGGGCCTGACCGAGCAGCCGGAGGAAGACACGTTCGACGACATGATCCTGCACGTCGACGGCTGGCTGTGCGAGATCAAAGATGTTCAGATCCGCGACGGCCTACACATTCTCGGGCAAAAGCCAACGGGGCAACCAGAACTCGACCTAGTGTTGGCCATCCTGCGGGCCCGCCAGCTGTTCGCCGGCGAGCATGCACTGCCGGGCCTGCGACAAGCACTCGGTCTCGCCGAGGACGGCACCGACGATCGGACCAAGGTCGATCAAACCGAGACCCTGGCACGCGGCTTGGTCGCGGCCCTGCAAGCCAGCGGCTGGGATTCCGACGCGGTCGAACGACTCACCGACAATGCCGAGGTCGCCGCGGTGCTGCGGTTCGCAGCCACCGAAGTAGTGCCCCGGCTCGCCGGCACCGCCGCCGAGATCGAGCAGATATTGCGGGCGCTGGACGGCCGGTTCATTCCGGCCGGCCCGTCGGGGTCTCCGCTACGCGGCCTGGTCAACGTGCTGCCCACCGGTCGCAACTTCTACTCCGTCGACCCCAAGGCGATACCGTCCCGGCTGGCCTGGGAAGCCGGTGTCTCGCTTGCTGATTCACTGTTAGTCCGGTACCGCAGTGACCATGGGGAATGGCCGCAATCGGTCGGGCTTTCGGTGTGGGGCACCTCGGCGATGCGCACTTCGGGCGACGATATCGCCGAAGTCCTCGCGCTGCTGGGGGTTCGGCCCGTGTGGGACGACGCATCGCGCCGCGTCGTCGGCCTGACGCCGATTTCGCTGGCCGAGCTGGAGCGACCGCGAATCGACGTGACGGTTCGGATCTCGGGATTCTTCCGCGACGCGTTCCCGCACGTCGTGACGATGCTCGACGACGCGGTGCGGTTGGTCGCCGAACTCGACGAGCCCGCCGATGACAACTACGTCCGCGCGCACGCGCAGACCGACCTGGCCCAACACGGTGATCAACGTCGCGCCACCACAAGAATTTTCGGATCGAAACCGGGCACATATGGTGCCGGGCTGCTGCAGCTGATCGACAGCCGGAACTGGCGCGACGACGCGGACCTCGCGCAGGTGTACACCGCCTGGGGCGGGTTTGCCTACGGGCGCGACCTGGACGGTCGCGAGGCGGTCGAGGACATGAACCGGCAGTACCGGCGGATTGCGGTGGCGGCCAAGAACACCGACACCCGCGAGCATGACATCGCCGACTCCGACGACTACTTCCAATACCACGGCGGCATGGTGGCCACCGTGCGAGCGCTGACCGGCAAGGCGCCGGCCGCCTATATCGGCGACAACACCAGGCCCGACGCGATCCGCACCCGCACGCTGTCCGAAGAGACCGCGCGGGTATTCCGCTCCCGGGTGGTCAATCCCCGCTGGATGGCCGCGATGCGCCGGCACGGCTACAAAGGCGCATTCGAGATGGCAGCGACCGTCGACTACCTCTTCGGCTACGACGCGACCGCGGGGGTCATGGCCGACTGGATGTATGAGCAACTCACCGAGCGCTACGTGCTGGATCCGGAGAACCGTAAATTCATGACGGAATCCAACCCGTGGGCATTGCACGGCATGGCCGAACGGTTGCTGGAGGCAGCCGGCCGCGGCATGTGGGCCGAGCCGCAACCGGAAATCCTCGACGGACTACGCCAAGCGCTATTGGAAACCGAGGGTGAGCTGGAGGGCTAGGCAGCACCACGCTCGCGGGCCAACGGGGGCCCGTTAGATGAAGTCCGATCCGCCGTCCACGTTCACGGTGGCTCCGGTGACGTAGCCGTTTCGCCGGGACGCCAAGTACGCGGTGATGGATGCGATCTCTTCGGGAAGCCCGGCGCGACCGAGGTCGCAGGGCTGATGAAAGTTGTTGTCGATCCAGGTCATGACATCGTGCGGGTCAGTGGCGTCGAGGCCGTCGGCCGCCAGGACGTCTTTGAGGTTTTCGGTGAAGCTGGCCGTCACGATTGTCCCTGGACACACGCAGTTCACCAGGATGCCGTCTTTGGCAAGGCTTTTGGAAAGGTTCTTGGTGATGCTGGCCAATGCTGCCTTTGACGCGGTGTAGGCGACGATGCGCGGGTTCTGTCGTTGAATAGAGTGCGCGGACAGCGTCACAATGCGGGCCCACTCCGCTGAGCGCAGTAGCGGCAACGAGGAGCGGATCGACCGCACGGCCGACATCGTGCCCAGCGCGAACGCATCATCCCACTGCGTGTCGTCCATCTGCTCGAAGTAGCCATCACCCGGGCCAATGGTGTGGACCAAGCTGTTGAGTCGGCCCCAGCGCTGGGCGACTGCCGCGAAGCCCTCGGCGATGGACTCGGCGTCAGCCATATCCACGCTGATTCCCACGGCGTCGGGAGCGCCGGCTTCCCGCAGCGATCTCACGGCGGCGTCGAGGGCCGCCTGGTTCCTGGCCATCACCGCCACGCTGGCCCCCTCGGCCGCAAGGGCTTCGGCGATGGCCAGTCCCATCCCTTTGCTCCCACCGGTGACCACGGCTGTCGATCCGGCGAAACCCAGATCCATGGATACTCCCTTGATCAGTCGTTCGAGGAAATCTGATAGATCGCTTCGGCTGCCACGCCCAACGCGCGCAGGCAGAAACGGAGCGCGTCTTCGCGGACCTCGGCGCGGTCGCAATCGCCGGTCCGCCACTGCCGGTTGGTGCTCGCCCACACCACGCCTTGGATGAACTCCGCGTCGGTCACTGGGTCGATGTGGTGGAATACCCCGCGCTGTAGGCCGTGCTGCAGGGCTTCGCTGAGTGGCTTGAGCATTTCGGCGTATGCGGGCTGAACCAGGCCAGGGGAGGCGGAGGTCTGTGATTGAGCTTCTAGCGACAGCCGCCGCAAATCGGATTTGATGTTGTCGTCGAACGCCAAGTCGAGTCGTCCGTCGATCCACGCTGCTACCGCTTCGATGTCCGTTGCGGCAGCGGCCATTCGGCGTTGGAGCCGGCGTCTCTCCGCGCGCGCGGTCTCCAGGAAGACCGCGGCGACCAGTTCATCCTTGGAGTCGAAATGCCGATAGAAGGCGCGGGTGCTCAACCCAGCGCGTTCCAGCACGGCGGCAATGCTCAAGCCGCGAACACCGTTCTCGCGCAGGCTTTGTGACGCAGCCGCCAGAATGTCGCGGCGTACCCCCGGGTCTGGATCCAGCTTGTCGCGTCGCCGCGTTCGGGGAGCACTCATGCGGCTAGGCGGTTGCATCGTAGGCGGCGAGGTAGTCCGCGAACCGTTCACGAACTCCCTCGGACGTCAAGCCGTACTCGGCCAGGTCATAGTCGTGGGCCCCACGAGAGCCGGGTTTGTGCCCTTCGGCCCACTGCCTGACTGAGTTCGAGGTGGCCTCGGTAAAGCTCAATCCCAGGCGCTCGTAACTGGTTTGCAGCGTGCGAACTGGATCAGTTTGCAGGTCGGCGAAGGAAACGTCGGCGAACCGGTTGTCGCCCATTCGGCTGCGGAAATCCATTGCCCGCCGGACCGCTTCGGCCCAGCTGTCGACTTGCTCGGCGCCAAGTTCCTTGGGGTCGTTGCGGTCGCTGCTCCAGCTGCGGACATACTGGATCAGGCTGCACACCGAGCCCATCACCTTGGCCGGGTCGCGGTGACTCCACAGGAATCTGGCGTTCGGGTAGGCCTCGACGAGCGCGTCGAGGGCGAACATGTGCACCGGGGTCTTCAGGTGCCACAGCACCGGCGGGCAATGCCACTGCAACAGCTTGAGCACCCGACGGTGAAAGATGTACGTCTCGCGCATGTCGCAGTCGATCAGCCACGCCAGATACCCGGGGGCGCGAACCGCGCCGTCAAAGTGGAAGGTACGGAAGCTCATTCCCATCAGGTCCTGGCATTCGGTCGCGGCCGTCGCCTCGGAGTTGTGCATCGTTTTCATTAACGGAAACATTTCGTCGAGCATCTTCAGGCCGGCCTCGGCCTGTGCGATCCGCGGATCGGTGTGTTGGGTGGCGGCCTCCGGCGGTGGCGTCGGCGCTTGGGATTCCCACATCCGCAACGACCGGAATTGGGGGTCGGCGGCCACCAGTTGACTCAACGCTGTGGTGCCTGTGCGGGGTAAGCCGATCACGAAGACGGGGCCGCCGACCACCTCGTCGTCGATCTCGGGGTGCAGTCGGTAAGTGTCTTCGATCTTGAGGCGCTGAATCAAA
>DASYJS010000069.1:0-7802 GCA_035996225.1 Mycobacterium sp. | reverse complement strand
C
Organism: Mycobacterium sp.; assembly: GCA_035996225.1. GTDB lineage: Bacteria > Actinomycetota > Actinomycetes > Mycobacteriales > Mycobacteriaceae > Mycobacterium. The sequence goes on along the minus strand of DASYJS010000069.1, from coordinate 7,801 downwards.
CTCCTCGGCCATGTAGGCCAGCCGGGTGGTCTCCCCGGCGAACAGCTGCTGGCCCACCAGGCCGTCGTCGAGCAGATTGAAGGCGAACTTGAGCATCCGTTGCGCCTGCGGTGATTTGGCGTTGATCTCGGCAGCCCACTGGATGCCGACCTTTTCCAGTTCGGCATGCTCGACGACCTCGTTGACCGCGCCCATGTGGTGCATCTGCTCGGCGGTGTACGGGCGGCCCAGGAAGAAGACCTCACGGGCGAACTTCTGGCCGACCTGACGGGCCAGATACGCGCTGCCGTAACCGCCGTCGAAGCTGCCGACGTCGGCGTCGGTCTGCTTGAAGCGGGCGTGCTCGCGGCTGGCCAGGGTGAGGTCGCAGATCACGTGCAGGCTGTGCCCGCCGCCGGCGGCCCACCCGTTGACCAGGCAGATGACGACCTTGGGCATGAACCGGATGAGCCGCTGCACCTCGAGGATGTGCAGCCGGCCGGCGCGGGCGGCGTCGACGGTGTCCGCGGTGTCGCCGGAGGCGTATTGATAGCCCGAGCGGCCGCGGATGCGCTGATCGCCGCCGGAGCAAAATGCCCAGCCGCCGTCTTTGGGCGAGGGGCCGTTGCCGGTGAGCAGCACCACGCCCACATCGGGGGACATTCGGGCATGGTCGAGCACCCGATACAGCTCATCGACGGTGTGTGGCCGAAACGCGTTGCGCACCTCGGGACGGTCGAACGCCACCCGCACCGTGGCGTCGTCGACATGGCGGTGGTAGGTGATGTCGGTCAGATCGCCGAACCCGTCGACGGGGCGCCAGGCTTGTGCATCAAATAGGTTGTCACTCAAGGCTATTCAACTCCTATGCGGGGTCCAGGCGGAATACCGCGCAGCGGCCCGCCAGACCCTCGAACTCGTCGGGACTGCCCTCGGTGACGAGTCCGGCCCGCTTCATGAATCCCACACCGGTGGGCACCTCTTGGGGGAACACCCGCAAAATAGGCCGCGCATCCGCGGCGGACAACTCCACCATCCGCACGTGCTGGGCGTGGCGGCCGCGTGCCACGGTCGCCTGTTCGGCGGCCCGCACGTTGGCCACCCAGTCGGCGCCGGGGAATCCGGCGACGACGTACTGTCTGCCGTCGACGGTCATCGGCGTCACCGGCGTCGACCGCTCACGTCCGGATTTGCGTCCGCGCACCGTCAGCACGACGGGGCTCTCGCCGCCGAAACTCATTCCCAGTCGCGACATCTGAATGAAGACTTTGTTCGCCGGCTTCAGCCACCAGGGCGGCTTGATCGGTTTGCCACTGGCCATACCAGCGACGTTACTTCAGGCCTGCCGGAACGATTCCACGCCGTGCGGATGCTGCGTGTTGTTGGGTGTGCTGACGGCGTGGTCAGCTACCCAGCCCGCCCGCCCGCCGAACGTGACACCACAGTCACGCTGACCCTCGAACGTGACTGCAGCGTCACGTTCGGCACGAAAAACTCAGCCGACGGCGCGCCCGGCGCCTTCCCAGAACTGCGCCCGGACGGCCTTCTTGTCCGGCTTGCCGAGCCCGGTCAACGGCAGCGCGTCGACGATCTCCACCCGCTTGGGTGACTGCACTGAGCCTTTACGCTCCTTGACCGCGGCCTGGATCTGGGCGGTCATGGCCTCGATCGCGGCCTCGTCGCGAGGCGCGTCGGCGCGCAGCACCACCACCGCGGTGACGGCCTCGCCCCATTTATCGTCCGGCGTCCCGACCACGCACACCTGCGCGACCGCCGCGTGCTCGGCGATGACATCCTCGACTTCCCGGGGGAACACGTTGAAGCCGCCAGTCACGATCATGTCCTTGACCCGATCGACGATGAAGTAGAAGCCGTCGTCGTCCTCGCGGGCCATGTCGCCGGTGTGCAGCCAGCCGTCTTTGAACGTCTCGGCCGTGGCCTCGGGCAGATTCCAGTAGCCGCCGGCCAACAGTGGCCCGCTGACACAGATTTCGCCCGGCTCGCCCTGCGGCACCGGCTTGCCGTCCTCGCCGAGCAGCGCCACCCGCGCGAACAGCGTCGGGCGCCCGCAGGAGGTCAGTCGCTTCTCGTCGTGATCGGCCTTGGCCAGATAGGTGATCACCATCGGCGCCTCGGACTGCCCGTAGTACTGGGCGAAGATCGGGCCGAACCGGCGGATCGCCTCGGCGAGCCGCACCGGGTTGATCGCCGAAGCGCCGTAGTAAACGGTCTCCAGCGAGGAGAGGTCCCTAGTCTGCGAATCCGGGTGGTCCATCAGCGCGTACAGCATCGACGGCACCAGCATGGTGGCCGTAATACGTTGCTCCTCAATAACCTTCAAGACTTCGGCCGGGTCGAATTTGGCCAGCACCACCATCTCGCCGCCCTTGACCACCGTGGGCGTGAAGAACGCCGCGCCGGCATGGGACAGCGGCGTACACATCAGAAACCGCGGGTGCTCGGGCCATTCCCATTCGGCGAGCTGGATCGACGTCATGGTGGCGATGTTTCCGGTGGTGCCCAGCACGCCCTTGGGTTTGCCGGTGGTGCCGCCGGTATAGGCCATGCCGCCGATGTGGTCCGGCGGCAGATCCGCGACAACCAACGGCTTCGGCTCGTACTTCGCCGCCTCGGCGGACAGGTCCACTGCCACATCTTTCAACTGCTCCGGCACCGGACCGATGGTCAGGATCTGCTTGAGCGAGTCCACCTTTTCCAGCAGTCCCAACGCGCGCTCGACGAACATCGGGTTGGGGTCGATGATCAGCGAGCTCGCACCGGCGTCGGAGAGGACGTAGGCGTGGTCGTCCAGCGAGCCGAGCGGGTGCAGCGCGGTGCGCCGGTAACCCTGGGTCTGGCTGGCGCCCAGAATCATCAGCACCTCGGGCCGGTTGAGCGCCAGCAGGCCGACCGTGACGCCGGTGCCCGCGCCCAGGGCCTCGAACGCCTGGGTGTACTGGCTGATCCGCTCGGCGAGCTGACCGCCGGTCAGCGTGGTGTCGCCGAGGAACAGCACCGGCCTGTTCTTGTGGCGCTTGAGCGCGCCCACCAGCAAGTGGCCGTTGTGGGTCGGGTTGCGCAACAGATCGTCACTCATATGGCCAGACTAGAACGTGTTGCAATTCGGGTCAGCTGCACCCTGGATGACCGCAGGGATCACTAGGGTTACTGCACATGGCTGCCGCAGATGTCGTCATCACCGGAACCGTCCTGACCGTCGATGACAAGCGGCCCACGGCGGAAGCAATCGCCGTCACCGACGGCCGGATCGTCGCCGTCGGTGACCGGTCCGACGTCGCCGCGCTCATCGGCCCCGACACCGAAACCATCGATATCGGCGACGGCTGCGTCATGCCGGGATTCATCGAGGCACACGGTCATCCGCTGATGGAGGCGGTCGCGCTGTCGGACCGACTCGTCGACATCCGCCCCGTCACCATCCCCGGCCCCGACGATGTCGTCGCCGCGATCCGCCGCGAGGCCGCTCGGCGGGGCACGGACGGCGCCTACCTGAATGGGTGGGACCCGCTGCTGCAGGCCGGACTGCCCGAGCCGACGCTGGTCTGGCTCGACGACCTCGCACCGGACGGCCCGCTGGTCATCATCCACAACTCCGGGCACAAGGCCTATTTCAATACGCACGCCGCCCAGCTCAACGGGCTGACCCGAGACACTCCGGACCCCAAGGGCGCCAGCTACGGCCACGACGCCAGCGGGGAACTCGACGGCACCGCCGAGGAAATCGGCGCGGTATTCCCGCTCCTGGGCGGCGCCATCAAGGCCGACGAGTACCCGAAGATGCTGCTCACCGAGTGCGCCCGGCTCAACCAGGCCGGGCTGACCGCGTGTTCGGAGATGGCTTTCGATCCGAACTTCGGGCCGGTGGTCGAGGGCATGCGCAGTGAACTGACTGTCCGGCTTCGCACCTACGAGGTCTCCAATGCGCAGATGTCCACCGCCGCCACGCCGGGTCAGGGCGATGACATGCTGCGCCAGGTCGGCATCAAGATCTGGGTGGACGGGTCGCCGTGGATCGGCAACATCGCGCTGTCCTTTCCCTACCTGGACACCGCCGCCACCCGGACGATCGGCGTGACGCCCGGTTCCTGCGGATGCGCCAACTACACCAAAGAACAGCTGACCGAAATCGTCGCGGCCTATTACCCGCAGGGCTGGCAGATGGCCTGCCATGTGCAGGGCGACGCCGGCGTCGACACGATCCTCGACGTCTACGAAGAAGCCTTGCGCCGCCATCCGCGCGACGATCATCGGCTGCGGCTCGAGCACGTTGGCGCCATCCGGGACGAGCAACTCCAGCGCGCCGCCGACCTCGGCGTCACCTGCAGCATCTTCGTCGACCAGATCCACTACTGGGGCGACGTCATCGTCGACGGTCTGTTCGGTCCCGAGCGTGGATCCCGTTGGATGCCAGCAGGATCCGCGGTGGCCACCGGCATGCGCATTTCGTTGCACAACGACCCGCCGGTGACCCCCGAGGAGCCGCTGCGCAACATCAGCGTGGCCGTGACCCGGATCGCGCCCAGTGGCCGGGTGCTGGCGCCCGAAGAGCGGCTGACGGTCGACCAGGCGATCCGCGCGCAGACCATCGACGCCGCCTGGCAGCTGTTCGCCGACGACGTGATCGGCTCGCTCGAGGTCGGCAAGTACGCGGACCTGGTGGTGCTGTCGGCCGATCCCCGCACGGTGCCCCCCGAGCAGATCGCCGATCTCGACGTGCGTGCGACGTATCTGGCGGGCCGCCGGGTCTACCAACAGTGACTCACCCTATTTTTCCCGCGCTGCCGGACCTTTTGGAGCGCCTGCATGTGGTGGCGCTGCCGATGCGGGTGCGGTTCCGCGGCATCACCACCCGGGAAGTCGCGCTGATCGAGGGCCCGACGGGGTGGGGGGAGTTCGGGGCTTTCGTGGAGTACGGGCCCGCGGAGGCGTCGGCGTGGCTGGCGTCGGGGATCGAGGGCGCTTACCGTCAGCCGCCGCCGGTGCACCGCGAGCGCATCCCGATCAACGCCACCGTTCCGGCCGTGTCCGCCGCCGAGGTGAGCGAGGTGCTGGCCCGCTTTCCCGGTGCCCAAACGGCCAAGGTAAAGGTCGCCGAGCCGGGTCAGACGCTGGCCGACGACGTCGACCGGGTCGACGCGGTGCGCGAACTGGTCCCGGTCGTGCGGGTGGACGCCAATGGCGGTTGGACGGTCGAACAGGCGGTGCAGGCCGCGGCCGCCCTGACCGCCGACGGCCCGCTGGAATACCTCGAACAGCCCTGCGCGACCGTCGACGAGCTCGCCGCGCTGCGTCGGCGTATCGACGTTCCGATCGCCGCCGACGAAAGCATCCGTAAGGCCGACGACCCCCTGGCGGTGGTCCGCGCCGGTGCCGCCGATGTCGCGGTGCTCAAAGTCGCTCCGCTGGGCGGGGTTTCGGCCCTGCTGGACATCGCTGCGCAGATCGACATCCCGGTGGTGATCTCCAGCGCGCTCGATTCGGCGGTGGGCATCGCCGCCGGGCTGACCGCCGCGGCGGCATTGCCGCAACTGTGGCATGCCTGCGGGCTGGGCACCGGCAGGCTGTTCGTCGAAGACGTCGCCCCGGCCGCCATACCCGTCGACGGGTACCTGGCCGTCGGCCCGGTCACGCCGGATTCGGCGCGGTTGCACACGCTGGCCGCATCGCCCGAGCGGCGGCAGTGGTGGATCGACCGGGTCAAGGCCTGCTATCCAGTCCTTGTACCGTCGTGCGAGTGATCAACCTGGCTTACGACGACCGCGGCAGCGGTGAGCCCGTGGTCTTCATCGCCGGCAGCGGCGGCCCCGGGCGCACCTGGCTACCGCATCAGGTTCCACCGTTTCTGTCGGCGGGATATCGCGTGATCACTTTCGACAATCGCGGGATCGGTGCCACCGAAAACGCCGACGGGTTCACGACGCAAACCATGGTCGCCGACACCGCGGCCCTGATCGAATCCCTGGGCGCCGCCCCGGCGCGCATCGTCGGGGTGTCCATGGGTGCATTCATCGCGCAGGAGCTGATGGTGGCCCGGCCCGAGCTGGTGCGCGCCGCCGTGCTGATGGCCACCCGCGGCCGCTTGGACCGCGCCCGTCAGGGCTTTCATGACGGCGAGACCCAGCTCTATGCGTCGAACACCGAGCTGCCGCCCGCTTATGAAGCGAAAGTCCGTGTGCTGGAAAGTTTTTCGCGCAAAACGATCAATGACGACGTGCTGGTCGCCGACTGGATCACGATGTTCCGGACCTGGCCGGTCAAGCGCACGCCCGGGCTGCGTACTCAGCTGAGTGTGTCTCCGCAGACCGACCGGCTCGCGGCGTACCGCAGCATTGCCACCCCAGCGCTGGTGATGGGTTTCGCCGATGACGTGATCACGCCGCCGCACCTGGGGCGCGAGGTCGCCGACGCCTTGCCCAATGGCCGCTACGTGCAGATACCCGATGCCGGTCATCTGGGGTTCCTGGAGCGGCCGGAGGCGGTCAACAGCGTGGCGCTGAAGTTTTTCACCGACGTGTGATTTTGTCGCGCCCAACGTCGACTTGTTGGACGAAATAGCAGCGATTCGGCTCAACAACTCCACGTTCGGCGGGCGGTTAGCGGGCTGTGACACCCTGTAAGAGTGAATCCCTCGACGACACAGGCTCGCGTCGTCGTTGACGAGCTGATCCGCGGTGGCGTCCGCGACGTGGTGTTATGCCCGGGCTCGCGGAACGCCCCGCTGGCGTTCGCGTTGCACGACGCCGATCGCTCCGGCCGGATCCGGCTGCACGTGCGCATCGATGAACGCACCGCCGGCTATTTGGCCATCGGTCTGGCGATCGCCGCCGGTGCGCCGGTATGCATCGCGATGACCTCGGGAACCGCTGTGGCCAACCTCGGTCCGGCAGTGATCGAGGCGAACTACGCGCGGGTGCCGCTGATCGTGCTGTCGGCGAACCGGCCCTACGAATTGCTGGGCACCGGGGCCAATCAGACGATGGAGCAGCTGGGCTACTTCGGCACCCAAGTTCGCGCCACCGTCAGCCTGGGTCTGGCCGAGGATGCACCGGAGCGGATGGATTCGCTCAACGCGACCTGGCGATCGGCCACCTGCCGGGTATTGGCGGCTGCCACGGGATCTCGCACCGCCAACGCCGGCCCCGTGCAATTCGACATCCCGCTGCGCGAGCCCCTGGTGCCGGATCCGGAACCCCATGGTGCCATCACCCCGCCGGGCCGGCCCGGCGGAAAGCCGTGGACCCACACGCCGCCGGTCAGCTTCGACCAGCCGCTGGACATCGACCTGACGCCCGACACCGTCGTAATCGCCGGGCACGGCGCGGGCGTGCACCCCAATCTCGCGCAGCTGCCGACGGTGGCCGAACCGACCGCGTCATTCGCGGCCAATCCGCTGCATCCGCTGGCGCTGAGCCTGCTGCGCCCCAAGCAGGTGATCATGCTCGGGCGCCCGACCCTGCACCGCCCGGTGTCGGCGCTGCTGGCCGACCCCAAGGTGCCGGTGTATGCGCTTACCACCGGGCCGCGCTGGCCGGACGTCTCGGGAAACTCGCAGGCCACCGGCACCCGGGCAGTGACCACCGGGACACCCAGTCCGGCGTGGCTGCACCGCTGCGCCGAGATGAACCGGCAGGCGGTCGCGGCGGTCCGAGGCCAGCTCGCGGCGCACCCCTTGACCACCGGCCTGCACGTCGCCGCCGCCGTGGCGGATGCGTTGCGACCGGGCGACCAGCTCGTACTCGGGGCGTCCAACCCGGTCCGCGACGCAGCGCTGGTGGGTCTTCACACCGACGGCATCCGGGTG
>DASYJS010000068.1:0-7265 GCA_035996225.1 Mycobacterium sp. | reverse complement strand
GCCCAGGTTGATGCCACCGGCGAGGGTGCCGTGGTTGCCCGAGATGCGCGTGTTGCCGACGTCGAGGTTGTGCGCCCAGCCGTGGATGAAGAGCGCGCCTCCGCCTTGCGAGCTGTTGATGATCGACATGCCGTCGATTCGGGATGGGTTGCATTGGAAGTTGGCCGTGCCGTAGTCGCGGCCGTCGTTCGCGGTGCTGGTTGCGCAGTCTGTATTGCTGCCCGACAGATAGGTGCTGCCATCGGTGAACGCGCCAGCGCCGCCCGTCGCGTTGACACCCCAGAAGTCGGCGCAGTTGGCGCCGAAGAAGGGGTTGTTGCAGGCGGGCACGCGAACGCCGCGGCCGAGTACCGTGATGCCGGCGCCCTCGTACGCGCCCATCAGCGTGGGCTCCTGGAGCACCTGCGCCAGGTTGCCGTTGCCGGACGCGTCCCAGCCGACGATCGCCTCGAACGGGATGCGGTCGACGCGCTGGTGCATCGTGTTGGGACAGCTGTAGCCGTTGTTGTTCGGGTCCGTCCCCGAGTAGTTTGTGTTACCCAGGTTGGTGGTGCCGTCGAGCGAGAGGCCGAAGACACAGTTCACCTGGCGCCGCCACTGATCCATCTTGCCGGCCGGATGGGCGTCAGCGTTAATCGTGACCGAGGCCGCGCCCACGCCTTGCAGGCGCACCGGCTTCCACATGAGCACGTTCTCGCGGTACGTGCCGGGACCGACCAAGATCAGGTCGCCAGGCGAGGCGCTGTCGATCGCTGTCTGGATCGGGCTCGACTCCATGCGCCCGAAGTTCGCGTTGTATTCGGTCTTCACGGACTTGCCGGCAGGCGCGGTGACGCCCGCCTCGGTGACGTACCAGGGCGCGCTGCCGCCGATCGTCACCGTGACGGCGTCGATCGTCTGCTTGCCGTTGGCCGACTTGATCACGAGCTCACCGCATTGCGTCGCGGGCTGGCCGCGCTGCTGGACCGTGCACGCCGGCACGCCAGCGGGATTCACCGTGCCGGTGATGGTGGTGTCGGACCAAGTGACGCCGGTCATCGCAACCCCGCCGACCGTGACGTCCGGGCACGCGCCGGCCGAGGCCCCCTGCGGGCAGGTGCTCGGCGCGCTGCCGAAGCCGTAGTGGCGCGTGATCGTCTTCTGGTTGAAAGGCGCCGTCGTCGAGTTGGGCCCGGAGAAGTTCGGGTTCTGAACGACCTTGTCGCCGAGCGCGGTGATGGTGAGGCCGAGCGCAGGCGGCGTTCCGGAGGCACCGCCAAATGTCAGGTTGACCGGAGCGGTGGCGATGCCGTTGATGGTGACGCCGTTCCTGACGATGGTCAGAGTGGTTCCATTCGCAACGCCGGCCGGTGCCGTCACGGTCACTGTTGCGCTGGCCAGATCGACGGTGGCCGAGTAGTGAGTCACCGAGGTCCGCGCATTGATGCTCAGGGCCACTGCACCTGCCATGAGGCTATTGCGCGCCGCCTGGAGCGTGGCATCGTTGCCGAAGCACAGGATCAGGAGATTGCATCTGATCGTGCCGTTCGTGATCGTCGTCGTGCCAACGGCGATGGAGCTGATCGTATCGCCGGTGAGGAGGTTGTTGCCCGCGGTAACGTCGGACAGAGTGAACTGCACCGTGCTCGGCTGGGTATTGCCGCTCGTGACCCAGGGTCCTTGCGGCCCCGACGAACTGCTGTTGACGACCGCCTTGATTGCCGGCGTGCCGTTCGGGTATTCGCTGTCCGGCAGGTTGTAGCCGTCGGCGAAGGCCTGCGTCGGGATTACCGGCGTGTCCATGTAGGCCGTGAAGCCCGGCATGAACGGCGTCTCGTAGCAGAAGTTGCTGTACGCGGGGTTGTACGACGGGTCGGTGATCATCACCGGCGACCCGTCCGGATTCTTCGCGCCGCTCGGATCCGGGATCGGCCCCGGATCGTTCATGCAAGCGATCGACATCTGCGGCGCATAGCCCGTGGGATTCGGCGGGTTGACGCTCCAGCTCGAGAAGAACAGGCCGTTGTAGATGCCCCATTGGTCCGAGTAGACGCGCGCCACCTCATTACCGTTGAAGTCGCGCATGCCGACCGGTAGGTTCGGCGGGCCGAACTTCTCGCCGAACTGCGGCGAGAACGGGTCGAACTCGGACGCGAAGTCATTGGTGATCGTGCCGGCGAAGTGGCCGGCGATGTGTGTCGAGCTGAAGACGTAGAACTTGGCGAGCGCCGAGGCCTGGTCCTGCAGGGTCACTTCCTTGCGGTCGCAGAGGTTGCGCAGCGCGCCGGCGAATGGCGCGGCCTGCCCCGCGCCGGGGAAGAGGCTGTTCAGGTCGGGGACGACGCGTTTGGTGCCGACGCAGGGCCAGAAGCTCTCGATGCTGCCCGTGTCGCCCTCGTGGCGCGGGAACGTGACCGAGCCGAGGTTGTTGGTGAGATTGAGCGATCCCGGGTTGTTGCCGTTGTAGTGCGCGTTGACAGTCGCCTGGTCGGGCATGATGAAAATGTTGCCGAAGCCAGCGAACTGCTGCGTCACCGGCGCGATGTAGACGTCGCCCAGCAGGATGTTCTTGTCCTCTTCCTTCACCAGTTCGTAGCCCTGCGGCACGATGACCTCGACCACGTACTTGCCGGGCGGCAGCATCGGCACGCCGGCGCGGAAGGGGTCCGTCGTGTCCGGGTTCGGGATGCAGGCCGTGCAATTGGTCGTCGCCGGCTGGCCTGCCTTGCGGAGCACGCCGTTGGCCGTCGTGTCCTGGTGATAGGTGGTCACGACGCTCGGGAACGAATACATCCCGTCGTACGGGGCCGGCTGGATCTGGTTGAGCTGCGACCAGCCGTCGTAGCACTTGAATCGCGAATCGCTCGCCAGCGCCAGCTTGCCGGGGTTCGCCGGATCGAGATTGCCCGGGTCGAGCCATTGCTTGCTCTTCGAGAGCGTCGCGAGGAACGGGCTCGAGGCGTCCTGGCCCGGGCAGTTCATGTTTGCGACGTATTTGCCCGCGGCATCCTTGACGAGGTTGCCCGCGGCGTCGCGCCGGAACCCCTGAGCCCAGTCGTCCCAGCTCGTCGTCATCGTGTAATCGACGAGCGTGAGCTTCTCGTGGCCGAATTCGTCGACGGTCTTGCTGTAGAGGTTGATCCTGACGCGCGGAACGCCGGGCTCCCAGCTCAGCTGCAGCGACAGCGACGGATCGTCGAAGGGCCGCGTGGAAGCGTAGATCACGTGGCCGTTGATGCCGCCGTTCTCGTTCTCCGCGAACGGCTTCATGCCGAACTCGATGAAGTTGTCCTGCCCGAGCAGGCCCTGCCAGCCCTGCGAGACGCCCCACGCTTGCGGCGGTACCACCACGCCGCTCGTTCCGCCGGGTCCGCCGCTGGCGTTGCCGGTGATGAGGTTGTTGCCGATGCAGTCCGCGTCGCCGCAATAGACGGCGCCCGGCACGCGCAAGGCTGCAGGCAGCGCCGCCTTCTCGATGGTGTTGGCAAGGTTGCCGGCGATGATCGAGTTGCCCGCGCCGGCAATGCCGGTGCCGTCCGGCGGCCCGCCCGCGTCGTACACCGTGTGCACGCCGGTCGGCTTGAAGCGCGTCGACGAGGTCTCGACGACCAGCCAGTTCATGAACGGAAAGACCTCGTTGAAGCCGGCGTAGCCGTTCAAGTCGGTGTTGTTGAAGAAGCCGAAGCTCCCGTCGCGATAGCGAATGTTGGTGTTGACCAGCGCCAGCCCCGCCTCCTTGTCGTTCGCACCGTCGCGGTCGGGAATGCCGTTGCCGTTCGTGTCGATGTACGTGCGCGTCGACAAGTTCGTGCGCCACTGGGTGACTGGCAGGTTCTTCACGGTGTTGCCCGAGATCGTCACCGACGACACCAGGCCGTCGAGCATGATGTCGTTCCACTGGTCGAACACCGAGATCTTGTAGGTGCCGGCGGGCATGCCGGTGAACGTGGCGACGCCGTCCGAGCTGCACTTCTCGAACGCGAAGTCGATGCCGTCGGGCAGTCCGACCGAGACGTAGCACTGCGTGAACGCGTAGTGGTCGTACGAGCCGCTGCTGTAGGTGCGCTGGTCGGGCGTGCGGCTCATGTGGTTGTTCGTCACGTTCACCGTCAGCGTCGACGCGCAGGCCTGGCCGGCGCAGACCCCGGTCTTGCGCGCGTTGATGATCTTCGGGTTGGCGAAGCCGATCGACACGTGGAAGCCGCCGGGGCCGAACTCCTGGAAGTAGCCCGGTTCGTTCGGCTTGATGAACGCCTCGTGCGGCTTGCCGCCGTCGAGCGTGTTGGTCTGCAGCCATTCCTCGCCGCGCGCGATGCGATCGGCTGCCGGATACGCCTGGATCTCGTACAGGCCCGGGTAGAGGTTGGCGATGATCGCCTGGCCGGCCAGCGGTGACAGCGTCTTGCCGTCGGACATGTATTTCGGGCAGGTCGGGATCATGCCGACGAAGTTGCCGTTGGGACCGTCGTCGCGCCGGGTAATGGGGCATGCGTCCATTCCGGTGAAGGGATCCTTCTTGCCCGCCAGCGCGTTGGTCAGCGGCTGGTTGAACTGGTCGTAGGTCGGCTGCCCGGTGTTGTCGCCCAAGCCGCCGGCTTGGTCAAACAGCTTGATCTCGAAGCCGCCGAGACCAGCCTCGTTCGGCGCGATCACGTCAACGCCACCGCCAGCGTCGTTCTCGCCGTTGAGCGGGTTGTCGTCCTGGAACACGAACACCGCGATCTTGGCGGTCGGCAGTGGCGTCTGCTGGAGGGCGATGTTGACCGCCCTCTGGCCGGGGGCGATCTGCGCGCCGCCCATGCCGTGGCCGCACAAGCCGCTCGCCGCTCCGGGCGTCCATCGGGAGTCGCTGGGATCGAACGCGCCACAGTTCTTGGCGATGCTGAACGGCGTGCCGTCGCTGTTGGGTCCCCCCGCGCCGCCGATGGTCGGATTGACGCCGTCGCCGGGCAGGATCGAGATGAAGTAGCGCTTGCTCGGATCGAGGTAAACGCTTCCCGGATCGAGCGGCGTCTTGGTCGCGTTCGGGTCGGCGAGGACGCGGCAGACGCCGTTGCCGCCGTCGCACACCGCGGGCGCGCCGCCGACGGTCTGGCCCTGTTCGCACGAGACGAGCGGCTTGGTCGGATCGGTGCCCCAGCAGCCCTGCGCGACCACCGGCATGTTCGCTGTGTGGAAGTTGTAGCCAAGGCTCTCGACCGGCAGCGGCGGGCAGGCCTTGCCCTGCGAATCGGTTCGGGTGTCGGTGGTGTTGACCTGGCACTTCGGATCGATCCAGAAGGTACGGTCCTCCTCGATGATCCAACGGTAATCGGTGATCGACTTCTTCGTCTGGCCCGGCTTGGCGCTCAGCGCGTCGTAGACGCTCACTACGAGGCCTGAGCCGGACTGGAAGCTGACCGTGACGGTGCCGTCGCCTGAGGTCACCTGGGTTGCGGTCGCCGCCTTGTACGTGAAGGTGCAAGACGACTGATTCGTCACCGGCGTCGCGATGAACGAGCCATCCCGGTTCAAAGTCACGCTGGCGCACGTCGACGCCACCGTGCCCGGCAGAGCCGTCAGGGCGTATCCGCTCGGGTTGCCGGTGACGAGCGATAGCACGCCGGGCGGCGCCACCTGGAGGCGCGCCGCGATGTTGCTTGTGTAGCTGCCGTTGCCGGCAGTCGGTGCCAAGCCTGCGCAGTTCGGATTGCTTGCGCAGTCGGCGATCGTCGCCTTGAACGGGCCGGCCTTGTTGACGAAGAAGCTAAACGAGCCTGCACACGGCCCCGACGAGGGAGGCGTGTAGCTGAACGTGCCGTTCGACTGCACGGTCACGTTGCTCGCGCTCACCGGCGGCGTAAATGTCGTTCCGAGGGCGACGCCGTTCGCACCGCTCACGCCCGCGAGCAGGCCCATCGCGGGATCGGACACCGTCAACGGCGCTCCGGCTACGCAATGGAAGGTCTTGTCGCCGGCGCCGTCGAGCTTGGCCGCGGCAGAGCCCGCGCTTCCGAAAGCGGAAGACTGGGCGCCGCCATTGCCGACGTTGATGTACGCCTGCATGCCGCCGTCGCGCTGGTTGGCGGTGGACAAGCTAAGCGCGCGGTCGAACACCGGGTAGGTGGCGTCGGCATAGGGCGAGTTGGTGGCGGACGTGGCCTTCGCCGGCTGGATCGCCACGTCGTAGGTCTTGCCGGCGGTGAGCAGCACCTGGGTCTGGACTCGCGGGTTGCCGGGCAGCTTGTTGCCGTCCTCGGCGATCAGCGTCATCTTCGAGCCGACGACCGACGGCACGTGCATGCGCAGGCCGGCGTTGACGATTCGCAGCAGAACGTTGCCCTGGCCGGCCGCGACCGGCACCGGCAGCGCCGAGTCCGCGGCGGCGGTGCGATCGAACGACGCTCCATTGACGAGGTAGTACTGCGGGCTGTAGTTGACGGCCGGCGGGTAGCAGAAGTGCGCCGCGGCGGGCTGGGCAAGGTCGCCGCAGTCGTTGGGCCGTCCGCTCCACACCTTCGTATCGTCAAAGCCGGTATTGCGCACTACTTGGTCTACTTCGGCGTTCTGTACCGGATCGATCTCGCTCAACAGGAGGGCGACATCGGCGTCGAACCTCGTGCCGTAGGCTTGGCGCACGCCCGAGACGTCGTCTTCGGTGACGACGAGCACGCCGTACAGGCCCATCGGCGCCTGGATCGACGGCTGCGTGCCGGATTCGATCAAGTAGGTGCCTGGGCGCAGGTTGTTCCACGCCAGCGTCTTGCCGGCAGCGCCGTCGGCGATCGTCACCTCGGTGCCGAACGAGCGGACGCGATCGGCTTGCGCGGGTGGGGTGAACGTGGGCGTTCCAGCGCTTTGAAAGTCGCTCAGGTTGTTCACGGTCGCGGTAGCTTGCGTCCCGGCTCCGCCTCCCACGAAGGCGATGGAAGGTGCGGCCGTGTAGTTGGAGCCGGGGTTGGTGACGGTCACGCCGACCACCTTGCCTCCGGAAATCGTTGCCACCGCGGCGGCACCCATTCCGCCGCCGCCTGTGAACCGCACGTCCGGGGCGGACGTGTAGCCGCTGCCTGGGCTGGTGATCGTGATGGACGTTGCGCTCGTGTCTATTCCACCCAATGTTCCGGGCCAGGTCGTTCCCTGCGGTCCGTGAGTCGGGCTCGGCATCGTCGCGCGTTGCGTCACGTCGCCTAGGCCACCCCCGAGCTGGCCGACGATGACAAGCGAGGTCGGCACCTTGTCGTAAAGCTTGTTGACGAGGGTGATGTTGAGCGGCTGTCCGGCGGGAACCCGGATCAGGGGCGGTT
>DASYJS010000067.1:0-9012 GCA_035996225.1 Mycobacterium sp. | reverse complement strand
CTCGTCCTTCCCGGCGTCGTCGGCCAGTTTGCCGACAACCGTGATCTCTTCGCGGTCAACGACGACCGTCGGGTCACCGTCGAACCAGGATTCGGGTAGCCGTCCGGCGAACCATTCCGCCGCCCCGCTGGCGTCGGGTTGCTGCGCTTGCTGCCAGCCCCCGGGGCGGCCGTGCCGCCTTGATGTGTGGTGTGATTTCATAATTACATGATTACACCGTTACATTGATAATGCGTAGGGGCTTCGCCCGCAGCGAACGTCAGATGGTCGCGAAAATTGGCGACTGCGGAATCGGAAAACCGTTGAAATGGCCCGTTCAACGGCGTATTTTTGGGAGCGAAGCAGGCCCGGAAGCGGCCAAGTCAAAGCGCCGGCACAGGGGAAGGAGCCGGCCGCGTCGGACCGTGTCAGACGCCCCCCAGAGCCGCCCGGGCCTGCCTCTACGTCTACCGAGTCGGGACAAACTCATTCGCCCTAGCTTGGCCGGTCAGTCGTTGCCGGAGTCACCGCCCCGGCGGACCCGGAAAAGCTTGACTTCGTTCTTGACGCCCTTGAGGCGACGTGCGCCCGCGAAGGATCCGGAAAACTCCCCGGATTCACCGACCGCCTCCCACACGGAATCGGCGACCAGCACGGTGCCGGCGCGCGCCACCCCGGTGACTCGGCTTGCCACGTTGACCGGGCTGCCGAACCAGTCGCCGGCCCGGCTCACGGCCATCCCGGAGGAGACGCCCGCTCGCAGCCGGGGAAAGTCGTTGTCGGTATCGACGGCCTCGACAAGCTTCAACACGACGTCGAGCAACGGCGCAGGCTCCGGGCAGACGAACATCACCGCGTCCCCGATGGTTTTGATGAACCGGACCGGCGGGGCCGTCACGTCGCGAGCCAGGCCCGCCAGCCTGCCGGCGAGCTGACCCAGCTCCTCGGGCGACACCACTTCGCCCAGCCGGGTGAATCCGACGAGGTCGGCGAAGGCAACGGTGACCTCGCGCGCTCCGGGCAACGGTTTGCCCGCGGCCCGCTCCGCGGCATTGACCGCTTCGGTCTCCATCATGTGGCGCAGCTGCATGAACAGCATTTGCTCGATCATCGGCCCAAGCTGCGGCGCAATCTGACCCACCAGCGCCTTCGACGCCTTGGCGACCTCGAGCTCGGCGGCTCCCGGGCGCATGATCGCCGCCAGCGCCGCATAACGCATGACTTCGGCGGCATGTGACAGACCTTCGGCGAGGACCCGCACGACGAGGACCACTTGATCGGGCTCCAAGCCCAGCTCAACGAACCGCTGGGCATATGCCGCAGCTTCACCGTCGGCGCGCATGTGGACCACCGCGTCGGGATCGTCCACCCTGGCCAGCCCGATGGCGCGCTGCACGCGCTGCAGCAGCATCAGGTCGATGCCGTACCGTTCGCTGATCTCGCGCGCCGAGACGTAGGTACCGTCGTCGCCGATCAGGCGGCGGCTGGCCAGCAGCAGCGGCGGGTCCGTGGCGCGGATCTCGTCGGCGGTGATGCCCTGTTCCAGCAGCCACTGCACAAGCTCGGCACGTTCCGTACGCGCGGTGCCCTCGACTCCGTCGAGCAGATCGTCGATGCTCTGGTCGACCCCGTCGTCCACCTGGTCAACGTACAACGCCGACGGGCCATGATGTGAAGTGATGACCGCGCCGCTTCTGCATGGGTTCCCGCCCGTCGTCGACGACCACGCGGGGATGCTGATCCTGGGCTCGTTTCCGAGCGCCCAGTCGCTGGTGGCACGCCAGTATTACGCCAATCCACGAAATGCGTTCTGGCCCATCACTGCTGAGCTTTTCGGTTTCGACGCGAACGCGCTATACGAGGCCCGCCTGGCGGCGTTGCGATCGCACGGAGTCGCCCTGTGGGACGTGCTGCACACGTGCCGCCGAGCCGGCAGCGCGGACTCCGCGATCGACCCGAAAAGCTTGGTGGTCAACGACTTTGCCGAGTTGTTCGCCAACTACCCCACCATCACGCGGGTTTACTTCAACGGCGCCAAAGCCGCCGAGCTGTACCGCAGGCTGGCACACCCGGAAGAGCGACTCCACTTCCAGCGGCTGCCGTCGACCAGCCCCGCCCATGCCACGCGGCCGGGCGTCAAGCTGGCGGCCTGGCGGACGATATGCCAGTCGGCACAGTCGCCGATCGGGAGCGCGGCGCAGCCGGGCGAACCGGGTCGGCGCCAGTCAGACGGCTCATGAAACCGGCGGCCGGCGGTGGGCCCACGGTCGGGCCGCTTCGATCTGCGCAGACAGCGAGAACAGCGTCGCTTCGTCGTACGGCCGCCCGACCAGTTGTACCGACAACGGCAGGCCGTCGGCGTCGAAGTCCCACGGCACCACCGCGGCGGGCTGACCCGTCACGTTCCAGGGCGCGAAGTAGGGAACCTGCTGGGCGACCAGCAGCAGCGTCGACACGGCGCCGCGGCGCCGGTAGGCACCGATGCGCGACGGGCCGTCCGCGGTGCCCGGCGTGATGACGACGTCGACCTCATCGAAGATCGACTGGGTCTTGGCGCTCACGCGCTCCTCGACGGCTCGCACGCGTGCCATCCTTCGGTCCGAGAAGAACGACCCCATGCGTGCCAGGGTGCGGGTGCGTGCTTCGAGCCGTTCCGGGTGAGCCTGCGCTTCGGCGTCGTCGTTGATGCCGCGCAGATAGCGAGGCAGGAAGCTCGCATAGAGCGAGGTCAGCGAATAGTCCGGGTTGGCCGTGATGACCTCATGCCCCAGATCGCGAAGCAACGCGCCGGCCTGGTCGACGGCCGCCAACTCTTCGCGCCCGACCCGCTGCGGGAGCGTGGGGATCTTGGTGCTCAACGCAATTCGCAGTTTGCCCGGATCGCGGGTGGCCGCGCCAACGAACTCACCTTCGGGGCCGGCGATCGTGTTGGTGGCATCGAGAAACAGTGCCGCGTCGCGCACCGATCGTGCGAGCGGGCCGTTGACGCTCAGCCCGTACCACGCGCCGTCGTGCGGTTCCAGCGAGACGCGATCGCGCTGCGGTTTCAGGCCGAACAGGCCACACCAGCTGGACGGGACGCGAATCGAGCCGCCGCCATCGGATCCCAGCGCCAGCGGGGCCAGTCCGGCGGCGACCGCGGCACCGCTCCCGCCGCTGCTTCCGCCCGGAGTGCGCTGGGGGTTCCACGGGTTGCGGGTCGCGCCGAATGTCAGTGACTCGGTGAACGGGAAGATCATCAGCTCGGGCACATTGGTCTTGCCGATGATGACCGCGCCGGCCGCCCGCAACCGGCGGACCGCCTCCGCGTCGGAGGTCACCGGCGGACCGTGGCCGCCGCTGCCGCACGCCGTCACCTCGCCGGCGACGTCGACGTCATCCTTGATCGCGATCGGCACGCCGAGCAGCGGCAGCCGCTCGCCGGCGTCGAGGCGCTCCTGGGCCGCATACGCCTCTTCACGCGCACTGTCGGACAACACCACGCGGTAGCAGCGCAGCTCGCTGTCCAGGCGCGCAATCCGGTCTAGGTAGACCTCGAGTAGGTCCGGCGCGCTGATTTCACCGTCGGCAAGCATCTTCGCCAGTGCGCCCGCACCGGCGAAGGCGAGTTCACGAGCGTCCATTGCCGCAGCGTAGCCCGCGCGGCCCCGGGCGCCGCCTTAGCCGGTTGATCATGTGCGCAAACCGGCCCTAGCGGTGCGCGCAGCGGCTCGGTCCCCACATGCCGCGTCGAGCGGACCAGTACGGTGGCGACATGTCCTGCGTGTTCTGTGCGATCGTCGCCGGGGAAGCTCCGGCGATCCGGATCTGCGAAGACGACGACTACCTGGCGATCCTTGACGTCCGCCCATTCACGCGCGGCCACACCCTGGTGATCCCGAAACGGCACAGCGTGGATCTGACCGATACCCCGGCGCAGACGTTGGCCGAGATGATCACCATCGGCCAGCGGATCGCCCGAGCTGCCCGGGCGACGGAATTGGCCGACGCAACAAACATCGGGATCAACGACGGCAGCGCGGCGTTCCAGTCGGTGTTTCACATCCACCTGCACGTGCTGCCCCGCCGCAACGGCGACAAGCTTTCGGTGGCCAAAGGAATGTTGCTGCGCCGGGACCCGGATCGGGAAGCCACCGGGCAGATCCTGCGCGACGCGCTGGCACGCATCGACGCCAATCAGTAAGACTGGACGCATGAACAATCTGAGCCCGCTCGAGCGGTTGTTCCTCGTCCCGCTGTTGCGCGTCCACGACACGATCTACCGGAAGACCGACGGCCGAATTGGCCACCAGGTCCCAGGCATGCCGAACAGTTTGTTGTTGCACACGATCGGAGCGAAGACCGGTCAGCCGCGCACCAGCACATTGACCTACGCCAAGGACGGCGACTCGTATCTGGTCGTCGCGTCCTACGGCGGCAGCGACACCTATCCCGGGTGGTATCACAACCTGCGCAAGCGCCCGGAGTGCGAAATCAACGTCGGCCCCAAACGATTTCCGGTCACCGCGCGCAGGGTCACCCCCGATGACGCCGACTATGCGCGGCTGTGGGAGATCGTCAACAAGAACAACAGCAACCGGTATGACGGCTACCAGACCCGGACGTCGCGGCCCATCCCGATCTTCGCGTTGACGCCTGCCAAATAGCACCAAGCTGCACAAAAGCACCAGCTAGCCGTTTATTCTGCCCTAGCAGTGGTGAAGCCTCCGTGCGTTCACCGCGGGGGGCAGATCGGCTGGAGCAGCTATGAATCGCTGGACGGGGAATCCGTGGCAGCGATTCGGGCTGTCCGCGTACGCCGGTTGGCTGGTGGTCGCGGGATACGCCGTCGCGGGGTTCCTGGTCGTCTTCGCGTCGCGATGGAAATGGCAGGGGGCCTACGCGACTCGGCCCCTCGACGAAATCGTGACGGTGGCGTGCCTGCTGATCACGGCGGCATATGCCGGCCGCGCGGCTCACTTTGCGGTCGGGCGCCCCAAAATCGGCTGGCTGGCCATGGTGACCGCCCTCCTGGCCTGGGCGGTCGGCGAGGTCATCTGGGCGGTGTACGACGTGCGCCCGGAACTGGATCACGCCATCCACCCGGCCACCACCGAGTGGATTTTCCTCATTTACCCCTTTGGCGCGTTTGCATCTTTGGTGCTGTTGTCCCGCGTCACTCGGCACAGTCCCCGGCGACTGGTGCTCGACGGTCTCATCGTTTCCACGTCCCTTTTCGTCATTTCGTGGGTATTCGTCCTGGACCGACAACTGCGCGAAGACAGTGGCTCGCGGGTCGCGACGCTCGGTCAGGTTTTCGCCGATGTCGTCCTGGTGACGATAGCGATCCTGATGCTGTCGCGGAGTCGTCCCGGGGACCCGCCCACCGTCGGTCTGGTGGCCGCCGCAACCGCGATGATCAATGTCGCCGACATCGCGACGGTGTTCCATACCGGCGTCGGCACCTATCACGTCAACGTTCTAGCCGACGTGAGCCGCGTGGCCGGATTGGGAATGATCGCGCTGGCGGCCTTGTCCAGCGTGAAAAAACCCCCCGTCTCGGCGCCGCGGAACGAGGTCTTGTCGCGTCCCCTGTTGTGGTTGCCCTACGTGCCGGTGCTGCTGGCCGCCGCGGTCGGATTAGGTCACGCCGTGGGCCTGATGGCACACGGACCGATGCTGGCCGCGCTCGGGATCCTCGTCGCCGGCGTGCTCGCCCGGCAGTTCGTGGTGCTCGTCGAAAACCAGAAGCTGTTGTCCGAAGTCGCGCGGGAAGCGTTTCGGGACAGCCTGACCGGCCTGGCGAATCGGGTTCACTTCCTGCATCGACTGGAAACCACCATCGCCGCTCGACATAGCGACAGCGCGCCGATTGCGGTGTTATGCCTTGATCTCGACAACTTCAAAGCGGTCAACGACGGCTTGGGACACCCGGCCGGCGACGAACTTCTTATCCGGGTCGCCGGACGGCTCACCGCTGCGCTACACGAAAACGGCCTCATTGCCCGCGTCGGGGGTGACGAATTCGCGGTACTGCTCGAGGGCTCCGTCGAAGAATCCCGAGCGGCGGCGCACGATGTTCTCGAGGCGTTCAGCGCCCCGATCGTGATCGACGGCGTTCCCGTCGCGATTCGACCGAGCATCGGCTTCACGGTGGCCGATGCCGGATCAGCATGCACCGTCGATCAGCTCCTCCGGCACGCCGACCTGGCCATGTATACCGCCAAACGCGAAGGCGGCCAATGTGTCCGCAGCTTTGTGCCGGATATTCCGTTCTCCTACACGTTCCCGCGGTCGACCGACTCGGGGGCATCGGCCTTGCCAGACAGACTGTCGGGCTGGGCGCGCATTTCGGCAGCCGCGTCGGCCCACCCAGCCGCTGCGCGGCTATCCGGCTCGGGACGCACCGTGCGGACAAAGACCAAAATCGCGACATCGACACTTGACCAACCGCGGGGTTCGCCCGACGGCGCCCGATGGCCGCCGATGCCAACCCGGATTGCCATGGTGCTGTTGGCGATTGGCGTGATCGCCTTCGCCGCGACAAGCGCTTTCGCTCCACATGCCAACCGCGATGCATTTTTCACCGAAACGTTGTATTCAGCGTTGAACCTGTTGGCAGCCGCGCTGATTGCCCTGCGCGCTTATCGCGTGGCAACCGACCGTTGGGCGTGGGTTCTGATCGCGGTCGGCATGACGTGCTCGGCGATAGGTGACGTCGTCTACCAGGGGTGGGTGCCCGACGGACAGTCCCCGTCGGCGGCAGACCCGGAGTATCTCGCGTTCTATCCGCTCGTCTTCGTCGGGCTGCTGCTGCTGATGCGGGCACGCCTGGCGTCGGTACCGATTCCGATCCGGCTCGATCCCCTGGTATGCGGTTTGGCCATGGCCGGGCTGGCCGTGGCGCTGTGGGCGGGGCCCCTCCACGCGGCCGCCACGCGCGCACCACAAACCATTCTGGTCGGCCTGCTCTACCCGTGGGGCGACCTGGTCCTGTTGGCCCTGGCCGCAGGAATGTTGCCAACAATTCTCTGGCGCAACGAATTCCAGTGGGCCCTACTTGCCGCTGGGTTGATGGGGTTTGCGGTCGCGGACACGGTGTACCTTTTCGAGACCGCTGCGGACACGTACCGGGTTGGCACCACACTCGACGCCTTCTGGCCTGCGTCGTCGCTGCTGGTGGCAATGGCGAGCTGGGCGCCCAGGTCATCGGCGAAAACTGCGCCGAAACGTGGATTTCGCAGCTACGCCGTGCCGGCAGCGTGGGCACTGGTTGCTCTCGGAGTTGCTGTCTGGGATCAAAACTCGCGATTCGCAGCGGCTCTGGCCGGGTTGAGTCTGATCACCGTCGCCGTGCGATTTTCGCTCACCTTCCGTGATGTCAGTATGATGGCCGACAGTTACCAGCACGCTATGACCGACGAATTGACCACGCTGCCCAACCGGCGGTCACTGGCGACGACCTTGACCGCGTTGTCCGGCTTCGGGCTGGCGGGGTCCGAGTCGATACCTAGGACATCATCACAGGCAGCACTGCTGTTGGTGAATCTCTATGGGTTTCAAGAGATCAACGACTCAATCGATCGCCATCTCAGCGACGAGCTGTTGCGCCATATCGCGAATCGACTTGCGAACAGCCTGCGACGTGAGGATCTGCTCGCCCGAGTGGGCGAGGACGAATTCGCGATCCTGCTGACCAAGGGGGCGAACCTCGCCGGTGCACGCGCGCAGGCGGGCCTTGTGCTCGAGGCCCTGCGTGAACCGTTCGCGCTGGATCCGATCACTCTGCGAGTCGATGCGTGTGTCGCTATTGCATTGTGCCCCGACCATTGTGAGCATCCGCAGGAGCTGCTGACTCGCGCCGAGACGGCGCTTCCGCACGCCAAATCCGCCGTAAGCAGAATCGCGTTCTACGAAGCGACGTTGGAGGTGTATCGCGAAAACGACCCCAACCTGATCGAGGAGTTGCGCGCCGCGCTATTAGAGGGTGACGAGCCGACGGTTTATTACCAGCCCAAGATCAACGCGAGCGACGGCAGTGTCCACAGCGTTGAGGCACTGCTGCGTTGGAACCACCCCAGCCGTGGATTGCTGCAGCCCGAGGAGTTCCTGCCCGCCGCCGAACGCGCCGGGCTGATGCGCAAGGTGGCCAATCGCGCCCTCGCGCTCGCGCTCAAGCAGATCAGATCCTGGCGCGACGAGGGCATCGCCTCATCCGTCGCCGTGAACCTGGCGACGACGAATCTGCTTGATCTCGAACTTGTCGGCACGATCGGATGGCTACTGCGGACCCACGACTTGCCCGCGGACGCCCTGATCGTCGAGATCACCGAAAGCGCCCTGGTCGATTCGGTGCGGTCCCGCGACACGGTGGCCGAATTGCAGCGCCTGGGCATTCGTATCTCGCTCGACGACTACGGCACCGGGTGGTCGTCGCTGGCACGCCTGCAAGATGTCACGGTCGACGAGCTGAAACTCGACAGAATTTTCGTGGCGCGACTGGCCCAAGACGCGCGATCGGTCGCCATTGTGCGCTCGACGGTGGCGTTGGCAGACAGCCTCGGAGCCGACCTCGTCGCCGAGGGGGTTGAAGATGAGGTCACGTTGAGCGCACTGCAGCGGTTCGGCTGTAGCATCACCCAGGGGTTCGTGCACTGCCCGCCGGTGCCGCCGAGTGACCTCGAGGACTGGATCAGAAGCCGTGCGCCCCAGCCTAATTCGAGTCACTCCGAGCAGGCCGGCGTATTGGACTGAGTGCTAAAACAATTCCTTGGCCAGCAGCTCCAGCGTTGCCGCCCGCCCCGGGGCAGTGGCAGGGTCGGTGCCACGACGAGCCGACGCGACCGGGTTCACCATCACCTCGTCGACGCCGAACTGTTCGGCAAGCGCCTGCAACTGTTCGGCGGCCTGCGCTGGAGTCCCGAGGACGGCACGCTGCAGCCCACTGTCCACGATGTGCTGTTGCTGCGACGTCAGTTCCGCGACTTGCGCCTCCTCCACCAGAGGGACCGGACCCAGCGGCTGGCCGGTCCGTAGCCGCGCCATCATCTGCAG
>DASYJS010000066.1:0-12601 GCA_035996225.1 Mycobacterium sp. | reverse complement strand
AAGTACGGCATGGCCGACAGCTACGACGAGCAGGGCAACTACATCGTCCCCGAGGGCTTCGATCCCGAAACCAACGAGTGGATGGAAGGTTTCGACACCCAGCGCACTGAGGGGGAGGCCCGCTACGCCGAGGCCGAGCGCCGGCACAAGATGCACACCGCGCAGATGGAGAAGTTCGCCGCTGCTGAGGCGGCCGACCACGGCGGTAGCGACCAGGCACCAGGCAACGGCGCGCCCACCGAGAAGGCCGCAGGCGGTTCGCTGGCCAGCGACGCCCAACTGGCCGCTCTCCGGGAAAAGCTCGCCGGCAACGCATAGTCGCCTCCGCGGATGCTGCGCATCGGGTTGACCGGTGGCATCGGCGCCGGGAAATCGGCGCTGTCTGCCGCGTTCGCGGAATGCGGTGGGATCATCGTCGACGGCGACGTCATTGCCCGGGAGGTTGTCCAGCCGGGCACCGACGGGCTGGCGTCGCTCGTCGAGGCGTTCGGTGAGGACATCCTGCAACCGGACGGATCGCTGGATCGGCCGGCGTTGGCTGCCAAGGCTTTTGCCGACGATGAGGCGCGCCAGAAGCTGAACGGGATCGTTCACCCACTGGTGGGGCAGCGGCGCGCGGAGATCATCGCATCGGTGCCGCAGGACGCGGTTGTGGTCGAAGATATTCCGCTGCTGGTGGAATCCGGTATGGCGCCGCTGTTCCCGCTGGTTGTCATCGTCCACGCCGATGTCGAGCTGCGGCTGCAACGGCTGGTCGAGCAGCGCGGCATGCCCGAGGAAGATGCTCGCGCCAGGATCGCCGCGCAGGCCGACGACGACCAGCGGCGTGCTGTTGCCGATATCTGGCTGGATAACTCGGGCAGCCAAGAGGAGTTGGTCACGCGGGCCCGTGAGGTGTGGAACGACCGCATCGTGCCGTTCGCCCACAACGTGGCCCAGCGACAGATCGTCCGCGCAGCGGCGCGGGTCGTGCCGGCCGATCCGACGTGGCCTGATCAGGCGCGGCGCATCGTTGCCCGGCTGGCGACGACGTGCGGCCACAAAGCGTTGCGCGTCGACCACATTGGATCGACCGCGGTGCCGGAATTCGACGCCAAGGACGTCATCGACATCCAGCTCACCGTCGAATCACTAGCAGTGGCAGACGAACTCGGCGAAGCCTTGCTGTCGGCGGGCTACCCGCGCATCGAACACATCACGCAGGACGACGTCAAGACAGATGCCCGCAGCACGGTCAGCGATTACGACCACAGCGACGATCCGGCCGTGTGGCACAAGCGAATTCATGCCTCGGCTGATCCCGGACGCCCAACGAACGTGCATATCAGGGTGGATGGCTGGCCCAATCAGCAGTTCGCCCTGCTGATCGTTGACTGGCTGGCCGCCAACCCTGCGGAACGGGTGGATTACCTGGGTGTCAAACGCGCGGCCGAAGAGCGTGCGGACGGCGACCCGACGGTCTACGTCGAAGCCAAGGAGCCGTGGTTTGCCGACGCCTATCGCCGAGCCTGGGAGTGGGCGGATTTCACCGGCTGGCGGCCCTAGCTCGACGACGATGCAGCTCGCGAGGCGGTGAGGTGGGGGCACCTCCCGCTTGCGGGGGAGAGTCGGGCAGTCGGCCTCAGCCGGGCTTCCTAAGTGGGCAACGGTGCTCCGCATTGCAGCGCACCGCTATTGGGATCGGAATTACCGGGTGCCGGCCGGACCATTTGGTCGGCCTGAGTGAAAACGCTGTCGTCGACGTCGATCTCGCAGTGCACGTTCGCCGCGTACGGGAAATGAAGCACAATCCGCAAGCCGGCTTGCCCCGGATCGGGCAACACGGTGTTGGCCTCGAACGCGTTGCCCGGCACCGAAGGAAGGTTTGTGGTGTTCGTCTGGCCGCCGTTGATGATGAAGGTGGCCTGACTGCCGGTCGTCAGTGCGTCGATCCTGGCCCGGTAGGTGATGTTGTGCAGGTCCGCGCGCGCCGTTGCCGGAATCAACTGCGAGCCGGCCGCTATCACGGTCACCGCGACCACCGGCATCCACCTGCGCTTACGAGGGTTCATAGCTGCTGAGATTACGCCCAGCTCGCTCCGCGAACCACACGAGTTCCCCGAGCCGTCAGGGCTGGCAGTGCGGGCACCACAACGACATCCGGCCGCTCACCCGACCGTGGGAGAGACGTGTTCCGCAGCGCGGGCAACTCGGATCGGGTTCGTCACGCACCCCGGTCAGCCATCGCGACAGGCGAGGCACCCGGCCGTGTCGCACCGCGGTGCGCAGCACCTGGGTCATCGCGGTGTGCAGGCGCTTCACTTCGTCGGCTTCGAGGTCGGCAATCGGGCGGGTGGGCCGCACCCTGGCCCGCCAGCAGATTTCGTCGGTGAGCAGATTGCCGAGGCCGGCGATCACCGACTGGTCCATCAGCGTGGGCTTCAACTGGCCGCGCCGCCCGGCGAGCACGTCGCGAAACGCGCGCAGGCCCATGCCCAGCGCGTCGGGCCCCTGCGGGCCCAGCGCATCCGCGAGGTCGTCGTCGCCATCGACGAGCCACACCCCGCGCAGTTTGCGGAGGTCGGCGTATCGGAGTTCGCCCTTATCGAGCGACACCACCAGCCGCTCATACTTTTCCGGCTCGGCGTCGGTGTTGGCGTAGTACGGGTGTCCGGTCATGCCGCTGTGGATCAGCAGCGTCGGGCCGTCGGTGGGCAGTATCAGCCACTTGCCATGGCGGCGCGGGGCGCGGAAGCGGTGCCCGGCGAGGCGACGGTCGAGCGTGGCGGCGGAGGTGTTGCGCAGAATGCCGGGGTCGCGAACCAGCACGTGCTGAATCCGGCGGCGGGGCAAGGCATTAGCCAGCTCGCGCCGAAACCCTTCGACATCGGGCAGTTCAGGCACGAAGTTTCGCCAACCGCTCTAGCGGCCCGTTCAGTGAGCGCGCGTGCCGGGACATGTCTGCCCACGGATCACGTTGCCCGGACAGCCGTTTGGGGAGGTCGCGGATGGTGGCCCGATCCGCACGCAGGCCACGAGTGTCCAGTTCATCCCACTCCAGTGGGGTGGCGACCGGCGCGCCGGCGCGGGCTCGGACCGAATACGGCGCAACCGCCGTCTGCGCGTATGCGTTCCGCATGATGTCCAGATACATCCGGCTACCGCGTTTGTCCTTGCGGGCTTCCACGGTGCGGTGTGCATCGTCGTCGGCTACTACGACTTCGGCGACATCGCGGGCAAATTGCCGCACGGTGTCGAAGTCGGCGTCGGCGCGTAACGGCACCACGACGTGCAGCCCGCGTGATCCGGTGGTCTGCACGTAGCGCGCCAGCCCCAGGTCGTCCAGTACGTCGGCGATCGTGTGGGCGGTCGCACGCACCACCGCGAAATCGGTGTCCGAGGGATCGAGGTCGAAAACCAGCCGGTCGGGGTTGTGCAGCTTGTCTTGCCGCGATTGCCACACATGCAGGGTGATGCAGTTCTGGTTCGCCAGCCAGCGCAGGGCCTCCGGGCGTTCGGCCAGCGGATGCACCAGGGTGCCGCCCTCCTTGGCGACTTCGACACCGCTCATCCAGTCCGGCAACGTCTCGGCGAAATCCTGTTGTACGAAGCCGTTTTCGCCGATTCCGCGCGGGAATCGTTGCACGGTCAGGGCGCGGCCTTTCAGGTGCGGCAGCATGGTGCCGGCCACCTCGCCGTAGTAGTCGACCAGCTCCCGCTTGGTGATACCTTTTCCAGGCTCCGGGAACAAGACGCGATCCGGATGGGTGATCTCGACGTCAATGCGTGCCATCAGTGTGTCTCGCGTACCACGTCGCCGGGATCCTTGTCGGTGCGCAGGCCTTGGTATCGCGGATGGCGGAGCTTGCCGTCGCGCGTCCACTCGGTAAACCCGATCTGGGCCACCAACTCCGGACGCACCCAGCGAGCGCCGTTCTCGCGCACCAGCCCCCGGGTGAACGGCGGTGCGTCCTGCTCGATAGGGGACAGCCGCTCGTGCAGGCTTTGGAGCGTGGCCTCGTCGAAGCCGGTGCCGACCTTGCCGGCGTAGACGAGGTCGCTGCCGTCGTGGTAGCCGAGGAGCAGCGCGCCCAACGCAATTCGGCTGCCGTTCGGACTGGTGTAGCCGCCGACAACGAATTCTTGGTCGCGGACGCATTTGAACTTCAGCCAATTCCTCGACCGGCCGGAGTCATATGTGGAGTCGGCCAGCTTGGCGATCACTCCTTCGTCCCCGCGCTTGCACGCGGTCTGGTAGGCGGCCAGGCCGTCGCCGACGCGATGCGCGGTGTTGCGTAGCGGATCGTCGAAGCTGATCGCATCGCGCAGCAGTCGTTTGCGCCACTTCAGCGGCACTTCGGTGGTGCACTTGCCGTCGAGGTGCAGCAGGTCGAAAAGGTAATAGTAGACCCGGATTCGCGACGCGCGGGCCACCTCGGGGTCGGTGATACCCAGGCGTCCCTGCAGCCGGGCGAAGCTGGTGTGACGTCGCTCGAACGCGACGACCTCACCGTCCACGACGAATCGGCGGGTGCGCTGCGCGGCGAGTGCGTCGACCAGTTCTGGATAGGTTCCGTTGAGCGGCTTGCGGTTTCGTGACAGGAGCTGTATTCGATCGCCGTCGCGAAATGCAAGGCAGCGCATGCCGTCGAACTTGCGCTCGAAGATCCACTGCGGGCCGCTGAACCGTTTGTCGGTCAGGGTGGCCAGCGTGGGGGCGCGCCAATCCGGAACCGGCTCGTCGTGCAGTGCCACGCGGACCGAGTCGGGCAGACCGGCGAGATCGGTCATGACGATTTGTCCAGATCGTCCAGCGTGCGGCCGGACAACACCGATTCGGGTTGGCTCTTAACTGGTTTGCGCCGAGCGTCGGCGTCCTCGTCTCTGCGTTTGACCAGCAGCCAGGTCTCGTCTTTGCCCTCGCGAATCCTGGTGAGCGCAAAGCCGCCATGCAGCTTCTCGCCTTGCAAACGGAACGAAAGGTGCCCGCGGTCCAGGCATTCGGCCATGTCGCGCTCGGTGGCATTGGCGTAGCTGCCGCGGTCCCAGACGATCACCGGGCCGGCGCCGTACTCGCCTTCGGGGATGACCCCTTCGAATCCCGCATAGTCCAGGGGGTGATCCTCGGTGCGGCGGGCCATCCGCCGGTCTTTCGGGTTCGTCGACGGCCCTTTGGGTATCGCCCACGAGACGAGCACGCCGTCGATTTCCAGGCGGAAGTCGTAGTGGTCGCTGCTGGCCGCGTGGTGCTGGATGACGAAGCGGGGCCCGCTCTTGCCGGCTCGGCGTTTACGTCCCAGTCGTCCGTGTGGCTCGGGGCTGAGGCCTGATCCAAGGCCGGACCGCCGTTTGCGCCGGTATTCGCTCAAGGGCATACCGGAGAGTTACCCCAGCGCAGGATCCGAAACTGCCGGGGTTCACGGGCGCCGAAATTCGACTTGTTGTTGCCAACGCCGCGAAATCACGACGTCAAGTCGACGTTCGGCGGTCTGGAGTCGGCCCACCGCGCCAGGTGAGCTCGATACCGTCGCCGGCCAGCCAGCGCTGCAGGTCGTAGGCGTTTCGGGCCAGACCTTCGACGGCGTGCATCGCCCGTCGCACCGCCTGCTCGGCAACTTCGGGAGTCAGCAGGCCGTGCCGCACCGCCTCGAGCAGCTCGTCGACATCGGCCACTCGCACGCCGGAGCCAGTGCGTACCTCGATGTCGATGTAGTGGTCCTCGGAGCTCCAGGCGCCCGGGCCGGGGGTGTATTCGCCCAGGTCGAGATAGTAGTCGTGGTCACGCTCGTGGCCCGGGTTGAAGTGGAACACCGTGGCGCGCAGGCCCAGCGACGGCAGTAGCCAGGACTCGAGGTAGTGGAACTGGGCCCGGCCGGGAGTGGGCCGCGCGACGTAGAGACCCCAGGGGTGCATGGCGTACTCGTCGACCGCCCGCACGATGCCTTTGGGATCGGTGTTGGTGCGGGCGACCAGGTCGAAGGTTTCGTGTTTCGGTGGATGGATGGCGTCACCTTCTCGGGATCGCCGCGGTCAGCGGCGCAGCCGGATCTTCCACCGGACAAAGCCGAGATAGAGCAACGACAGGCCCGCCAGCATGCCCATGTCGAGCAGCCAGATCTTTGATGTGTGCTGCCAGAACCGGTCCTGGGAAAGCAGCGAATCCGGTACCAGGTGCCGCGCGTCGACCGTCGACGCCGCCGCGGCATAACCCCAGCGCGCGGGCATGACGAGCGACAGCTGATCGAGCCCGAGTCGGCCGGTCACCGGGACCATGCCGCCGCACAGCACAAGCTGGGCCATGACGGCCACCACGAACAGCGGCATAATCTGCTCAGTGGAGCGCACCAGCGACGACATGGCCAGGCCGAGGATGGCCGACGCGACACAGGTCGCCGCGACGGTCGCAAACAGCTCGACGGTGGCCGCGACCGTGCCGTGGCCCAGCAGCACGCCCCCTTGGCTCGGTGCGCTCTTGCCGATGACCACGATCGCGGTGATGATCGCCGACTGCACGATCGCAAACCCGCAAAAGACCCCGGTCTTCGCGAGCAGATAGGCCGTGGTGGACAGCCCGACCGCTTGCTCGCGCTGGAAGATGGCACGTTCACCGACCAGGTCGCGGATTGTCAGCGCGGTGCCCATGAACGCCGCGGCGGGCATCAGCAGCGCCAGTATCTGGGCGGATTCGTCGGGTGTGCCGGCGTTGGCGCCGGGGAGATGGAAGCCGTTCGAGCCGGGGACCGTCAGTGACAGCGACCCCAGGATGAACGGCAACAGCGCCAGAAAGATGAAATAGGCGCGGTCGGCGATGACCAGGCGGATCTGCCGGCGGGCAACCGTCGAGATCTGGCGCCGCACACTGGTATGGACCGGTTCACCGATTTCGCCCGGCTCATCGTCCTTGGCTACCAACGGTTTTTGGGGCCGCCGCTGGGCCTCGTTCCGGGCCAGGAAGCGCCGGTTGGCTTCCTCGGGATCGGCGCCCACCTTGGTGAAGATCTTGGCCCAGTTGCTGGTGCCCATCGCCGTACCGATCTGGTCCGGCGGGCCACAGTAGGCCGTCTTGCCGCCCGGTGCCACCAACAGCAACTGGTCGCACAGATCGAGGTACGACAGCATGTGCGTCACCACGATCACCACGCGGCCGGCATCGGCCAGCTGTCGCAGCATCATCATGACCTGGTGGTCGAGCGCGGGATCCAGGCCCGAGGTCGGCTCGTCCAGGATCAGCAGCGACGGGCCGGTGAGCAGTTCCAGGGCCACCGAGGCGCGTTTGCGCTGTCCGCCGGACAGCTTGTCGACGCGGGTTTCCGCGTGCTTGGTCAGGTCGAGTTCCACGAGAACCTGGGTGACGACCTTGGCGCGGTCGGCTTTGCTGGTGTCGGGTGGCAGCCGCAGTTCGGCGGCATAGCCCAGCGCCTGGTTGACGGTCAGCTGGCGGTGCACGACGTCGTCTTGCGGCACTATGCCGATCCGGCTGCGCAGCGACGCGTACTCGGCATGAATGTCGTGGCCCTCGAAGGTGACTGAGCCGGAGCTGGGTGTGGTGTATCCGGCGATCAGCCGGGCCAGGGTGCTCTTCCCGGCGCCGGATCCACCGATCACGGCGGTCAACGTCCCGGGACGCGCGGTCAACGAGATGTTGTCCAGCAGTTGTTTGCCGTTGTCGACGACGTACTTGACGTCCCGCACTTCCAGGCCGCCGGCGCGCGTGGCGGCCTGGCTGCGTTCGATCAGTTTGCCGTCGCGTAACACCAGGTCGACGTTGCCGATGGTGACGACGTCGTCGTCGCTCAAGATTGCCGACCCGACCCGGATGCCGTTGACGAACGTTCCGTTGATGCTGTTGTCCCGGATCTCCATGCCCAGCGGCGTGGGAATCAACGTCGCGTGTTGACGCGAGGCCAGGACGTCGTAGACGACGATGTCGTTCTCGAGCGCGCGCCCGATCGTCATGGCGCCGGCGGTGCCCGCGGCCGACGAGGAGCGTGCTGAGAGCAACTTCATAAAACGCGTGGTGAGGTTCGACACCTCGGCCGTCTTGGCGTCAATCACGGTGGACTCGGCGGGCGGCCTCGAGTCCGCATCAGCCGGCACACCGGTGTCGGTGCCGGGCGGCGGTCCGGTCTGCGCGCCGGCCAGCGACCCGGCGTTGACGACGGTCAGTTTTTCGGGCGGTGTCGCGCGCGGCGGCGGCATCCGTGGCGGTGCCTTGCGCGGTTGTGTACCGGGATGCCGTGGCGGGCCTGGCATTTGGGGTTGCCGCGGTGGTGGCTTGGGAGGCATCCGGGGCGCCGGGTTGGGCTGGCTCCCGGTCTGCCGTGGCGGCGGCGGGAGCGGCTGCCCGGTGGTTGTCGCCCGGTCCGGCATCGCGGACCAGGCGACGGTGGGTGGACCGGAATCCGGCGTCGGCCTCGGTTGGGAAGGGCCGGTGATCAAACCCTGTTGCGGTCCGATGGCGAAGGTCAGCCGCGGCCCCTGGGGATTCCCGACGTGAATGCTCTGCCCGTCGTGGATGTCGATGACCGGCATCCGGTAGCCATTGACATAGGTCCCGTTCAGCGAGCCGTTGTCGATGGCCAGCCAGCGGCCTTGATCGAAGCGCAGGATCAGGTGCGCGCGGGATATCCGCGGGTCGGGGATGCGCAGGTCCGCCTGCTGGTCGCGCCCGACCATCACCTCGTGACCTGCAGGGAAGGTTCGTTGAGACCCGTCGTGCCGGATTGTCAGGACAGGAGGGGCGGGTCGACTCACTACTCAATTATCGGCCCGCCGAGGCAGTGCCCCCCATTGGACTCACCTGTGAGTTGGCTTTGTGTCGCTTTGGGCCGCTTCATAGCCAGTTCATAGCGTCCAGCAGCCTGTCGCCTATACGCATCCGGCATGATTCGAACCGGAGCGCTCAGAGGGGGATCTGGCCGGGCCGCCAAGGGTGAGAGTTTGGTGTGCCGGGACAACGCAATGGCGCGGCCCCATCCGGAAAGCAAGCACCACGCCGCATCGAGTAGTGGCGACACGCGCACGAATGCCGAGACATGAGGGGCAATCACAGATGGACGAGCTGAAGCGCCCAACGCCGCGCCGCGGCAGCGGCCGACGGCTGCTGAGCAACCCGCGACTGGCCGGTCACGCGCTGCGTGCGGGGTTTCAATCGCTTCCTTCAGCGACCGTCGCACACCTGTTTCGCCGCGTCCCCCCGGTCAACTCGATTCCGAACGCAGAACCCTCGCAAGCGCCGGCCTACGAGCGCAGCGAGGTCAGCGGGTCACGCCGTGCGATGGCCAACGGCGCTTCATTCGCGGGCTACACCATCCTGCGGCCGCTGGGCGCCGGCGGGATGGCCGAGGTCTATCTGGCTTTGCATCCCCGGCTGCCGCGCCGCGATGTGATCAAAGTCCTCGCCGAAGCCGTCACCGCGGACAGCGAATTCCGCGAAAGATTCAACCGGGAGGCCGATCTCGCCGCCACGCTGTGGCACCCGCACGTCGTCGGCGTCCACGATCGTGGTGAATTCGACGGTCAGCTCTGGATCTCGATGGACTACGTCGAGGGCACCGACGCGTCCAAGCTGGTGAAAGAGCGTTATCAGGACGGGATGCCGATCGATGAGGTGTACGCGATTCTCCAAGCCGTGGCGGGTGCACTCGATTACGCGCACGATCGCGGCTTGCTGCATCGCGATGTCAAACCCGCCAACATTCTGCTCACCCATCCTGAGGACGGTGAACGGCGAATCCTGTTGGCGGACTTCGGCGTAGCGCGGCATCTGGGAAACATCAGCGGGATCACCGAGACCAATGTCGCCGTCGGCACGGTCGCCTACGCCGCGCCGGAGCAGTTGACCGGATCCAACATCGATGGCAGCGCGGACCAATATGCGTTGGCCGCCACGGCGTTTCATCTACTCACCGGCGCGCCGCCGTTCCAGCATTCCAACCCGATCGCGGTGATCAGCCAGCACCTGCACGAGGGGCCGCCGCGGCTCAGCGACTATCGTCCGGAATTGGCGCACCTTGACGACGTGTTCTTCAAAGCCCTTGGCAAGCGACCCACCGAGCGGTTCGAGCGGTGTCGCGCGTTCGCCGCCGCCGTCGGTGAGCGCGTCGACGGTGTCGCCGAGGCTGCCCGGGGCACGCAGGCCGGTGGGACCGCGGTTTCGACACACCGTCGGCGCGGAGCCCGCGGCCTCGTATCAGCTGCCTACCACCGGTTCTCGTCGAGGACCCGCTGGTCGGCCGCACTGGTCTGCGCGGTGCTGATCGCCGTAGCGGCAACCTGGTCGACGCTGTACTCCTTCCAGCCGGCAAGCCCACAACCCAATCCCGCGTTGGCTTCGCGACCGTCCACGCCGGCTGCCAGTGTCGCGCCCAAGGCCGGCGGACCTATCCTCAACGGCACCTACCAATTGACCTATGACCGGACCAAGCGGACCACCAACGGTGTCCCGATCCGCCACGACGGCTCCGACACCAATTGGTGGGCGTTCCGTTCCGCATGCACCACCAACGGATGCGCGGCGACCGGCGCCGAGTTGGACGACGCCAACCACCAAGTGGCCAGCGCCGCTGACGGCGGCGAAACCGACACTCTGCGTTTCGTGGGCGGATATTGGCAGGGCGCACCTCAACAAGAGCGGGTCGGCTGCCGCCAGCCGAACGGACAAGTGCGAGCCACCCAGCAGGAGACCGTCGCCTGGTCGTTGGCCCCCCAACCGGACGGCACCCTGCGCGGCACTGAAACCGAAACCGCGCTGAGCAACGAGTGCGGCGCACAGGGGGCGGTGGTGCGGGTACCCGTCGTGGCCACCCGGGTCGGTGACGCGCCGGCGGGGATCACCCTGGCCGATCCCAACCAGGTCATTGACACATCGACCACACCGGCGCACCCGGCACCGGCCGTCCTCGGCGGGTTGTGCACCGACGTCGACAAACTCGCGTACGACCCGACCAGCAATCAGCAGGTCGTGTGTGAAGGCACCTCGTGGGACAAAGCCCCCATCGCGACCGGGGTGCACGCCGCGGGTAGCTCGTGCGACCTGCCCGACGTCCCGGTGTTCGCGATGTCCACTTCGAACGACGGCTACCTGCTGCAATGCGATCCGGTCACCCGGATGTGGACCCGGCACTGATCGTTGCGGTGCGTGCATCGATAGACGACTTTCGAAATCGATATCACCCGCGATATCGAGCTTGCGGAGCGGGTGGTGGTCCCCGCGCGGTACTCGTGTGGCGGATGTGGCTGCGGCTGCGGCCATCCTAAAGCCAGCATCGGCACACTTGTCGGTGATCGCCTCTACCCTGGTGACATGGCTTTCGCCACCGAACACCCCGTAATCGCGCATTCGGAGTACCGCGCAGTCGACCAGGTCGTGCGTGCCGGCGGCCGGTTCGAGGTGGTCAGCCCGCATTCTCCGGCCGGCGACCAGCCGGCCGCCATTGACGACCTGGAGCGGCGGATTCAGGCGGGGGAGCGCGACGTGGTGCTGCTCGGCGCCACCGGCACCGGAAAGTCGGCCACCACGGCGTGGCTGATCGAGCGGCTGCAACGGCCCACCCTGGTGATGGCGCCCAACAAGACGCTGGCCGCGCAGCTGGCCAACGAGCTGCGGGAGATGTTGCCCAACAACGCCGTTGAATACTTCGTGTCGTACTACGACTACTACCAACCCGAGGCGTACATCGCCCAGACCGACACCTACATCGAAAAGGACAGCTCGATCAACGACGATGTCGAGCGGCTACGGCACTCGGCGACCTCGAGTCTGCTGTCGCGGCGAGACGTGGTCGTGGTCGCCTCGGTGTCGTGCATCTACGGCCTCGGTACCCCGCAGTCCTATCTGGACCGGTCGGTGGAGCTCAATGTCGGCGACGAGGTGCCACGCGACGGCTTGCTGCGGCTGCTGGTCGACGTGCAGTACAACCGCAACGACATGGCGTTCACCAGGGGATCGTTCCGGGTGCGCGGCGACACCGTGGAGATCATCCCGTCGTACGAGGAACTGGCCGTGCGCATCGAGTACTTCGGCGACGAGATCGAGGCGCTCTATTACATGCACCCACTGACCGGTGACGTGGTGCGCAAGGTCGACTCGTTGCGGGTCTTCCCGGCCACCCACTACGTCGCAGGCCCGGAGCGGATGGCGCATGCCATCTCATCGATCGAACAGGAACTCGCCGAGCGCCTCGCCGAACTCGAGGGTCAGGGCAAGCTGCTCGAGGCGCAGCGGCTGCGGATGCGCACCAACTACGACGTCGAGATGATGCGGCAGGTCGGGTTCTGCTCCGGCATCGAGAACTACTCGCGCCACATCGACGGCCGCGGCGCCGGCACCGCCCCGGCCACCCTGATCGACTACTTCCCCGAAGACTTTCTGATGGTCATCGACGAGTCGCACGTCACGGTGCCGCAGATCGGCGGCATGTATGAGGGTGACATGTCGCGCAAGCGCAACCTGGTCGACTTCGGGTTCCGGCTGCCGTCGGCGGTGGACAACCGCCCGCTGACCTGGGAGGAGTTCAGCGACCGGATCGGCCAGACGCTCTACCTGTCCGCGACGCCGGGCCCGTACGAGATGGGCCAGGCCGGCGGCGAGTTCGTCGAGCAGGTCATCCGGCCGACCGGC
>DASYJS010000065.1:0-3764 GCA_035996225.1 Mycobacterium sp. | reverse complement strand
GTGGATGGTCGTCACCTGCTGGATGGGCGTGGTGATCTGGTCCGCCTACATCTTCAACATGACAATGTTCGCCGACGTGCGCTACGCCGGTGTCGTGTTCCCGGTCATCGGCTGGTGGCTCTACGACATCTTCTACATCACCCCATTCCTCGCGATCCCGTACCTGCACACGGTTAACCGCGAAATCTTCTCCGACTGAACAGGTTTAAGGAGCGCTGCTATGACAACATCGTCGCCGACCGAGGAAAAAGACCCGGCCAAAGATGTCGAGGATCTCGAGCCGGGAACAACGCCGTACTACGCACGGATGCACAGATGGATCAAGCGGGCCGTCGTGGTGTGCCTGGTGGCCCTGGTGATCGAAGGCGCGTTTACGTTGCCGTTCATGGCGGTCTACTACGGATACCCGACCCTGAGCCTGACCGAAATCTGCAGCGAGCTGCTGAAGATTCGTTACTCCAATGACACTTTGGAATGCCAGTACCCGTATCCGCCGTTGGGACCACCGGAGGGCGCCGCTGGGAAGGCCACCGCGCAGGACGTGTGGGGAATCCAGCCGATACCCAAGTATCACCGTCTCGGTTTCCGCGAACTGGTCAAGATTCACAACGACCGACTCGCCCGCCAGCACGCCGCCGCACAGCAGGCGGCACCGCACCCATGACACGAAAACTGCGTGTTATCCAATGGGGCACCGGCAATGTCGGCAAGCACGCGGTCGCGGCCGTGCACGAACACGCCGACCTCGAACTGGTAGGGGCGCTGGTCTACAGCGACGACAAGGCCGGAAGAGATGTCGGCAAGATCGTCGGCATCGACCCGATCGGTGTCATCGCAACGAAAGACGTCGAGGAGATCCTGGCACTGGATGCCGACTGCGTGCTCTACCACGCCCAGGGCGACTGGAATCCACCGGTCGCGCTGGACGACGTCTGCCGAATACTGGCCTCGGGTAAGAACGTGGTGTCGACGGCCGTGACGGCTTGGATCTACCCAAAGAGCTGTGATGGGGACGTCGTCGAACGGATCGAAGCGGCCTGCGCCGAGGGGCAAAGTTCGTTTCACGGCACCGGTATCGAACCGGGCTGGGGCTCGGAAGTACTGCCGCTGACCATGTCCGGACTGTTCCGTCGGATCGACTCGCTGGTGGTGCAGGAGCTGATGGACTACAGCACCTACGACCAGGCGTTCGTGCTTTTCGACGTCATGGGCTTCGGTAAGCCGCCCGAGGCACGGGTCCCGATGGACGAACCCGCTATCGGCGCGCTGTCGTTCAAGGCCCCGCTGATGTTGGTCGCCGAAGGACTCGGCGCCACGATCGAGGATTACGTCTGGGAGCGCCGGGTCGCCACGACCGACAAACCGATCGAGGTCAAGGCGGGCCGCGTGGAAGCCGGGACCGTGTCGGCGGTGCGATTCGCCTACACCGCCATCATCGAGGGCCGTCGGGCCCTGACCGTCGAGCACATCACCCGTCTCGGGCCAGACCAGGCTCCGCACTGGCCGAACGGGCGAGGCTGGAAGGTGACGGTCGAGGGCCTTCCGTCGATGGTGCTCGAATCACGGATAGCTATCAACGACGAGGACGACACCGACCAGGCTTGCCTGGGCACCGCTATGCATTCGGTGCATGCGATCGCTCCGGTCTGTGCGGCGGCACCCGGGATTCGTACGTTCCTCGATCTGCCCACCATCGTGGGCCGAGGGGCGCTGTCGAAGGGACATTTCCGTTGACCTACCGGGTCGTTCAGTGGACGACGGGAAATGTCGGGAAGAAGTCGGTACATGCGGTAGCGACAAATCCCACGCTGCAACTTGTCGGGTGTTACGCATGGTCTCCCGAGAAGGTCGGCCGCGACGTCGGTGATTTGTGCGGGATCGAAACACTCGGTGTGCTGGCCACCGAGGACATCGATGCGCTGCTCGCGCTGGCGCCCGACTGTGTGGTGTACAACCCGATGTTCGCCAAGGTCGACGAGCTTGTCCGCATTCTCGCCGCGGGCATCAACGTGGTGACCACATCCGAATTCATCACCGGCCATCAACTGGGTGAGGACCGTGGTCGCATCGCCGAGGCCTGCGAGCTGGGCAATTCGACGATCTTCGGCAGCGGCATCAATCCTGGCTTCATCCAGCTCTTCGCCATCGTCACGGCCGGGATCTCGGACCGCGTGGATCGGATATCCATTGCGGAGTCTTTCGATACGACGATCTACAACTCGCCGGCAACCGAAATCCCCATGGGCTTCGGCTATCCGATTGACCGGACGGACCTTCGCGAGATAACCGAGAAGGGATCTGGAATCTTCCGCGAAGCAGTTCTTCTGGTCGCCGACGCCCTCGGAGTAGAACTCGACGATATTCGCTGCGACGTCGAGTATGCACAGACCACCGAAGATCTCGATTTGCCCGGCGACTGGACCATCGCGGCGGGCTGCGTCGCGGGCATCGATGTCCGCTGGAAGGGGTTTCTCGGTGGTCGCGACGTCATCGAGATCCGTGGAGTGTGGACCAAGGGTCAATCGTTGGAGCCGGCTTGGTCGACTGATTTCGGCTACACCATCACGGTTGAGGGCCGACCCACAATAACGAGCACGCTTAGCTTCGAGCCGCCGCCGGACTTCGTCGGCGAAACGCTGGACGACTTCATCATGCTCGGCCTCACCATCACGGCCATGCCAGCCATCACTGCGATACCAGCTGTCGTCGCGGCGCCGCCCGGCATCGCCACCTACACCGACCTGCCACTGCTACTTCCGCGCGGAGTGCTGGCACGTAGCTGAGAGGACGTGCGTTAATGCCAGTTGGATCTCGGCCTGGTCCAGCCGCGCACCCAGGTGCGCAAATGATCGCCTCGACCGGTGCACCCCGTGTCTTCGAAGCTGGACTTCCGACCCTCGAATATGACATCACCGAATCGCCGCAGCAGGTCTACACCCGGATTCGGGCGGCGCAGCGGCGGGCCCCGATTGCCATCGGCCCGTTCGGTCCCGAAGTGCTCTCCTATGAACTCGCCCGAAGCCTTCTGCGCGACAGCCGATTCGTGATCCCCCCGGGTCTTCATCTGAGCGCGCAAGGCGTGACGTCCGGACCCCTGTGGGACAGGGTCGTCGGCAGCATCATTTGCGCGGAGGGCGCCGAGCATCACCGGCTGCGGAGCTTGGTATCGAGGGCATTCACACCGCGGGCGACCGCGCGTCTAAACGACACTATCGGCGAAGTAGTCAACGAATTGGTCGACGGCGTCGCCGAGGCAGGCCGCTGCGACATCGTCACCGATATTGCCCGGCACTATCCGATCCCGATCATCTGCGCGTTACTCGGTGCGCCACGCGCAGATTGGTCGCAGTTTGAACGATGGGCCGAAGCCATCTTCAAAATGGTCAACTTCTCGGTCAATCTCATCGAGGAAATGCCCGCGGTACTTGGCGGTTGGACCGAACTCGACGCCTATGTCGACGAGATGGTCGCCGAACGACGACACCATCTGACTGACGACTTGCTCTCTAATCTGATCCGCGCCGAGGACCCGACTTTTCTAGGCGACCGGCTCACTGCCGACGAACTGCGTATGACGGTGGCCGGATTGTTGCTTGCCGGAACGGATACCACCCGCAATCAGCTGGCAGCTTCCTTGCAGGTGCTGCTCGATCACCCGGAACAGTGGGCGCTGCTACGCGAGCATCCCGAACTCGCCATGCCTGCGGTCGAGGAGAGCATGCGCCACTCGCCCGCCGTGTGCAACACGGTCCGCACCGTGCACG
>DASYJS010000064.1:0-12027 GCA_035996225.1 Mycobacterium sp. | reverse complement strand
CGACGGGTTGCGTGTGATCAACTCGTCTTCCTTGTTGGGAGCGTGGCCCACGGCAGGCGGCACGTCCAGCGGCGACGGCAGGTAGTCGATGACCGCGTCCAGCATCGGCTGAACGCCCTTGTTCTTGAAGGCGCTGCCACACAGCACGAGGTAGGCCTCGGAGCTGATGGTGAGCTTGCGCAGGGCGCCCTTGACTTCGTCGATCGTCAGTTCTTCGCCGCCGAAGTGCTTCTCCAGCAGCGTTTCGTCGGTCTCCGCAACGGCCTCGAGCAGCTTGTTGCGGTACTCGTCGGCCTTCTCCTGCAGTTCGGCCGGAATATCGATCGTCTCGTAGGTCTCGCCGAGCTTCGTCTCGCCCCGCCATACCTTGGCCTTCATCTCGACCAGGTCGATGATGCCCTCGAAGTCGCCCTCGGAGCCGACGGGCAGCTGGATCGGGATGACGTTGGCGCCCAGCCGGTCTTCCATCGTCTTGACCGAGAAGTAGAAGTCGGCGCCGACCTTGTCCATCTTGTTGACGAAGCAGATCCGCGGGACGTCGTATTTGTCGGCCTGCCGCCAGACCTGCTCGGACTGCGGCTCGACACCTTCCTTGCCGTCGAATACCGCGACGGCACCATCGAGCACGCGCAGGCTGCGCTCCACCTCGACGGTGAAGTCGACGTGGCCCGGGGTGTCGATGATGTTGATCTGGTTGTCGTTCCAGAAGCAGGTGGTAGCGGCGGAGGTGATGGTGATTCCCCGCTCCTGTTCCTGCTCCATCCAGTCCATGGTGGCGGCGCCGTCGTGCACCTCGCCGATCTTGTAGCTGATCCCGGTGTAGTAGAGGATGCGCTCGGTCGT
Organism: Mycobacterium sp.; assembly: GCA_035996225.1. Classification (GTDB taxonomy): domain Bacteria; phylum Actinomycetota; class Actinomycetes; order Mycobacteriales; family Mycobacteriaceae; genus Mycobacterium. Next base: position 11,184 of record DASYJS010000064.1, on the reverse strand, counting down.
CGTGGTCTTGCCGGCGTCGATGTGCGCCATGATGCCGATATTGCGGACCTTCGTGAGGTCGGTCAGCACGTCCTTCTGTGCCACAGAAGTCTTCCCACTCTTTCGATTGCGTAGTTAGTTCGCTGTCGGTTTGCGCCCGGCATCTTCGCTGGTGTAGCCGCCTTCGCGGCTCCGGGAGCCGCGCTTCGCTCTACCAGCGGTAGTGCGCGAAGGCCCTGTTCGCCTCGGCCATCTTGTGGACGTCTTCACGTCGCTTGACGGCGGCACCTAGACCATTGCTGGCGTCCAGCAGCTCGTTGGCGAGCCGCTCGATCATGGTCTTCTCGCGGCGCTGCTTGGAAAAGCTGACCAACCAGCGCAGTGCCAGCGTCGTCGAACGTTCCGGACGCACCTCGACGGGCACCTGGTAGGTGGCGCCACCGACGCGGCGGCTGCGGACCTCGAGGGCCGGCTTGACGTTGTCCATGGCGCGCTTCAGCGTGACGACCGGATCGGTGCCGGTCTTGTCGCGGGCTTGTTCGAGCGCACCATAAACAATGCGCTCAGCCAGCGATTTCTTCCCGTCCAGCAGAACTTTGTTGACCAACTGCGTTACCAATTGCGATCCGTAGACCGGGTCGTTGACCAGTGGCCGCTTGGGTGCGGGGCCCTTGCGCGGCATTAGCTCTTCTCCTTCTTGGCGCCGTAGCGGCTACGGGCCTGCTTGCGGGACTTGACACCCTGGGTGTCAAGCGAGCCGCGGATGATCTTGTAGCGCACACCGGGCAGGTCCTTCACACGACCGCCACGCACCAGCACCATCGAGTGCTCCTGCAGGTTGTGACCCTCGCCGGGGATGTAGGCGGTGACCTCGACCCCCGTGGTCAGCTTGACGCGCGCGACCTTCCGAAGTGCCGAGTTCGGCTTCTTCGGGGTGGTGGTGTACACGCGGGTGCATACGCCACGGCGCTGCGGGCTGCCCTTCAGGGCCGCGGTCTTGACCTTGGCGACCTTGTCGCGGCGACCCTTGCGGACCAGCTGCTGAATGGTTGGCATCTACCGGCTTTCTGTTTTCGAAGTCTTCTTGGCGCTCTTAAGTCTCTGTACTGCAGTTATGCCCCGCCGCATTACCCCGCAGCCGGGTGTGTCGCACGCGCCCAGCACCGAATTCATCCGATGCGTAGTGGACATGCGAATTCGCCCGGCATCCACTTCCTTACGTCAGGCGCCGTAAGCCGCCAGGCACGAGCTACTACGATACCCGCCGCTGGTCTGGCAGGTCAAAGCGGCCGCTGGACCCAACCGCTCACCTCAGCACTAGTGTCCGGTCGGCCGCTATTTTGGCGGAGCACCGTCCAGGGGGGCGCGCTTGTCCACGCCCGCCGCCAGCCGCAACACCATCTCGGTGAACAGCGCATCGGTGTCGATATCGTCCATGACACCGGTCATCTCCAGCAACACGAACCCGTGCAGCGCGGACCAGAATTCGAGCGCCGCGAAAAAAGCCTCCTCGCCGTCGAGGCCATAGGAGGACAACACCGCGATCACGGGTGCGGCCGCGCCCCGGGTGGCCGCCGTGTACTCCGGGTCATCACCGCCCAGCGGCATCCGGGTGAACGCCGAGTAGCGCCCGGGATGGTGATGGGCATAACTGCGGTAGGCACCGGCCATGACCAGCACGGCGTCATCACGAGAGCGCCCCTCACCGACCCGGTTCAGCATCGTGATGATGTCGTCGATGACTCGGATCCGCACCGCGCGGCGCAGGTCCTCCAGGCTGTCCACATGGTTGTAGAGCGACGGCCCCTTGGTGCCCAACTGCATCGCCAGCGCGTTAATGGTCAGCGAGTCCCAGCCCTCCCGGTCCAGGAACGCCAGCGCGCCCTCGACGATGCCGTGGCGGCTCAGCTTGGCCGGCCGGGACGGGGATCTGCCGCCACGTTGGCGCCCTGCCGCCGACGGCTGTTCCGGATGAACTGCCATGGCGATCGCCCCTCGATTGCGGTGACTAGGTGAAGGTCAACGAATGACTCTAGTTGACGGAGTCGCCAATCTACTCCGGCGGATCCGGGTCGGGACACGGTTGGCCGCGACGAAAAAGGTTGCCATCGAGCAGGCAAATACACGTAGGCTCAGTCGAGCAGATACCCGCCAGAGACATACCGAGCGAAGGGGGGCCCGCCGTGCATTGGACAACTGTCGCCGGGTCGCTTGCAACCTGTGTCATCGCCATCGCAGCCACACCCGCCGCCCCACCGCCGGCCGCGCTTGCCAAGAACGGCGACACCCACGTCATCGGGCAGGGCCTCCAGCAGACCCTGGACTGCAACGACGCGACCCTGATCGTCAATGGCACCGGGAATTCCGTCAATGCGATGGGTAACTGCTGGGCGGTGACGGTGATGGGCTCAGGCAACACGATCATCGCCGACTCGGTCACGCACGACATCACGGTGTACGGCTATGACCAGACCGTCTTCTATCACAACGGCGCGCCGGCCCTCTGGGACCGCGGTCGCGAGCTGGGAATGACCAACCGGCTGCAACAGGTGCCTGGCTGAGGCACGGCATCTGCCAGTTGGGGTATAGAGGAGGGGAATATGCGCGTCCACATCACTGAGCGTTCGGCCAGGCTCGCGGCACTCGCCTTGGCGCCGGCCGCCGCGGCGGTAGTGCTGGCCGGCTGCAGCTCAACCGCCAACCCGCCCGGGGGCCCCACTACGACGACGACGAAGAGCAGCGCACCCTCGACGACCAGCGGGGCGGCCGCGCCGACAACGGGGACGAGCGGCGAAAGCACCACCGCTTCCGTCGAGGTCGGCAACACGCTGAACTACGGGTCGATGGGGACCACGGCCACGCTTGACTGCGCCGCCGGCAAATCGCTGAATGTCGCCGGTTCCAACAACACCCTGACCGTCACCGGCACCTGCGCGACGGTGAGCATCGGCGGAGCGAACAACAAGATCACCGTCGACAAGGTCGATACCCGCATCACGGTGCTGGGGCTCGACAACACCATCACCTACAAAGACGGCGACCCCAAGGTGGACAACCTCGGCTCGGGTAACACCATCAACAAGGGGAGCTGAACCCGTCTCGGGGTGACCGACTAGCCGGCAGGGGTTCCGTGGCGGCCGGCCCCGGCGGCGAACCGGCTTGCTCCTTCATTGGCCTCCACGGCAACTTTCGAGATGCTGGCGAATTCGGAGTCGATTGCCTCCGATTCCGGCAACCCCCATTGATGTAGCGCCGAAAGCCGATCCGCTCGCAGGCACTGCTGGGGCAGGGCGGCCAGTTGCGCGGCCAACTCCTCGGCGGCCTGTCGCGCTTGGCCTTTGGGGACGACCCGATTGGCTAGCCCGATCGCCAGCGCCTCCTCGGCCGCCACCTCGCGGCCCGTGAGAATCAGGTCCATCGCCCGGCTGTGACCGATCAGGCGCGGTAGCCGCACGGTGCCGCCGTCGATCAGCGGTACCCCCCACCGGCGGCAGAACACACCGAACACGGCATCCTCCTCGGCGACCCTTAGATCGCACCAGAGGGCCAGCTCCAAACCCCCGGCGACTGCGTAGCCGCTCACCGCGGCAATCGCGGGCTTGGACAACACCATTCGCGACGGGCCCATCGGGCCGGGACCGTCCCGGTGCACTGCATTGGCCTCCGGCGTGCCGAAGGCCTTCAAATCGGCTCCTGCGCAAAATGTTCCGCCCTCACCCCACAACACGGCCACCGAAGCGGAATCGTCACGGTCGAATTCCTCGAACGCCGCATGCAGCGCGGTAGCGGTCGGTCCGTTCACGGCGTTACGCGCGCTCGGGCGGTTGAGGATCACCGTGGTCACCGCGCCGTCGCGCTCCACCCGCACCGGATCACTCATGTCGCCTCCAGGAGTTGTGTTGTATCGCGTCGCTCGAGCAGATCGGTCGCGAAGTCGTGGTAGACGCTGCGCAGCCGCGCGCCCGGCCAATCGTCGGGCAGCAGCTCGGCGGGCAGCATCGGGTCGGTGAGCAGGTGCCGAACTATCGCAGCGGCCACCACAAACCGGCCGGGAATGTCGGAGGCCTCGGTCATCTCGTCAAGCAACCGGTGACCGGCCTGTGCCCACGCGGGCAGATCCCACAGCTGCGCGGCCAGCTGCTCGGGCCCGTCGTCGCGCGCCTTGAACACCCGCATCCTGTCGGCAACGTCGGGCTCCAAGTCGAGGTCGAGATTGTCGGGCCGCATCCAAACGCCTTCGCGCAGTTCACCGAAACGCTTGCGGTACATACTGGCTCGCTGCGCGGCCCGGGTGCGGGCATCGGTGCCCACACTGGTGACGATGACGACGTGCCAGTATCCGCGCCAGGCGCGGGTCCGCGGCCGCATGGCCTCATCCTGGCGGCTTTGACGGGCCAGCAGCCGATCCGAGAGCCGATAGCCGTCGGCGGACCGGATCAGGTCGCCGGTACCGACCATCCGGGTCAGCGCGACCCGCAGTGTCGTCTCCTTGATTCCGAAATCTGCTGTCAGTCTGATCAATTCACTCGCAGTTGCCCAGGCGGGGTGGGCACCGAGCAGCACACTCAGCACCACGGAACGCGCCGTCATATTCGGCATGGCTTATACCTCGGATGCCCGCCGGCCGTAATCACCGAACGGCTCGTCGCGATGCCGTACCGCTTCGCGGAAGCCGTGTTCGACCGAATCGGCAACAAAGTCGTGCCCCTCTTGCGTGTGCCGGGCGACACCGTCGAACACCGTGCTGACCATCCTGCTGGTGGCCACACCCTGTTGCAGCAGAGCCGAATTCAGCGCAAGTTTGATCATGATCAGCTGGTTGACCGGCACCGCCGCGATCCGCTGCACCAGTCGCTCGGTGCGCTCATCGAGGTCTTTCGGATCCGGCGCCTCAACGGCCAACCCCCATTCGGCGGCCTGCGCGCCGGTGATGGAATCACCAGTGAACAGCAGACGTTTGGCGCGCTGGTCACCGAGCCGGTGCGCCCATAGGCCCGCCGCCGGAACACCCCACACCCGCGTGGGCGGGTAACCGATTTTGGCGTCGGCGGCGGCGATCACCTGGTCGGCATGTAGCGCGATGTCGGTACCGCCGGCCACGCAATAGCCGTGGATCTTGACCACCGTCGGTTTGTCCGCGTACATCAGGCTGGAGAAGCCGCGCACGAATCGGCTCATCATCTGGTAGTCGATCATCGGGTCCCACGGGCGATCCGGCAGGTGGTTGATGCCCTGGGTCTTACCGTCCAGCACGGTGCCGTGATAGGCGCCTTTGAGACCCGCGTCGCCGGCCGAGCCGGTGCGGTCAGCGTAGGCGGATAAATCGAAGCCCGCGCAAAAGCCTTCGCCCCGACCCGATACCAGGATGACGTGCACATTCGGGTCAAGATCGGCCCGTTCCACCAACGCCGAGAGCTCTAGCGGGGTGTCGGCGACAATCGCGTTGCCCTTCTCCGGCCTATTGAAGGTGATCCGCGCAACTCGATCGGTGACCTCGTAGGTCATCGTCTTCAGGTTGTCGAAATCGACCGGTCTGATCGCATGAGTCATGGTGCGGCTCAGCCCTTTACCAGGGACCGCTCCAGAATGGGCGCCAGATCCAGCCCGGTCGGCATGGTGCCGAACGCGCCGCCCCACTGGCCGCCGAGCCTGGTCGCAAGAAATGCCTCGGCGACGGCGGGGTGGCCGTGGCGCACCAACAGCGAGCCCTGCAGCGCCAGGCAGATGTCCTCGGCAACCTTGCGAGCACGGTAGGCAATGGTGTCCAGGTCGGTCAGGTCTTGCCGCAGCCGTTCGACGTGGCTGCCCAGCCGCGGATCCTGACTTGTGCTCTCGTCCAGCTCCGCGAAAAGCACCTCGACACATTCCGGGCGAGTGGCCATGGCGCGCAACGTATCCAGCGCGCTCACATTGCCGGAACCCTCCCAGATGCCCATCAGCGGTGCCTCGCGGTACAGGCGCGGCATCCCGGACTCTTCGACATAGCCGTTGCCACCCAGGCATTCCAGCGCTTCGGCGGCGTGCGGGGTGGAGCGCTTGCACACCCAGTACTTGCTGGCCGCCAAACCGATCCGGCGCAGCAACTCCTCCTTCTGGTCTCCGCGCAACGCGCTGTCGGTTGCACCGGCCATCCGCATCGCGACGATCGTGGCGGCCTCGGCCTCGACGGCCAGGTCGGCCAGCACGTTGCGCATCAGCGGCTGGTCAATCAAGTAGGCGCCGAACGCTTTTCGATGCTGGGCGTGGTGGATAGCACGGGTCAGCCCGGTGCGCATGCTGGTGGCACTGCCCAGCGTGCAGTCCAGGCGGGTGAGGTTGACCATCTCGATGATGGTCGGCACCCCGCGGCCCTCCTCGCCCACCAGCCAGGCGACGGCGCCGTCGTACTCCACCTCGCTCGAGGCGTTGGCGTGGTTGCCGAGCTTTTCCTTCAAGCGCTGCAAGAACATCCGATTGCGGCTGCCGTCGGGCAGGATCCGCGGCAGCAAGAAGCACGACAGTCCGCCCGGTGCCTGCGCGAGGACCAGGAAGAGGTCGCACATCGGCGCCGAGGTGAACCATTTGTGACCGGTCAGGCTGTAGGTGCCGTCGCCGTTGGGGGTCGCCTGGGTGGTGCCGGCGCGTACGTCGGAGCCGCCCTGCTTCTCGGTCATCGACATGCCCGCGGTGATGCCGGCCTTGGTGGTGGCCAGCTTGAGCTCCGGGTCGTACTCCCGACTGGTCAGCAGCGGTTCGTAAACGGCTGCCAGCTCGGGGTTGTAGCGCAGCGCCGGGACAATGGCATACGTCATCGAGATCGGGCAGACGTGGCCCGGCTCCACGTTCCACGCCGAGGTCTTGGCGGCCCGCACCACGTGTGCGCCCGGGCGTTCGTCGGCCCACGGCGCGGCGTGCATTCCGTGCGCGATCGCCGCGCGCATCAACTCGTGGTAGGCCGGGTCATACTCGATCTCGTCGACGCGGTGCCCGTAGCGGTCGTGGGTGTGCAGGATGGGCTGGTTGCGGTCGGCAAGCTCACCCCAGCGCTGCGCTTCGTGGCTGGCCGAGAGTGCCCCAACCTCGTTCACCTCTTCCAGACCCCATTGCCCGCCCTCGCGGATCAGGGCCTCGACAAGAACCGCGGAGGTCGCGGGGTTGTAGTTCTCCAGCGGCGGAACCTGATTGGTGACGACATGCGTGTCTGACATGCCACCCATATTACATTTTTCCTACAACCGCACAAGAGGTGTAATACCAGGCCTCGACCGTCGACTTACTGCGCCAAATCCGGGCAATATGCCGCAACAACTCGACGTTCGACGCGCCGCCAGGGGCCGGCTCGGACTCAGTCGGTGGTCTTGTCTCGCAGGAAGGCGATGTCGTTTTTGCGGCCCTCGTCGGCGGTTTCACAGATCACCGGCGCGCCCGCGGCTGTGACCGCCGCTACCAGCAAGTCGGGATCAATCTGGCCGGTGCCCAAGTTGGCATGGCGGTCCCGGCCCGAGCCAGCCTCGTCCTTGGAGTCGTTGCAGTGCACCAGATCGATCCGGCCGGTGATGGCCTTGATGCGATCGACGGCATTGATCAGGGCCTCACCGGCCGCCCAGGTGTGGCAGGTGTCCAGGCAGAAGCCAATTTCGGTGTCGCCGATGACATCCCATAGCCGGGCGATCGTGTCGAAGTGGCGGGCAATCGCGTGGTCGCCGCCGGCGGTGTTTTCCAGGTACACCGGCACGTTGGTCTCCAACCGATCGAGCGCCTTGCGCCAGCGCTGGAAACCTTCATCGAGGTCGTTGTCGTCGGCGACGTGGCCACCGTGCACGATGACCGCCGCAGCGCCGATGTCGGCGGCCGCGTCGCAGGTTTCCTGCAGGATTTTGCGCGACGGGATCCGCACCCGATTGTTCGCCGACGCGACATTGATCAGGTAGGGCGCATGCACGTAGATCGGCAGCGCCGCGGCCTTCAGCACGGCGGCGTCCTCACGCGGCTTGGGCGCCTTCCAACTCTGCGGGTTGCCGAGGAAAATCTGTACTACGTCAGCGCCCTCGGCCTCCGCCGCGGCCAGCGGGTCTTGCGGACTGACATGTGAACCGATCAGCACGGTGGCCAGTCTAGTGAGGGGCCGCGAGAGTGCACGAAAAAGCCCCGGGCGAAACCCGGGGCTTTTTCGTTACTGACTAGCGGTAGTCGCTGTAGCCGTAGTCGTCCAGCGGAACCGCAGCACCGGAGGCTGCACCGAAGTCCGGGCTGTAGTACTGATCCTCGTAGGACGGGATCGTGTACGCCGCGGCACGGGCTTCCTCGGTCGGCTGCACCTGGATGTTGCGGTACCGGTTGATTCCGGTACCCGCCGGGATCAGCTTTCCGATGATCACGTTCTCCTTCAGACCCTGCAGCTTGTCGCTGCGGCAGTTGATTGCCGCGTCGGTCAGCACACGCGTGGTCTCCTGGAACGACGCCGCGCTCAGCCACGAGTCGGTGGCCAGCGATGCCTTCGTGATACCCATCAGCACCGGACGACCGGCCGCGGGCTCGCTGCCCTCGGCCACCACGCGGCGGTTCGATGCCTCGAATTCCGCGCGGTCGATCAGCGACCCGGGCAAGAACTCCGTCGCGCCCGAGTCGATGATGGTCACGCGGCGCAGCATCTGGCGGACGATCACCTCGATGTGCTTGTCGTGGATCGACACACCCTGCGCCCGGTAGACCTCTTGGGTCTCCCGAACCAGGTGGATCTGCACCTGACGCGGACCCTGGACACGCAGCACCTCGTGCGGGTCGGCGGAGCCTTCCATCAGCTGCTGGCCCACCTCGACGTGGTCGCCGTCGGAAAGCACCTTCTCGGAACCGTCTTCGTGCTTGAACACACGCAGCCGCTGCCGCTTGGAGAGCTTGTCGTACACGACTTCCTCGCCGCCATCGTCAGGAACGATGGTGATCTTGTAGAAGCGCTCACCGTCCTCGAGCTGGATCCGCCCGGTGACGTCGGCGATCGGTGCCTTGCCTCGCGGCACCCGCGCCTCGAACAGCTCCTGCACACGCGGCAGACCGCCGGTGATGTCCTCACCGACACCACCCTGGTGGAAGGTACGCATAGTCAGCTGCGTGCCGGGCTCACCGATGGACTGCGCGGCCACGATGCCGACCGCCTCACCGATGTCGACCAGCTTGCCGGTGGCCATGGAACGCCCGTAGCAGGTCGCACACACACCAGTGCCGGTGGTACACGTCAACACCGAGCGCACCTTGATCTGCGTGATGCCCGCCGCGAGCAAAGCGTCGATCGACGGGTCACCCAGGTCTTCACCGCGCGCGACGACGACTTTGCCGGTCTCGTCGACCGCGTCAGCACCCAAAGTCCGTGCGTACGCCGAGGTTTCGATGTACGGGTCACGGATCAGCGTGCCGTCAGGCTGACGCACGGCCAGCTCGACCATGATGCCGCGCTCGGTCTCACAGTCGTGCTCGCGGACGATGACGTCCTGGCTCACATCCACCAGACGACGGGTCAGGTAGCCGGAGTCCGCGGTACGCAACGCGGTGTCCGCCAAGCCCTTTCGAGCGCCGTGGGTGTTGATGAAGTACTCCAGTACGGTCAGGCCCTCACGGAAGGAGGACTTGATCGGGCGTGGAATGAACTCACCTTTCGGGTTGGTCACCAGGCCCTTCATGCCGGCCAGCGTCCGAGTCTGGGTGAAGTTACCGGTGGCACCCGACTCCACGATCGTGATGATCGGGTTGTCACTGGGGTAGTGCTCCCGCAGCGCCTGACCCACCTCGTCGGTGGCTTCCTTCCAGATCTCCACCAGCGCCTCGTTGCGCTCCTCGCGGTTCACAGCACCACGCTGGAACTGCTTTTCGACCTTGTCGGCCCGGTCCTCGTAGTGGTCGAGGATCTCCTTCTTACGCGGCGGAACCAACACGTCGGCCATCGAGACCGTGACACCGCTTCGGGTCGCCCAGTAGAAACCGGCGTCCTTGAGCTTGTCGACGGTCTGCGCGACCACGATCATCGGGTAGCGCTCGGCCAGGTCGTTGATGATGGCAGCCTGCACCTTCTTGTGCATCTGCTTGTTCACGAACGCGTAGCCCAGCGGCAGCAGCTCGTTGAACAGCACCCGGCCCAGCGTGGTGTCGGCCAGCCACGAATCACCGGGCCGCCAACCGTTTAGGCCGAACAGCTCGGCCTCGATCTCAGCCGGCGGACGCAACTGGGTCAACCGCACCTTGATCTTGGCCCGCACCGAGAGCACGCCCCGATCCGAGGCCATGATCGCCTCGGCCGGCGAGGAATACACGCCAATCTCCGGCTGATCCGTGGCGGCCGCGTGGTATTCGCCGTCCGACCCGTCGATCTCGGTCGTCAAGAAGTACAGCCCGGTCACCATGTCCAATCGCGGCATGGCCAACGGACGGCCGGATGCGGGCGACAGGATGTTGTTCGACGACAGCATCAGGATGCGAGCCTCGGCCTGCGCCTCGGCGCTCAACGGCAGGTGCACCGCCATCTGGTCACCGTCGAAGTCGGCGTTGAACGCCTCACACACCAACGGGTGCAGCTGAATAGCCTTGCCCTCCACCAGCATTGGCTCGAAAGCCTGGATGCCGAGACGGTGCAGCGTCGGTGCGCGGTTCAGCAGAACGGGATGCTCGGCGATGACCTCTTCGAGCACATCCCACACCTGCGGACGCTGACGCTCCACCATTCGCTTGGCGCTCTTGATGTTCTGCGCGTGGTTGAGGTCGACCAACCGCTTCATCACAAACGGCTTGAACAGCTCCAGCGCCATCAGCTTGGGCAGACCGCACTGGTGCAACTTGAGCTGCGGGCCGACCACGATGACCGAACGGCCAGAGTAGTCGACGCGCTTACCGAGCAGGTTCTGACGGAACCGGCCCTGCTTACCCTTGAGCAGATCCGACAGCGACTTGAGCGGACGGTTACCCGGCCCGGTGACCGGGCGGCCGCGACGGCCGTTGTCGAACAGCGCGTCCACCGACTCCTGCAGCATCCGCTTCTCGTTATTGACGATGATCTCGGGCGCGCCGAGGTCGATCAGCCTCTTGAGGCGGTTGTTGCGGTTGATCACGCGGCGGTACAGGTCGTTCAGGTCGGACGTGGCGAAACGGCCACCGTCGAGCTGAACCATCGGGCGCAGCTCCGGCGGGATCACCGGAACGGCGTCGAGCACCATGCCCATGGGCGAATTGCGGTTCATCTGG
>DASYJS010000063.1:0-4649 GCA_035996225.1 Mycobacterium sp. | reverse complement strand
GGAGGCGCCGACGCTGACCCTGCCGTCGGTGACGTCGGGCATCGGCCATGTGGCCGGCAACGAAGACATCCACATTGCGCTCGGCATCATGGCGGCCTTCGAGGCCGACGCCGATGCTAAGCAGACCGTCACCATTGCGGGCCTGCCGACGTCGGGCGTGACGCTGAGCAACACCGCCCACGATGTTCTGACGGTCACCGATGGCAGCATCACGCTGACCCCGGCCCAGCTCGCCGGCCTGGCGCTCGTGAGCGACGGCGAGACCCAGCATTTCGATCTCACGGTGACGGCGACGGTGATCGACGGGGAGACTCCCGGGACGCCGCTCGATCCGCTGCAGACCGCCACGGTCGCCAAGACCCTGCATGTCGACGTGACGCCGGTCGCCGAAACCCCGAACCTGAACGTGCCGACCGTCGTCCTCAACGGTGATGTCGATCAGCCGATCTCGCTCGGCATTTCGGCGGCGCTCACCGAGGTAGACGACCCGGACTCGTTGCTCTCGATCTTGATCGACAAGGTGCCGCCGGGCGTGAGCCTCAACCACGGCGCCATCGCGTTCACCGATCCGGACACCGGCTTTACGGCCTGGGCGGTCGATCCGGCCGACCTCGCGGACCTCACGGTGAAGGGCGACGGCACTGCCGCAAGCTTCACCTTGCACGTGACCGCGAGCGCGAGCGACGGCACCGCCACGCCGGCCTCGATCAGCCACGATATCGCCGTCACGGTCGGTCCGGTCGGTCCGACCTTCACGGTGCACGACGCGAGCGGCCTCGAGGATACCGCGATCCCGCTCTCGATCTCGATGCCGGTGGTGACCGAAACCAACGATCCCGATGCGTTCGTGACGTCGCTCACCATCGGCGGCATCCCGTCCGACGCCACGCTGGCCAACAGCAGCGGCGCCTTGTCGTTCAGCAACGGCAGTATCACCTTCACGGCCCAGCAGCTTGCCGCGGGCGCGCTCAACGGGCTGACGATCACGCCGACCTCGGCGGACGGCGTCAACCCCGGGCCGGGCACGGATCCGAAATTCACCCTGACGGTCAGCGCCATCACCACCGACGGCCCGGACCACACCGCGACCAGCCACCCGCTCACCGTCACGGTGGTGGGGGACGCGGACGCCCCGGTGCTCAATCCCGTGCTGGCGTCGACCGGGCCGCACGGCGAAGCGAACGCCGACAGCAGCGCGCCGCTGATCAGCGATGACGGCCGCTACGTCGTCTTCACAAGCTCCGCGACCAATCTGACAAATCTGCTTAACGCTCCGCCGATTCAACAGATCTACCGCGAAGACCTGCAGACCGGCGAGATCGTACTGGTCTCGGGCTCGGCCAATGCCAGCGCCCTCAACCCCAGCATCAGCGCCGACGGCGTCTGGGTCGTGTTCGAAAGCAGGGCCACCAATCTGGCGCCACCCGGGACCCTGGGGCTCGACGGCTCCATGCAGGTCTACGCCAAGAACGTGGCCACGGGCGAGCTCAGAATCCTATCGGCCCATTGGGCAGACCCGGCGCAGACGCAGTTTGTGGCGGCGGATAACGGCGGCGCATTCATATCCAGCCACGCGCTCAGCGCCGACGGCCGTTACGTCGTCATCACCAGCATGGCGTCGAACCTGATCCCGGGCCTGAACGACCACGCCACCATTCTCGATAACGGCTCGATGTTTGTGGCCGACTCCCACCTCGGCGTTGAAGCCGAGGTCTTTCGCGTGGATCTGGGGGGCCAGACCGATTTCCAGCTTGTCTCCTCCGACTCGGCCGGCCGCGCCTCCGTTCAAACGACCTTCGTCAATAATACGGGCGGCAGTTTAGGGATGCTTTATGCGCCTGCCGCGGACATCGATCATGCGTCGATCAGCGCCGACGGACGCGAGGTGGCTTTCTATGTCGACCCGAGCCGGGGCGACGGCGTCTCCAACTCCAACTTCACTATTATCCGAGACCTCCGGGTTGCAGGCCCCGTGGTCAAATACATGCCTGACATGTTCCCGCTGATCAACGGCGCCGTGACGTCGACGGGCAGTGCATTTGGCGCGATCAGCGGCGACGGCGCCCACATCGCGTATTTCTCACCAGCCACCAACGGCTTGAACTTCGTCGGGATTTACGTCCACGACGTCACGACCGGCCGGGATACGCTCGTTTCGACGGACGCGAGCGGGAACCCTCTCTTCGATCCCAGTGGGGCAACCTTCTCCACGCCATCGATGAGCACGGATGGCCGCTTCGTCGTCTTCACCAGCAATGCCCATGAGACACAAAACATACAATTCTTCGACGGCATCCATTTTTTCTTCCAGGTTTCGGGTGCGAGCGGCAGCGGCCAAAAAGTCTTCGTGAAGGATCTGCTCACCGGCGCGCTGACGGTCGTGGCGAGCAACGGCTCCGACCCCAGCGTCAGCGATGCGGGACTGGTCGCTTTCGACAGCTCCTCGGGGACGCTGGCTCCCGGCGCGCCCGGCGACCACACCGAGACCTTCGTCAGCGACCTCCATATCCGTGCCGGCGCCGCCGGCAACCCGATCCCGCTCGCAATCATGCTGCCGCAGCTCGGCGAGACCGGAGCCCAGGATCCCGACGCTTCGCTGACGATCACGATCAGCGGCATCCCGCCCGACGCCGTCCTCAGCGATGTCCGAGGCGTCACCTACGCGGTCGCGAACGGCAGCTACACGACCACGATCGACGCGGCGAGCGCGAACAACGCCCTCGCCGGGCTCATGATCACGCCCGGCGCGGCGGACCAGCCGGGCTTTACCTTGCACGTCACCGTGACCGCAAAGGACGGCACCGCGAGCGCGACGAGCGCCGAGGACATCACCATCGCGGTCGCGCCGCCCCTCATGGTGTCGGGCGTCGAGGACCATACGATCGCCCTGCCGTCGCTCACCTCGATGGTCCTGACCGGCTTGCCGGGCGCGCTGACGAGTCCCTCGCCGCGCTCGAACGTGACCATCAGCGGCATCCCCGACGACGCGGTCCTGATCGTCACGGAGGTCGTCAGAGCCGAGCAGGTCGTCACGGAGTTTCATCCGACGGCGGGCAGCGTCACGCTCGACTTCGCTGCTGTCGCCCTCTGGCATGCTCTCGACGGTTTGGCGATCCGTGTGACCGCGGCGGATGAGCCTGGATTCACCCTGCATGTCAGCGCCGATTATCTGAGCGACTTTGTGAACGGCCAACCCGTCATTACCTCGGCGCCTGTCGGCGAGATCAAGGTCGTGGTCCAGCCCGATGCGCCGATCCTGACGCTGCAGGACGCCAGCGGCAGCGAGGACCAGCCGATCCCGATCAACATCGCGGTCGCACCCGGGGAGGTCGAATCCAGCCCGCCCGCGGTTTCCCTCGTGCTCAGCGGCATCCCGTCCGACGCCGTCTTGAGCAACCGCCAGGGCGCGCTGACCGTCGCCAACGGCAGCATCACCTTCAGCGCGCAGGACATAGCGAACGGCGCCCTCAATGGGTTGGCGATCACGCCGACCTCGGCGGATGGGACCCAGCTCACCCTGCACGCGACCGCGACCGCGGATGACGGCCGCGGCAGCAACACGACCAAAGGCGACATCCATGTCGTGGTGGCGGGACACTCCGAGGTGAGCCTGACGGTCGCGCAGGCCTCGGGTAGCCAGAATTTGCCGATCCCGCTGTCGATCACGGCGCTGTTCCAGAACGGCGAGGTCGATCCGGATGCGGTGGGAACGCTAAAGATCAGCGGCATCCCGGACGACGCAAGGCTTTCCAACCATAACGGCACCCTGTCGTTCGCCAATGGCAGCATCACCTTCACGGGCCAGCAGGTCGCGGCCGGCGCGCTCGACGGACTGACCATCACGCCCACATCCAACGACGGGGCCAGCGGGGGCTTCGTGTTGCACGTCACGGCGACCTCGACCGATGGGAGCGCCGCTCCGGCGACAGTCAGCCGTGATCTCGCGGTGACGGTCGCGGTAGCCGGACCCGAGGATCAGCCGATCCTGTTGCCCGGGCTGTTCCTCACCCATGATGTCGTGGCCGGAACGCCGACCGACGTCATGATCAGCGGCCTGCCCGCCGATGCAAAGCTCTTCAGCAACGGCATCGAGCGCGCGATCGTGAACGGAGCCGTGACATTCGGGCCCGTCGAGGTGAGCCACGGCGGCCTCGACTCGATTTCCCTGCAGCTGACGAGCGCCGACGATCCCGGGATCACGCTGCATGTGACCACCATCAACGAGACGACGGGAGTGGCCACGACCCGCGACCTTCCGGTCACCATCCTGCCCCACGCCGACGTGCCGGTCCTTCCGCCGACCAGCGAGATCATCGTTGCGCAAACGAATGCGACCGCGCCCACGCTCACCGCCGACGGACGTTTCCTGTTCGACCTTCAGTTTGTGTTTATTAACGGCGGTTTTTCGAATCACTTGGTCAAGGTGGACACGCTCACCGGCACGGTCACGGACATTCCTAGCCCCAACACCGCGGATCGCGCCACGCCTCCGAGCGTCAGCGCTGACGGGCATTTCCTCGCCTACTACGACTCCGGTTTCGACCAGCGCACCCACACGCAAGTCGCCGCCCCCACCGTATACGTGATCGACACGGAGAGCGGCGCGACCGTGAAGACCTTCGTCCCCTCGACGAGCTTCGGCCTCAACT
>DASYJS010000062.1:0-6712 GCA_035996225.1 Mycobacterium sp. | reverse complement strand
CCGTGGTGTTGTTGGGCCACCGTCTCGGGGTCGCGAAGGTCGGTCTTGCCCATCTCGATGAAGCGCCCGCCACCGACCAACAACCGCAACGACGCGTCGAGGAACTCCCCGGCCAGCGAATTGAGCACCACATCCACCCCGGCGCCGCCGGTGGTCGCCAGGAACTTCTCCTCGAAATCCACGGTCCGGGTATCGCCGATGTGGTCGTCGTCAAACCCCATCGCGCGCAACGTGTCCCACTTGCCGCGACTAGCGGTGGCGAATACCTCGGCACCCCAATGCCGGGCCAACTGCACCGCCGCCATGCCGACCCCACCGGTGGCGGCGTGCACCAGGACCCGTTCACCGGCTTTGACACCGGCCAATACCGATAGTCCGTAGAGGGCGGTCAAGAACACCACTGGCACACTGGCGGCTTGCGCCAACGACCATCCGGCGGGCACCGCGGACACCAACCGCGCATCCACAACGGCCTCAGAACCGACGACCCCTAACAAGCCCATCACCGGATCGCCCACGGAAAGCCCCTGGACTCCGGCTCCGGCCTCGACGATCACGCCGGCGCCCTCGACGCCCAGCTCGCCGCCGCCGGGATACATTCCCAACGCCACCAGCACATCCCGGAAGTTCACTCCGACCGCGGCCACCGCCACCCGCACCTGCCCGGCACCCAGCTCCGCGCGGGGAAGCGGGCGCACCACCAGATCTTCCAGGGTGCCGCCGCCACCGACGGTCATCCGCCACTGCCCTGCCGGCAACGCCGACACCGACCGCGCCGGGGTCAGCCGCGCCGCGTGTGCGATGCCGGAGCGCACCACCAATTGCGGTTCACCGCAGGCGATGACGTCCGCGACGTCCAAGGATCCATCGGAATCGACCAACACCACCCGGCCCGGCTGCTCGGCCTGCGCCGAACGTACCAACCCCCAGACCGCCGCAGCGGCCAGATCCGTGACATCCTCACCGGCCAACCCCACCGCACCATGCGTCAGCACAACCAGCACCCGCGAATCGTCACCGGCCAGCCACGACTGCAACACACCCAACGCTTCATGAGCGGCCGCATA
This sequence comes from Mycobacterium sp., assembly GCA_035996225.1. Taxonomy (GTDB): domain Bacteria; phylum Actinomycetota; class Actinomycetes; order Mycobacteriales; family Mycobacteriaceae; genus Mycobacterium. The sequence goes on along the minus strand of DASYJS010000062.1, from coordinate 5,645 downwards.
CACCGACCCAACCGCGTCACCGGCCCCGAAACTCGGCTCCCACACCGTCACGTCCTCGTCGGCAACAGCGTTGGGCTCCAACGACACCGGCGACCACGTCACCTCGAGCAGCCCGCCGCCGGCCCGGGGGGCCGCTGCCGCCGCTGTGAGTTGCGCGGCGGACACGGGACGAACCACCAATTCGCGCACCGACAGAATCGGCAGGCCAGCGCCGTCGGCCAAGTCCACCGAGACCGCGCTCACGCCGACCGGTGCTATCCGGACGCGGGCCCGCGACGCCCCAGCAGCATGCAGGCAGACTCCCTGCCAGGAGAACGGCAGCATCGTCTCGGCCTGGTCGCCGACCACTCCCATCGCGTGCAGCGCGGCATCCACGAGCACCGGATGAATTCCGAAGCTGCCGACCTTGACTCCGGCGACCTCGGGTATGGCGACTTCGGCGAAGACTTCGTTCCCGAGGCGCCACATGGCTTGCAGACCCTGAAACGCCGGACCGTATTCGTATCCACGCCGGGTCAGCTGCTGGTACGCGTCGGCCACATCCACCGCTACTGCTCCCGTCGGCGGCCACACCGACAAGTCCGCGCCCGGGCTGCCCGCGCCCGTGCTGCTCAATACGCCCTCGGCATGCAGCGCCCATTCCGAATCTGACTGCGCACCAAGTGAATACACCGATACGGAACGGTGACCAGAACTACCCGCGGCACCCACGACGACCTGCACCTGGACGCCGTCGGCTGCCGGCAATAGCAGCGGCGCTGACAGCGTCAGCTCGTCGACCACGGCACAACCGACCTCGTCGCCGGCCCTCAACGCCAACTCCACGAACCCGGCCCCCGGGAACAACACCACCCCGGAGACGGCGTGATCGGTCAGCCACGGTTGCGATGCCAGCGACAGCCGGCCGGTCAGCACCACGGCACCGGAATCGGGCCGCTGCACCACGGCGCCCAGCAACCCGTGCTCGGCTCCGGCCAAACCTAGGCCACCCAGGTCGCTGTCACCAACACCCAACGGCGGCAACCAGAATCGCCGCCCCGCAAACGCATACGTCGGCAACTCGACGTGGCATCCGCCGGAGAACACCAAGCGCCAGTCCACGGCCACGCCCGCGACGTGGGCCTGGCCCGCGGACAACCAGAACCTGTCCAGCCCGCCGTCGTCGCGCCCCAGTGACGGAATGACGATGGCATCGGCGAGGTTGCGGTCGGCGACCGTGTCTTCGATGCCGGCGATCAGCACCGGATGCGGACTGGACTCGATGAACACCCGGTACCCGGCGTCGCTCGCGGTGCGCACCGCCTGTTCGAATTGCACAGTCTGGCGGATGCTGCGGTACCAGTAGTCGGCGTTCAAACCAGCGGTGTCGATGGGTTCGCCGGTGACGGTTGAGAAGAAGGTCACCGACGAGGAATGTGGCTCGATGCCGGTCAAGGCCTGGGCGAGCGGCTCGCGAATCGCGTCGACGTGCGCCGAATGCGAGGCATAGTCGACATCGATCCTGCGGGCTCGCACGTCGGACCCCTCACAACGCCGCATCAGCTCCTCCAGGGCGTCGACCTCTCCGGAGACGACGATGGCCGAAACGCCGTTGACAGCGGCGATATTCAGGCGGTCGCCCGACCGCACCAACAGCTCGCGTGCCTGCGGCAGACTGCATGCCAGCGAGACCATGCCCCCAGCCCCCGACAACCGCACCAACAGCCGACTGCGCAACGCCACCACCCGAGCGGCATCCTCCAGCGAGAGCGCACCGGCCACATACGCCGCCGCGATCTCGCCCTGCGAGTGGCCGATGACCGCATCGGGATGCACGCCCACCGAACGCCACAATTCGGCCAGCGACACCATCATCGCCCAGAGCACCGGTTGCACCACATCCACCCGATCGAGCCCCGGCGCGCCCGGCGCGCCACGGATCACATCGATCAGGGACCACTCCACGTGCTCGCCGAGCGCCTTCTCGCAGCGGGCCAGCTGCTCGGCGAATACTTCCGAGCTGTCGAGTAATTGGGCTCCCATACCGATCCATTGCGAGCCTTGACCGGGAAAGACGAACACCGTCTTGCCGACGGTCTGCGCACGGCCCGCCATGACGTTCGCGCCCGGATCACCGGACGCCAACCCGGCCAGCCCCGCCATCAGCTCGTCGCGAGCCCCGACGACCACGGCCCGATGCTCAAACACCGAGCGCGTCGCCACCAGCGACCACCCCACATCGGTAGCACCAAGGTGCTGATCGGCCTGCACGTGTGCCAACAACCGCTGGGCTTGACCCGCCAGCGCCTCGGCGGAACGGGCCGACAGTATCCACGGAACCACCGGCATGTCGCTATCAGCAGTACCGCCCCCAACGCTTTCCACCGGCGGAGCTTGTTCCAAGATCACATGCGCATTCGTCCCGCTGATCCCGAACGACGACACGCCCGCCCGCCGCGGCCGATCCCGCAGCGGCCACGGCTGCGGGTCGGTCAGCAACGACACCGCGCCGGCCGACCAATCCACATGCGGCGTAGGCACATCCACGTGCAGCGTCTTGGGCATCACGCCGTGGCTCATCGCCTGCACCAGCTTGATCACACCGGCGACTCCTGCCGCCGCCGACGTGTGGCCCATGTTGGACTTGATCGACCCCAACCACAGCGGCTGATCGGCCGGCCGACCCTGCCCGTATGTCGCCAAGATCGCTTGGGCCTCAATGGGATCGCCCAACGTGGTGCCGGTCCCGTGGCCCTCCACCAGATCCACGTCCGCCGTACCCAGCCGCGCACTCTCCAGCGCCGCCCGGATCACCCGCTGCTGCGCCGGTCCGTTGGGGGTCGCCAGCCCGTTGGAGGCGCCGTCCTGATTGACCGCGGAGCCCCGCACCACCGCCAACACCCGATGGCCCAACCGCCGCGCATCGGCCAGCCGCTCCAGCACCAGCGCTCCGACGCCCTCGGAGAAGCCGGTTCCGTCGGCGGCACCGGCATACGCCTTGCATCGACCGTCGGCCGACAGCGCCCGCTGCCGGCTGAACTCCACGAACATCGCCGGGGTGGCCATCACCGTCACGCCGCCGACCAGCGCCGCATCGCACTCGCCCGACCGAAGCGACCGCGCGGCCAGATGCAACGCCACCAACGACGACGAACACGCGGTATCCACCGACACCGCCGGGCCCTCCAGCCCCAGTGAATACGCGACCCGCCCCGACGCGACACTCAGCGTCGAACCTCGCAGCCCGTATCTCTCCAGGTCCCCGGGCACCCGTCCCTGGCCCCCATACGAACCGTGGAACACCCCGACAAACACGCCCGTCGCCGAACCCCGCAACGTGACCGGGTCAATCCCGGCCCGCTCCAACGCCTCCCACGACACCTCCAGCAACAAGCGCTGCTGAGGATCCATCGCCAGCGCCTCGCTCGGTGCGATCCCGAAGAATGCCGCGTCGAAATCGGCGACATCCGCGAGGAATCCGCCGCTGCGCGTGTACGACTTGCCGGTCGCATCGGGATCGGGATCGAACAATCCGGCCACATCCCAGCCGCGGTCGGCCGGGAAATCCGACACGACATCGCGTCCCTCAACCACCATCTCCCACAAGGCCTCCGGGGAGTCCACTCCACCCGGGTAGCGGCACGCCATCCCCACCAAAGCCACCGGCTCGGTCGCTTCCTTGGTTAGCAAAGCCAGGTACTCGCGGTTCTCCCGCTTCAGCCGCTCGTTCTCCTTGAGCGACGTGCGGAGGGCCCTGACCAGCTCTTCAGGAGTGGTGTTCATGGACCCCGACCTTCCGTGCTGCCCAACCCAACGGGCGAAGCCGCGCAATCGCGCCTAAATGCAAGATATCTGCACCCGAGAAACTCGAACTCAACAGTTCGATTGCCTACGAGCCGAAGAAGAGTCCGCACGCCCGCATCAGTGCCAGCGCAGCAACACGAGTTCCGAACAGAAGCCCGGTCCCATCGCGATCATCAGACCGGGGCTTCCGCTGGGCGGCGGTTTGGCGAGGGTGTCGCGCAGCACGTGCAGCACCGACGCCGACGAGAGGTTGCCGATCTCGCCGAGCGAACGCCAGGTCAGTTCCAGGGCCTCCGGCGGCAGGTCAAGCGCCGCGTCGATCGCCTCGATGACCTTGGGACCACCCGGGTGGCTCACGTAGGCGCCGACGTCCGTCGTGGTCAAGCCGTGCGCTCCCAGAAACTGGGTGACATCGTTTTCGATGTATTGCTCGACGAGCGCCGCGACGTCCTTCGACAGCACCAGTTCGAAACCGGTGGTGCCGACGTCGTAGCCCATGGTGCCCAGCGAATCGGGATAGAGATGGCTGCGCGAATCCAGGATCTCCGGGCCGCCCGCACCGATTTGTTCGGCGCGACGCTCGCCGACGGCTACCACCGCACCAGCGCCATCAGCAAACAGCGCGCTGCCGACCATACCCGCCAGCGAGGGCTTGTATCCGGGGTAGGTAAGTGAGCAAAGCTCGATCGAGATCAGGGCCGCCACGCCGTCCGGCGTACCGCGCAGATGATCGTGCAGCCGGGCCACGCCGGCCGCCCCGGCCACGCAGCCCAGGCCGAACAGCGGCACCCGCCGCACGTCGTCACGCAGCCCCAGCCGGCCGGCGATCCGGGCGTCCACCGACGGGGTCGCCAGGCCGGTGACCGTCGTCGTGATCAGCACGTCGAGGTCTCGTGGCTGCAGACCCGCCTCGTCCAGGGCGCCTAACAGCGCCTCGCAGCCCAGGTCAACGGCGTTGTCGATGTAGACCTGGTTGGCGACGCCGAAGTCGGTCAGCGTGGGATAGCGCTCCAGTGGCATGACCAGGTGGCGGCTGTTGACTTTGGCGCTGGTGTGCAGCTGCCGAACGATGTCTTCGTAGCCCTCGAAGTCCGGAATGCGGACGAAAAAGTCAGTGAGTTCTCTTTGGGAATAGCGATACGGCGGCAACGCACCGGACACGCCTGCGATGACGCTCATTGGTCCCACCCCTTGGTGACGCACATGCAGGTCGAATGGTTCAACCCGATGGCTTCGAGCCCCAAGTTTAGGCCGCTTGGGCGGGTCGTGCCGCAAAATGGCGCTGACCTGAGAGAATCGCCACAGCAAACCGCGAGTTGCGCGGTGCGAGTCATCTTTCGAATTACCCGCTAAGCCGCGACCGCAGCTCCGCAGCGCTGTCCAGGACGCCGCGCAATTGGACGGCGACTTGGCTGGGCGCGGTCCCACCGCGGGCGTCGCGCGAGGACACCGAACCCTCGATGGTCAGCACCTCACGGACCTGCGCCGTCAGCTCGGGGCTGATGGCGGCCAGCTCGTCGTCGGTCAACTCCTCGAGCCCCACACCGCGGCCCTCGGCGACACGCACGGCCGCACCGGCGGCCTCGTGCGCCGATCGAAATGGGACACCTTGGCGGACGAGCCATTCCGCGATGTCGGTGGCCAGTGTGTAGCCGGCCGGGGCCAACGCCGCCATCCGCTCGACGTGGAACGTCAGGCTGCCCACCAGCCCGGCCATCGCCGGCAACAGCAGCTCCAGCTGGGCCACCGAATCGAACACCGGCTCCTTGTCTTCCTGCAGGTCACGGTTGTACGCCAGCGGCTGGGCCTTCAGCGTCGCCAGCAACCCGGCCAGGTTTCCGATCAGCCGCCCCGACTTGCCG